>CBIMJC010000307.1:0-4835 GCA_966244125.1 uncultured Rheinheimera sp.
CACTTTAGGTAAATGCTTCACTACGGCCTGTTCAAAACGAAATGAACGTCTGTCGCCTCTGCTGTGGGATAAAGCCAGAGTACGGCCACAGGCCTCGGCATATTCAGCCAGTTCTTCACCCGGCGCTTTTTCAGCAAAACACACATCTTCAGGGTCCACATCCACATTGGCATGATGCAGCGAGCGTACCAGATAATGAGCGCCATTCCAGTAATGTTCATCCAGCACCAAATCCGGGCGACGCTGCATTAAGCGCTGACAGTCCACAGTTAAATGAGCGGCATTTAAACGGTTGACCGGACTTAAGTCCGGGAAAAAATACAAAGGCGCAGAGTCCCGTTGTTGTTTGGCTTCCACCACATGACACAAGGCCAAATCGTCATCTGAGCTGATATCTTTTGGCCCCACCAGTAAATAATAACGCTGCATATTTAACGAGCCGGTTCCGGCGCCCTGCCGGGTGACAATATCTAAAATATCGTCGCTGACATAAGGCCGGAAACTGAACTCCACCTCCTTGTACAACTCTTGACTTAAGCGGGTGAATTTCACCGGGTCTTGTTTAAATGTCAGAGGGCGAGCTGATAAATCGGCCACTTTGGCCAGCGTGCTTTTGCGTAAAAAGTCTTCGCCTTTGGCTGAGCGTTTAATGGCTTTTTTCAGCACTGGTTTTAACACGTGGTTTTTCGGGAAATCATCCAGCACTGAATACCGAAGTTCAGGCTCCTCAACAATAGCCTGACATTGAGCGACATAAGCACTTAAAAAATAACGCACTGCAGCGACCGCATCTTTGGCTGTGACCACCTGCAACGCTGCCAAATCCAGATGTTCCTCATTGGCATAACGCTGTTGTTTCACCCCCTGACAATAATCAGCGGCTAATAAAATACTGACGGCAAAACGGCTCCAATCCCAAACCGCATGACCCACACAGGCATCGTCAAAATCATTGGGGGCAAAAATTACTCTGTCACCGGACGAACCTTCTTCGGTAAAAAAGCCAAAGTTAGATAAATGACAATCCCCTATCACTGTGGTCAGCGGGATTTGTGTGGTTAAAGTTTTTGGTAATTTCAGCACAGAATTTTTGATGTCTGCATAAAACAGCCCTGAACTACCACGTAAAAAGCGAAAGGGGTTCAGCGCCATTTTCTGATGTTTGGTCAGGACAGGATCTATGCCGGGTGCTATCCCATCTGTGCGTTTAAATTCCTGTTGTAATTGTTCACGACGTTGTTCTGACTGCAGCATGGGCTTTCCTTTGAATTCAACTTTGCAAAGAATATACGGTATAACCCCCTGCTCACTAAGGCAATTCGTCCGTTAATTTTGTAAGCAATAATTAAAGCTGCGCCATACATTCCACTTCAACTTTAGCGCCCAATGCAAAACCACAGGCAGCATAGTGCCGGGGAAATTCCCCGGTTGACCGGACAAGCACAACATACAGTCTGCGGCACGAGCCCTGCTAAATGGCAAGCGGCTACCTTCTCCACGGCAGACAAAACGGCCAGTTTGGGCATCAGTTGGGCCGGTACTTTAGCTTAGATTTTGATACCGGTAGCGCCTGTGGCACCTGCAGCCACAGCTTCAGGTACCCAAGGCATACAAACAACACCAGTTGAGTGACTCCGGCTTTAACTTTGCGCTTTGATCTGATCGCGGTAACGGCTCAGCTCTGCCAGTTTGGCGGTGGCCGCTTCTTTGCGCTTAAATGAAATCTCTTCAATCTGGCCAGCAGCAACATCCAGATAGGCTTTTAATTGATCACCGGTCAGATAAGTGCCACTGAGCTTATTCAGTTTGCTCCAGCCGTCTTTAAAGTTATCAACAAACTTCGCCGACACTATCTCTACGGCCTGCCATTGTGCGGTTTGGGTGACAAAAAAATCGTCGGTATTGCGGATCACTCTTTTGGTATAACTTTTCGTCAGCTTGTCCTGATCCAGCACTTTTTGCAGCAACTGTGCATGGTCATTGGCGTTATTCATCACCTGTTGCATAAAATCAGCAAAAGACTTAAAGAAAAAAGAGATTTCGACAATAATTTCCCTCACTCTTTTCAGCGCCACCAGACTCAGGTTCAGTGACTTAATCGCCAGTTGTATGGTTTCTTCTTCAGTGCGCTGACCTTTCAGCAAGGCATTAATTTTCACCAGCTCAGCGGCCTGATTACGTTTCTCCTGCTCATAAGCTTCTACTTTCTCAAGCATTTTCATTTGCAAAGCCCGCAGATTAGTCGCCTGTTGCTCCTGTTTGTCTGCCATTTCGCCCATACTTTTATCCAGCGATTTTAATGCGGCATTCAGTGCGTTCAGTGCTGTGCTTGCCGCAGAAATTTTTTCATCCTTTTCTTTAATCTCAGCTTCATTGCTGTCGATCCGGTTCTTCACCGCTGTCAGTTTTGTTTTTTTATTGTCTTCGTCAAGCTCGGTGGAGTTTTCAATGCTTTCCTTTTCTGTAACCAGTTCTTTGCCTTTTTTAACCAGTTCGGCTTTTTCCCGTTCAGCTTTGATTTTGTCCGCTTTTTTGTCAGCTATTTCTTTTTTCTTTTCAATCACTAAGGCCGTAGTGTCATCTTCGGTCCCTGCAGTTTCCGAATTCAGTAGTTGCCGTGCTGTGTTCACGGCGGAAGCTGCAACCAGCGAGGTTCCACCTGTGGCCGCTCCGGTGATCCCCGCTGTGATGGCCGGAATGGCCGCAGAAATCATCTGAGCCCCAACCCGCACTATCGACATAATAAAAGCACGTTCTTCTGCCGTTTCGGCCTGAGATTTGTACTCATTGGCCAGTTTTTCATATTTGCTGATATCAGCTTGCAGATCCTTCACCAGGCTTTCCAGCTTTTCCCGTTCCGCGTTATTTTTACTGATTTCATTTTCAATGTCGGCTTTGTTTTTCAGACGGGTGGCCAGCGCCTGCTCGCCCTGACTGGTGGCTTTGGTTGTTTCACTGATAATGCCATCGTAGGTTTCTGCAATTTTTGCCAGATCAGCACTGATACGTTCTGCGCGACCTTTAATTTCTTTTGCTAAATCAAATAAGTCTTCACCAACAAAAGCTTTTAGTTCTTCCACATCGTTGCTGTCACGAGCCTCTTCCCAATCAGCAAAAAGCTCGCGTAATGATTTCAGAATACGGCCGGTATCTGTGACTGCTGAGCGCATTTTTAACTCACTTTCCTGCTGAGTTGCGATCAGGCGACTCATCAGCGCATCAATGCCAACACGGATTTTGCCCTCTTCCTGCGGTGTGGTGTTATAAGCGATGTACAACAGCTGTATGGCATTGTCCGTGTCTTCTTTTGAACGCGACACATCATAAGTGCCCTCAATTTTTCGAACATAATCGCCAATCAGAGCATGATCACCAGCAGGTAGCCGGACAGGAGCTGTGCCCAGAATAGTTTCAAGCTGGCTATCAATACGTTTGTTGATATCAAACTCAACACTGACAATTTGGTTTTCATTCGCCATCACATCTTCCTCCGATTGATTTAAACCGCACAAATACGCTCTCCACCCGGCAGTGACAAACCATTTTTGTCCAGTAAGGTGTGAGCTTTGAGTAACAACTCGTTCAGGGCTGCAGACTCCTGCCGCAAACGCCGGATTACTGAACGCCGGTCTGATGCCGGGTCCAGGCTTTCAAACTCAGCAAAACTATGACTAAGACTGTCCTGCGACGTAGCATATTGCTGTCGCAGCAGCCGGATCTGTTCCAGTGAGGCCTTAAGCACTGTAATTTTTGCTTCGGTGGCCAAAACCGCAGCCTGTGTCTGCTCTGTCTTGCTCTGCGCTTCGTGCCAGCGCTGCTCTGCCTGAATTTGTCTGTTTTGCGCAGCCTGCACCTGAGGCTCTAACATGCGGGTTGTTAATTCATGACTTTGCCGCTCTGCTGCCAACTGCCGCAACTGACCGTTCAAGCCGGTAATCTCTCCGGCCAGATCACATAAAAAACCAACAAAACCCCAATCATCTTTGCACCTGTCCAGTTCAGCCTGCCTGCTGCGGATCTCCCATTCCACCTGCTGCATGCGGGCTTGCAACTGCTCAAGTTGCTGCCGGGCTAACAACAACTGCTGACGAAAGCCTTCAGCTTCAGATTTAACACGAGCCAGCTCACTGGCTAACTGCTTTTCCTGCTGATGCAAATCTCCGGTCTGTTGCTGCAATTGGCTGCTTTGTGCCTGAAAACCAGCATCCTTCTCTGTGTAACAGAGCAGTCTGCCTTGCAGAGCGCTATTTACGTCACGGGCTTTAAGCAATAAAGTTTTTAGTTCTTCGCGTTCAGCAGGTTCAAGCTGAGCAAAAACAGTGACAGAAAAAAGGGCCAGAAAAAGCAGAAGCATGGCGGACAGATACAGCGGAATTTTATGAGTATTCAATAGATTACGCAGCACAGAGCAAATCCTTCTTTTATTATTTTTATAAAAGGCGCCCTCAGGTAAAACGACAGAATGCTGGCGCTGTGTTGCCAACTAAAATGGTACAAAGCCTGCAAATTGTCCAGATAAGTCCAACAAAATTTCCAGAAAAGATACACCTCTGCAGATCAAAGTGCAGAGGTGTTTTACCGGTATTTATCGTTCAAGCACAATCCGATAACGGGCTTTACCACTTTCCAGATGCGCTATAGCTTCGTTGATTTGATCAAACTTAAAGGTCTCGACTACAGGCTTAATGTCATGCTGCACGGCAAATTCCAGCATCTTTTTGATGGTCGCCGGGCTGCCGACTGGGGAGCCTGACACAGAGCGCTGCGCCATAATCAGGCTAAATACATTCAGATCCAAAGGCTCTAAAGTTGCACCCACAAAATGCAGCCGGCCT
>CBIMJC010000308.1:0-4803 GCA_966244125.1 uncultured Rheinheimera sp.
ACACCAGTATTGAATATGATGACTTTGAAGTTTGCTGGAATTGCAATTGCGAAAAAGGTGCAGCAGAGCCTGCCAGCATAGCGGAGGTGCCAGCTCCGGATTGCCTGCGCTGCAACATAAAATTAAGCTTTATCGGCACTAAAAACTTCCATGAAGGCACACGTTGGGGCGTTCTGGGCGACATAGGCGAGTTTTTTGTCAATAAAGAAAACCTCGATATGTACGCTTGTAAAAGCTGCGGTAAAGTCGAATTTTTTATTGCTGGTTTTATGCAGCATCAGGCCTGACTCAAAGGATTGCAGCTAAAAGGGAAACGCGCTCAGGATGAACCCGGATAAAGTAAATCGCGAAAAATTACAGAAGCTGACGGACCTGCCCAATATTGGCAAAGCAGGAGCCGCAGACTTGATGCTGCTGGGCATCCATCAGCCTGAAGACCTCAAAGACCGTGACCCCTATCAAATGTATCAGCAGCTTTGTGATATCACGGCAAAGCGGCACGACCCTTGTGTGATTGATGTATTTATCTCCATAACCCGCTTTATGCAGGGTGATGCGCCTAAAGTATGGTGGGCTTACACTGCGGAACGAAAAACCAGATGGACTGACTAAGCTCTGTTGCCATTGCTGTAGATTGTATGGCAGCCAGATGCAGCGTCGCACAAGCCACCCCTTTTAAAGAGTACCAATACAATGAATCAAAACGAGTTGAAAACTTTATTTGACCAGCAGGCCGCCAGCTATGACACTCAATGGGCGAAAACAGCGCCGATAAGGCATTGTTTGCATTTATTACTCGACTCCATGTTTTCCGGCTTGCCTGCTGACGCAAGAGTTTTATGTGTTGGGCTTGGCACAGGAGCTGAATTGTCGCATCTGGCGCTGAAGAATCCGCTCTGGCATTTTACGGCAGTGGAGCCCTCCGGCGCTATGCTGGAGGTGTGCCGGCAGAAAGCCGAACAGGAAGGTTTTGCTTCCCGTTGTGTGTTTCATCAGGGGTACCTTGAGACGCTTCCTGAACAAGGGTTGCATGATGCAGCTACTTGTTTTCTGGTGTCGCAGTTTTTTGTTGACCCACAGCAGCGCTTGGCATTTTTTCAGCAAATTGCAAACAGGCTGAAGGCCGGTGCTTTGCTGGCGAGCTCAGATCTGGCCTCTGATACCCAGTCAGCAGAATACGAGGTCTTATTGCGGGCCTGGATGAATATGATGTCGGCTGCTGATATTACCCCTGAGGCGATAGAGCGGATGCGCAGCGCCTACAGCAATGATGTTGGGGTCTTAGCACCGGCAAAAATCGCCTCTATTATTGCAGCCGGAGGCTTTGAGCTTCCGGTGCAGTTTTTTCAGGCCGGGCTCATTCATGCATGGTTATCAAAGCGGGTAGGCTAAGCTGGCATCAGGCTTGTGCACCTTGTTCCTGCACGTCTGAAAAGGAGCTCCAATGATTGAGCTACGTGAACTGAGCCGCGACGACAGCGAATTGCTGGTGCTATACCTGAACAATCCGCAGCTGGTTCGATTTCTTTCGTCCAGGATCCCACAACCCTACAGTCATGAAGACGCCAACTGGTGGGTAGAGACGGGCAGCAAAGAGGCTGCTTTTGTCCGTGCTATCAGCTTCGAAGGTGTATTCTGTGGTGTGACAGGTATTTATACCAACACAGCTGAATATGGCCATGCGGCAGAACTTGGTTATTGGGTCGCACAGGAGTACTGGAACAGGGGGATTGCATCTGAAGCTGTGATTCAGTTCACCGAACTGGTGTTTGCAACTACTGTGATTCAGCGCATCTATGCTGTGGTTGCAGCACCCAATCTGGCTTCGGTTCAGGTGTTGAAAAAAGCAGGCTACACACAGGAAGGGGTATTAAAGCTGGCGGTGCAGAAACAAGGCCGGTTTTATGATGAGTATGCGTTTGCCAAAATACGTGGTGAGGAACACAGGCAATGACAGAACCTGCAGCACAGAGCTCTTCAGGCTATGAAGCTGTAGCTCAGCAATTTATCCGGTTGCGTGCAGAGTCGGCTATTGGTGCCGAAACCATCCGGCACTGGGCTGGTTTGTTGCCTGCGCACGCTGTGATTCTGGACCTTGGCTGTGGCGCAGGTGTTCCAGTTGCCACTACCTTAGCTGCTGCCGGCTTTCGCCTGTATGGGATAGACGCATCGGCGCAGTTGGTGCAAGCTTATCGCCAGCATGTGCCTCAAGCCAGAGTAGTCTGCGAAACTGTACAGCATTCCGGTTTTTTTCAGCGGAACTTTGATGCTGTGGTTGCCATTGGCCTGATGTTTTTGTTGCCGGCTGAACAGCAAACACAACTGATCCATAAAGTGGCGGCGAGGTTAAATCCTGGCGGCAGATTTTTATTTACGGCCCCAAAACAATGCTGCAGCTGGACAGATATTTTGACCGGACAAGCTGCAGTTTCTCTGGGAGCGGCAAAGTACCGAAGTCTTGGCTCTGATGCAGGTCTAGAGCTTGTGGCTGAATATCAGGACGAAGGCCAGAATCATTACTACGATTGGAGCAGGTTATAACCTGAATCAAGCCACAGGATCAGCTGAGCCAGTGTTATAAATCAGTTTTACAGGAACAACGATAGTGATTGGAAGATTACTGGATAAATTAGTTTTTGGCGCGGCGCTTCTGATCGCGCTGCAACTGCCCTTGCTGGCCGATCATTACCATCAGTATTTATCTGGCTGGTACAAGGCGACACAATGGCAGGTGGATGCTTATCAGGCTACAGCAAAAGAGCATGGTTTTGCTGACGTACAGGCGATGATCAGCAAGCATCTGCATAATACTGAACCCAGTGTTCGTGCTGACGCAGAGCAAAAACAGCGAACAGTGGATTTGCTGGCAGAATTGGGTCGTGGCATCACGACCTTTGAAAAGGGATACCTGCCGGAAAAAATGTTCTTTATGCTGCATCCCAACAGAATTCATCTGCTTCGCGATGTGGTGCAGAATTTCAAAGTGGGTATACCTTTGAATGCCAGTGGTCTGGCGTTTGGCGTCCTGATTGCGCTTGTACTGAATTTTCTGATCATGCTGCCATTTTGGCTGATGCGACCAGGTTCTGTGAGCCGACAACACTAACCAGGTCTGGTCCTTAGGCCTGTTGCTGAGCGCCAGCTAAAACATCAGGGGAGAGAATTTGTGTCCGGAGAACTGCTTTTACTGCTGGCTGATGCGATTTTGATCCTGCATGTACTTTTTGTTTGTTTTGTTGTCTTTGGGCTTTTTGCCGTTTATCTGGGGTATTTTCTGCGCTGGCGCTGGATCCGCAATTTAAAATTCCGCTTACTGCATTTGTTCGCTATCGGCATAGTAGTGCTGCAATCCTGGCTGGGTGTGATTTGCCCCTTAACTATTTGGGAGATGGCACTGAGAAAACAAGCAGGCGCAGGTACTTATGCGGGCTCTTTTATTCAGCACTGGCTGCATCAGTTGTTGTATTACACTGCACCTCAGTGGGTGTTTATCGCTCTGTACAGTGCATTTGGATTGCTGGTGCTGTTGAGCTGGTTTTTAGTGCGGCCCGGTCAAAAAAACGGCTGAGCAGGGTTGAATGCCACAGGAGTTTTGCGCCAGTGCCACTAAGTATGGCAAAGTGAAACAACCGGGCTTTGATACAGAGCGACAGCGCTGCATCAGAAGTTGTGCCGGTCATTCTGCCGCAACGACAGGTTTTACTCAGTGAAATAAGGACATTTGATGAAAATAATAGCGAGTGTATTGGTGATGGCAATATTCGTCTCTGCCGGCAGTTTTGCGGCCCAGACCTATAAGGTTGCCACAACACTGGTAAAAAACGGCGAGTTAATAGCGTCACCTGTACTGGTGGTGGAAGCCGGCAAAGAAGCGTCTGTCACTATGGGCTCCGCTTTTAAATACAACCTGAAAGTGGTTCCGAACAGTGATAATACCGCCACTCTGAGCACTGCACTTCAGTCGGGCGAAACAAAAATGAATCCGGTGATGACAGTGATCTATGATCAGGAAGCAACAATGCAGTTTGACGGGCATAGGTTGTCTGTTGTTGTCAGTAAAGCGGGCAACTGAGGGGGAGCTGTGGGCAATCTGGTGGAATTTGTATTGTTAGCAGATGAGCCTGCTGCAGCTGAGACTGTGGCTTCATGGTATTTTGAGCAATGGTGCCGCCAGAGCGGCCGTTATACTCAGGCGCAGGTGTTAGCTAAAGTAGCTTCTGCACTCAACAGAAATCATGCTCCTTTGCTTATTCTTGCCAGAGTTAATCATGAACTGGTGGGAGCTGCAGAGCTTAAAATTCGTGAAATGGATCTGTATCCGGACTACGAGTTTTGGCTTGGTGGAGTCTACGTTACGGCCAAAACCAGGGGGCTCGGTGTGGCGTCGGCTTTGGTTAAAGAAGCATTGGTTCGGGCCCGTGCTGCCGGCATCACGCATCTGTACTTACAAACCGAAGATTTAACCGGTGGTCTTTATGCCCGACATGGTTTTGAGCCTGTAGTTCAGGTTGAATCTAAAGGGCTGCAAGTGCTGGTGATGCTGAACAAGTTGTCGGCAGATGCCCCTGACGTCTGAGTACCAGCTGAAACGGCCAGACAAGTTGCGGCTTAGAAAACCAGCCGGACAATAACTAATAACCAGGCCTGAGAAGAGTTTATCCGCCGATTAGGTTTGTGGTATTCTCGGGACAATTTTTTAATTTATGAAGTGAGCTCTGCGATGAAGAAGGGAAGTATCCTGGTATTTTTGATGTTGTTTTTATCGGCCTGTAGCAGCAACTTATCTTTTAATCAAAGATACAA
>CBIMJC010000309.1:0-4792 GCA_966244125.1 uncultured Rheinheimera sp.
CGCCAGGCCTGTTGTGATGCGCGCTTATTGCCGATAGAACAAGCTCAGTTGGTGCAGAATAATGCCAAGTTGCAGTGGCTGCGGGACACTTTGCCTGAGATGATCGAAGAAGGTCGTAAGGTGCTGATTTTCAGTCAGTTCTCCAGCATGCTGAGCCTGATAGAGCAGGAACTGCAGTATATGGATATCAGCTACAGTAAGCTGACAGGCCAGACGAAAAAACGCCAGGAACAAATAGACGAATTCCAGCAGGGCGATAATTCGGTATTTTTAATCAGCTTAAAAGCTGGCGGCACAGGTTTAAACCTGACCGCTGCTGATACTGTGATCCACTACGACCCCTGGTGGAATCCGGCTGCAGAAAATCAGGCAACAGACCGCGCTTATCGTATAGGCCAGGACAAGCAGGTATTTGTCTATAAGCTGATTATCAGCAAAACTGTGGAAGAAAAAGTGCAGCAGTTACAGCAGTTTAAACAAGGTTTGGCGGACCAGATTTTCAGTCTGGGTCAAAGCCATATCTGGCAGGGCGAAGCGCAGGATTTATTGGCATTGTTCAGTGAGTAGGTCACAGCAGGGAGGATAAAGGTAATGAAGATCAAAGCTATATTATTTTCCCTGCTATGTAGTGTCAGTTCAGCTGTTCTGGCAACTGAACCTTATAAGCGCATCGCGCCTTTGGTTGAAAAGGCGATAGCTGACAAGCAGTTACCTGGTGCTGTAGTGCTGGTGGGGCGTGATGAACAGATTCTGTATCATCAGGCTTTTGGTTTTAAAACCTATTCGCCTGCAGCTGCTGTCACTACAACAGAGACTGTGTTTGACTTAGCTTCCTTAACTAAACCTTTAGTGACCACCACCCTCATCATGCAGCTGGTGGAGCAGGGCGAATTGCGTTTAACAGATCCTGTCGGCAAGTACCTGAAGCAGCTTAACAATGCTGAAGTGAAAAACATCACTGTGCTGCAATTGCTCACTCACAGCTCAGGTTTAGCCGATGGGTTTGACCGGCGTGAATTCTGGCAGGGCAAAGCGGGTTTAGAGCAACAACTGGCAAGACTGAAGTTAAAAACCAAACCGGATCAGCAGTTTGTCTATTCAGATATAGGTTTTATTTTATTGGGCTTAGTGGTTGAACAAATCACCGGCCAGCCATTGCATCTATTCGCAGAACAACGCATTTTCCAACCTTTACAGATGAAAGACAGCCGCTATTTGCCTCTGGATCAACCTTCACAAGAGAGTGCTTATCTGCAACGTATAGCCCCGACTGAACAGCTACAAGGGGATGCGGATTATCAAAAGCTGCTGCCAAACTATGTCCAGCCTTATTTACATGCTGTGGTGCACGATCCAACAGCGCTACGTTTAAATGGGGTTGCAGGCCATGCCGGAGTTTTTGGCACGGCAAAGGATTTAGCCTTATTTGCCCAAATGCTTCTAAACGGCGGTGAATTAAAAGGCCAAAGACTATTATCGCCACTGGCAGTGCAACGTTTACTCACTCCGGTTGTGATTGGCAACCAAAGCCGCGCTTTAGGCTGGGATATGCAAACAGCTTATTCAGCACCTAAAGGGGATTTATGGCCAGCAGGCTCTTTTGGTCATACAGGTTTTACCGGCACCAGTATCTGGATAGATCCGGCCAGCCGCACCTACGTTATTTTGTTATCGAATCGTGTGCACCCCAACCGCAACAGCTCCATCACCGACCTGCGCGCTAAACTGGCGAATATAGTGGCTGCTGGTATCCTCTAAAATATCTAATAGGGGTAAATTTGTAGCAAAAATGATGTGAATTATCTCCTTGTTGATGTTAATTTAACTTTTGCACCTTAAAGTGCAACTAAATCATCAAACAGGAGAATCAGAATGTTAAAAAAATTAGTTGTTATGCTGGCATTTGCTTCTACAGCTGCAGTGGCGCAGCAGCAATGTGGTTATTGGGCTGAATATCAGGTTGAAGTCTGTGACGAACGTACTGTGATAGTACAAAAGCCAGTCACTCAATGTATTTACATTAGTTTGCCTTATGAAAATCATACAGTAACTCAAACAGTGGAAGGCCATATCGCCTTTGGTCAATGTGGCAAAAAGCAGGGATACTATTTGAATGAGGCTGTGCATACTTACCGTGAAGAGCGCACCACAGAGCGTTACAACTGTCGCAATGAGACACGTTGGACCTGGATCCCTGGTGGCGGACCTGGCAGTGATTGTAATGTTCAAATCCCATAACAACTAAAGGTGCCGGAGCAGAAAAAGTTGTACTGCTCCATTGTTTTTCATCAAATAAAAAATAATTTGAGTAATCACTTTAAACAATGCGTGAGCCGTTAATACCTGCCACTGAATTCTGACATGAGCAGGTCGGACATGTTTTTATCCATTTGTTAACATTTGAAATTCAAACACAGCAGAGTCTTTTAGCCACTTTCCCACTGCTTTTATTCACCTTTCTGCGATTGCATTGTCATTAAGCTGTTCTATCTTGTACTGGGATTTGTAACTTGGTATCACGGAAATGATGCAAATAAAACAATAAATTCACAAAGACAAGAACAAGGACAAACGAATGAAACTACTGAAAATGGCGGCTGTCGGCTTGGCGCTGCTGAGCTTACCTCTTGCTGCTGCGTTAAATGGTCATCCCGTGGTGTTAGTGCATGGGTTTCAGCCTGCCAATTTAGCTGACCGGCCTGTAGGGGCTGATGTCAGCAGTAACGGCGCCGACTATTGGGCTGGTTTTTGGTTAAGCCGCGCTGACGAGCGGATTGACTGGCCTTCACAGGAACGTATCACAGGCAAAATTGCCACAGACTATGTCTGGCCTAAATTGCAACAGCTGTCCCGCACCGGCACCTGCAACAGCGGTTGTATTTTTGTCAGCCACTCCACCGGCGATTTAGTCACCCGTTATATCATCGACAACCAGGCTTTATGGCTGAAAAACGCTGGTTTACAGCCGCTGAATATTATCGCCAGTTTTGATTTTGCCGGTGCAGGTGGTGGGGTGGAACTCGCTGATTTGGCGGTCAGTGTGGCTGGTGGCGGCAGCTGGACAGATGCGGCCTTACGTGCAGCTTTATCTTTGTGGTTAGGCCAAATGCCATCCCCTTCTAATATTGGTGTGCTAAACTACTTAAGGGTCAATACGGCGCGCCAGTTGGCCAGTTTTCCCACCAGCCGGGTGCCACGTTTACGTTTTGCCGGTGCAGGTTCTGACTTTTTAAATGCCACAGGACCATTTTTACCTGGTACTGACGACGGTGTTGTTGCCAGTCATTCCAGTTGTGGTGCCTCTGCTGTTGGCTCTTTTGACAGCTGCAGTGCAAACGTGGCTTTTGATGGCAAACTGGCTAGTCAAAGCACTGGCGTTAAGGGTTTTATGCCGTATCACTACCCCATGCTGATGGGCAATGACTATAGCCACAGTGGCCTGATTGAAGACAGCCGCGATGGTGAAGTGACAGCTGCTAATGCCAGAGCCACTTATTTAAACGCTGAGGCTTTGCAGTTCCAGACCTATCAGCAATCAAGAGGCTGGTGGGTGTTTGCCTCTAACTATTTATTAGTCACAGGCTCAGATCGCCAGAGTATGTCGTCTTTAGTTAGTCAGGCCGCTGATTAATGCACAAGAAAGTATTGGTTAGTCTGCTGCTGGTGCTGATAGCACTGGCGGCTTTTTGGTTTTGGCCTGAAACTCAGGTTGTTGTGGCAGATAAACCACAGGTGCAAGCTATCGCCGAACCTGCGGCAAAACCTGTGGTTCCAACTGCCCCACCAGTGCAAATGGATCAGTATCAGCAACAAGAATTGCAGCAAAGTTTTAGTTTGTTGTCACAGGCTTACGCGGCTGAATTAAGTTACCCATCCTATTCCAGGCCTTTAACTCCGGCCGATCATCAACTGCTGAACCCCAATCACTTTGATACTGTGGCCTTGCCGCTGGAAGGTGGCGCCAGCGCCAGTCTGGTGTTGCCTAAATACCGCTTTACCTACCCTGAAGCTGTGGTATTTAAACTGGTGATGAATGGCCTGTCAGCACAGCAGGTGAAAGCCGAATTACGTGAGCAACTCAGTGGTAAAGTGCTGGCGCAGGCCGATTTAACTGCAGGTGCAGACTCTGCTGACTGGCCGCATCAGTTTGAGGCCAGAGAAAACTGGGACGGCGCTATGGAACTGGTGGTGTTGTTTGAAGCGCAAGGCAAAACCCAACAACTACAAACAGGGCTGGACTACAGCTATCCGGTGGCCACTATCACGGGCATTGGCAGCAGCAGTTCGCGTGGCGCTGATTTAATAATCCCTGTAGAGCTGGAGGTAAAAAAAGCCGGTATGTACCGCTTAAGAGCCAATTTATTTACTGAAAACAAACAGCCTTTAGCTGTGCTGACAGCAGAAGAACAGTTAACTGAGGGCACTGCCAAGCTCGAACTGCGGGCTTTTAAACAGGTATTGCAGCAACAAGGCGGGCCTTATTGGCTTGGTACTTTTGTGCTGGAATTACGCTCCGCCATGCCGGGCGAAGCCAGCAGATACGGCGACAGCAAAGAGCCAGGTTTTGTGGTGGAGGCCATCAACTTTGGTCAGTTGAGCGATGAACCTTTTGTGCTTAGTGACGAAGAAAAACAGCGGCTGGAGTTTTTACAGCAGATGGCTGCGGGAGAGTGATGCTTTTCAAGCAAGCTGGTTAAGTTGGAGCATCTCTGTCTGCGTCATTTAACCCTTGCTCCACCTGCATTGTATTTCGGTATACACTAAACCCAACTTATGACACAGGACTGCTTTT
>CBIMJC010000310.1:0-4790 GCA_966244125.1 uncultured Rheinheimera sp.
CTAAAATATCGCCGGAATGTTCTCCGGCGACTAAAGCAATTTTTACCCTGGATTGCGCTTGTATCATCAGCGGATAATGCCACGGCTGGAGTTGGCGATAAAATCAGTAAAGGCTTTGACTTCAGGGAATTCGGCAGATTTTTCTGCCAGAGCATCCAGAGCTTCCTGCACTGTTAAACCTTTACGGTAGACTTCTTTGTAAGCGCGGCGTACTTCCAGAATGGCATCGGCGCTGAAGCCACGGCGTTTTAAACCTTCGACATTTAGACCTGCAGGTACAGCGTGAGAGCCGTGCGCCATCAGGTAAGGAGGGACGTCTTTCACCACTATAGAACCACCGCCGATAAAAGCGTGCGCACCAATATGGCAGAACTGATGAATACCACTCATGCCGCCTAAAATAGCCCAGTCACCAATATGCACATGACCGGCGGATTGAGCACCGCTGGCGAAAATCACGTTGTCGCCAATGACGCAGTCGTGCGCGACATGGGTGTTATTCATAAAGAGGTTATTCGAGCCAATACGGGTGATACCTTTGTCCTGAATGGTGCCGCGGTGCACAGTGCAGTTTTCGCGGAACACGTTGTTATCGCCGATGACAAGTTCTGTTGGCTCACCTTTGTATTTTTTGTCCTGACAATCTTCACCTATGCTGGTGAACTGGTAAAAGTGATTGCCTTTACCTATGACTGTAGGACCTTTGAGCACCACATGAGATTCAAGCACAGTGTTATCGCCCACTACTACATTGGCGGCGATATAACAAAATGGCCCAACTTTAACATTCTGGCCAAGCACAGCGCCTGTTTCGATCACGGAAGTAGGATGGATCATATTAAAGCTCTCTTCTGGCACACATCAGTTCAGCAGTACACACCACCTGGCCATCCACTTTGGCTTCGCCGTAAAACTTCCACAAATTACGACGTTCTTTTAAGAACTTCACTTCCAGCACCAGTTGATCACCAGGAACAACAGGTTTCTTAAAACGGGCTTCGTCAATAGCAGCAAATAAATACAGCTCGTTTTCAGCACGTTCTGTCACTGTTTTAAAACCCAGAATACCAGTGGCCTGAGCCAGAGCTTCCAAAATCAATACGCCGGGAAAAATAGGCATAGCAGGAAAATGGCCAGTAAAAATTGGCTCATTGATAGTGACGTTTTTAATAGCAGTTAAAGATTCGCCCGGTGTGAAATCTAAAACCCGGTCGATCATTAAAAATGGATAGCGATGTGGCAGCAGGGCCATGATTTCCTGTATTTCAAGGATATTCAATTGGTTAGCCAAAGTGAACCTCTTTTATTTTATTCGTCTTTTGAAGGCGGCAGGGACAAAGCGGCCATTTGCTGCTCAAGTTCCCGCAATTTTTGATACATCTGATCCAGTTGACGAAACCGGACGCTATTTTTCCGCCATTCCAGATTAGTGCTGGCCGGAGTACCGGATGAATAGATACCTTTTTCGGTAATAGATTTAATAATCATCGACATGCCGGTGATTTGTACACCGTCACAAATTTCCATATGTCCATTGATAGCGCAGGCGCCACCAATAATACAATACCGGCCAATTTTAGTGCTGCCGGCTACGACAGTGCAACCTGCAATGGCCGTATGATCGCCAATCTGCACGTTGTGAGCAATTTGTACCTGATTGTCCAGGATCACGTTTTTACCAATGACGGTGTCACCCAAAGCGCCACGGTCTATGGTGGTATTGGCACCTATTTCAGTGTCGTCACCTACAATGACAGTACCGACCTGAGGAATTTTCAGCCAGTTGCCCCGGTCATTGGCGAAACCAAAACCATCAGCACCTATCACTGCACCACTGTGGACCAGACAATTTTTGCCAAGTCTTACACCATGATAAAAGGTCACATTAGGCCAGATTTTACAGCCATCTGCGATCTGTACATGTTCGCCGATAAAACAACCTGCGCCAATTTGCACATTCTCGCCTATCACAGCGCCAGCGGAAATCACCACATTGGGGCCTATCACCACAGAGTCAGGAACACTAGCTGCAGGGTCTATCACTATATTCTGCCCCCGCCCATAAGCGGCAGCAGGTGTTGAATCTAATAACTGGGCTATTTTCGCAAAAGCTACATAAGGGTCTTTTACGATCAGCGCATTTACAGGGCAAAAGCTTTGGTCATCCGCTTTAATCAGCACGGCACCAGCTTGAGTCGATTGTAAAAACTTACGGTACTTACTGTTGGACAAAAAGCTGATCTGCTGGCTTGTTGCCTCTTCCAAAGTACCAACGGCACTAATCAGTGCCGTGGCGTCTCCAATTAGCTGAGCATTTAACTGCTCAGCTATAAAGGCTAAAGTAAGCTTTGCCATTATTTGGCTTTGCTCACCTGAGCTACAACAGCTTCAGAGATGTCGTATTCAGGTTTTACAAACACACCAGCCTGAGCATTTAAAATCAGGTCATAGTTGTCTTTTTTAGCGATCGCATCGATAGCAGTTTTCACTAAACCCATCAGCTTGTTACGCTCTTCTGCCTGACGCTTACGGTAGTCTTCATCCAATGGACGAGCTAACTGCTCATAGCTGCGCATTTGTTTTTCCATTTCGCCTTGCAGGTCTTTTTTCTGCTTGTCGTTCATGGTTGCGCCGTCACGCTTTAATTTTTCCTGATTAAAAGCTATGTCTTTTTCAAGCTTTTGTACTTCAGCAATACGACCTTCAAACTCTGTTTTTAGTGTATTTTGAATAGAAGTCGTCTGAGGCAGTTTGGCAACAATTTCCTGCACATCAACCAGACCAATTTTCATTTCTTTTGCTGCAGCAGTGCCAACCATCAGCAGGCCAGCCATCAATACTAATGCAGTTTTTGCTAAGCTTTGCTTAAACATGTTTTCCATTTCCCATAAATTTAGAATGTAGTACCAATATTGAAACTAAAGTTTTCCTGATCATCACCCTCTTCTTTCTGGATGATTTTCGCCAGGCTAAAAGTCAATGGCCCCATTGGAGAGATCCATTGTACAGAGAGACCGGTCGATACACGGATTAGACCCGGATCAGAATAGTCTAACAGTGCAGGACTGTTAAAGTTCTGAGTGGTAGACGGACTTAAACCTGCATAACGACTTAAATCAAACTCTGTATCCCAGACGTTACCCGCGTCAACAAACAGGCTGGTACGGATCTGGTTTACATAATCGTCACCAACAAAAGGTGTTGGTGTGATTAACTCAAGGGTGGCAATAGCCATAGCATTACCACCCGTTGACCGTGGCGACACTAAGTAAGTGTCAAAACTTGGGTCTGTTGGGAAACTACCACCTGTACCACCTGTTGGGTTAGGTAAGCCTGGTACAGTAGTAACCTGACGATAAATAGCGTGTGGACCTATGATACGGGCTTCGAAACCACGTAAATTCTGACCACCTGCATAGAAGTTATCGGTAAACGGCAGAGTGTAGTCATAACCGTCTTTGGAACCATAACCATTACCATAACCCACTTCCAGTTTACTTAAGAATGACCAGCGGTGATCATTACTCAGCGGAATGTAGTTACGGGCTTCAAATGTTGTTTTGTAGTACTGCAAGTCTGAATTTGGTGTAGTGATACGGCCACTTAACACTAATTCATGACCAGCGGTCGGGAACAAACCACGGTTTAATGTGCTTTGGATCCAGCTGGCGATCAGCTCGTAGTTAGTAAACTTATAGCCACCGTCCGGATCGTTTTTATCCATCAATACAGCTCTGAAATGACGTAACTGGTCATATTCAGACAAAGAGTTAATTTCGTTCACCGCATAGTTGGTACCAAAATTAAGTCTGTTGTATTCATTCAGCGGATAACCTACAGAAGCACCAAAACCATAACGTTTTTGCTTATAGGCTTCTAAGTTGGACGACAAGCTGGAGTAGTCTGTGTCTGAATAGAACACCTGACCACCTAAACTGACCGCATCCAGAGTGAAATAAGGGTCTGTCACAGACAAAGAAATCTGTTTGTTGTATTTGTTTGTGCTTAAGCTGATACCGGCTGAGTTACCTGTACCAAAGAAGTTTTGTTGCTCAACACCAATCTGGAACGACAAGCCCTGGAAATCACCGTACGAGATACCGGCATTAAAGTTACCTGACGGCTGCTCTTTAATTTTGTAGCTGACATCGACTTTGTCATCCACACCTGGTACTTCTTTGGTTTCAAATTCAACTTTTTCGATATAAGGCAAACGCTGGATACGCTCTTTGGATAACTCTAATGCGTCGTTAGATAACCAGGCACCTTCCATCTGACGGACTTCACGACGAATCACTTCGTCTTTGGTGGAGGCATTACCTACCACTTCCAGGCGACGCACATACACACGTTTACCCGGGTCAACACTGATGGTCAAAGCCACTTCTTTGGTATCATCATTGATAGTAGGAATAGTACGGACTTTGGAGTTGGCATAACCAAAACGCGCCAGCAACTTGGCAATACTTTCTTCGGTGTAAGTCACCAGGGCGCCGTTGTACAACTGGCCGGCTTTGAGCGGCAGTAATGCTTTAATAAAAGCATCCTGACCTATCAGGTCACCAACAAAATCAACACCGGTAATAGTGTATTGTTCGCCTTCAGTCACGTTCAGAGTCACGTAAACTGAAGTTTTATCTGTACTGACAGAAACCTGATTCGCGTCGATATTAAAACGCAGGTAACCCCGGTCTAAGTAGTAACTACGGATTTTTTCAAAGTCACCCTGCAAAGTTTGCTTCTGATAACGGTCGGAAGATAAGAAGCGCCACCATGGCAAATCGTACAGT
>CBIMJC010000311.1:0-4781 GCA_966244125.1 uncultured Rheinheimera sp.
GTGACTTTTGCAGCGAGCGGGTCAGGCATTTGATTGAGTTGACGGGTGTCGAGAACCGCATCTTCGTTTCGGGCAAGCTCGGCGCCGACGGCAAGGGCGATTTCAACGGCTCGGGCGCCCAGGCGCGCTGCCGCCGAGTAGAGAGCCAGGTCACCTGCGCGGTCCGCTTCGACAAGCTCGAGATCGACGGGGCCCGCGTGCGCGAGCGCATCGCGGCCATCGAGCCCGACGAGGCGGCGCGCGCCAAGCGCCTCGAGGTCGCCGCCGTATTCTCCGGCGATCCGATCGGCATTCTGATCTACGGGTACGCTCCATGAAGCTGATCAGCTGGAACGTCAACTACTTTGTAGTTTTCTGGCAGACCAGAGTCATCCCACACGTAGGCTTTTTCATTCAACAGGTCAACTACACCCACGAACGTGTCTTCACGGCCGATTGGCAGAGTCATGATCAGTGGAGTGGCACCCAGAACGTTTTTCACCTGTTCAGTTACACGGATGAAATCAGCACCGATACGGTCCAGTTTGTTTACGAAAATCAGACGGGAAACTTTCGCGTCGTTCGCATAACGCCAGTTAGTTTCTGACTGAGGTTCAACACCACCTGAACCACAGAATACACCGATACCACCGTCTAATACTTTCAGAGAACGGTATACTTCAACTGTGAAGTCAACGTGGCCTGGTGTATCGATAACGTTGAAGCGGTGACCTTTCCAGAAACAGGTTACAGCTGCTGACTGGATAGTGATACCACGCTCAGCTTCTTGCACCATGAAGTCAGTGGTTGATTCACCTTCGTGAACTTCACCTATCTTATGGATTTTACCGGTCAGTTTCAGGATACGTTCGGTAGTAGTGGTTTTGCCGGCATCAACGTGGGCGAAGATACCAATGTTTCTGTATAAGGATAAATCTGCTGACATAGTCATCTCGATTAGCTAGTGGTTGTAAAATAGGGCGACAATATACAGGAATTTATTTTAATTTGCCCGAAAAAAAATCAACTGCGTTTATGAATTTTTTATCTCCTGTTTAACAGTCTGCAAGACGAAAGGCTAAATCCTTGCCAGAGCGCGTTGAAGCGTGTTTTTTGACAATTTAGCGATCTGGTGTGGCCCTGATCATTGTTGTACTTAATCGTCTTGCCTTTCTGTAGTCCATGCCCCTTGGGATCAACAAAATTGACCCTATATTTGGCTTTGTCAATCGTCTGACACTTTGTTTTTACGGGAATTTATCCGGCATCCTGCCCCTTGGCTCACAAATTAAGAGTCAGGTTAAAAACAAGTTTTGTACGACTGAGCCTGCTCTCAGAATGCGCTGCTTGTGGATGCCGTATCAACTGTCCTGGTTTAGGTTATGCACTTGCAGTTCACTAGGGGAGGATATTGAACATGTTGCAGGTTCAGAACATCAGCCGTCGGTATGGCAGCCATCTGGCGGTAGATGATGTCAGTTTCACCATTAAAAAAGGAGAGATTATTGGTTTGCTTGGCCACAATGGCGCAGGTAAAACCACTATCATGAAAATGCTGAGCGGCTATCTTGAAGCTGACAGCGGTCAAATTCTACTGGATGGTCTCAACATTCAGCAGCAAAGGCGTTTAATTCAGCAGCAGCTAGGTTATTTACCCGAACATTTGCCACTTTATCCGGATATGACGGTGCTGGATTATCTGGATTATGCAGCCAGCCTAAAGGCATTGAGCAGTGACAGTCGTGCCGCAGAGATCCGCAGGGTAGTGGCTGCTACCATGCTGCAGGACAAACTCGAGGCTAAAATAGAAACCTTATCCCGTGGCTATAAACAGCGTTTAAGTGTGGCTCAGGCCATTTTGGGCAAACCCCGGTTATTGATCCTCGACGAGCCAACCAATGGTTTGGATCCAAGCCAGACCTTGCAGATGCGCGAGCTGATCCAGCAGATCGCACAGGATGCTACGGTGATTCTGTCTACACATATCATGCAGGAAGTGCAGGCGCTGTGCAGCAGAGTCTTGCTGATCCAGCAAGGACGTCTGGTACTGGACAGGGCTTTGGATGCTCTGACATCGGAGAGCGTGGTGCAGTTGGGTAGCGACATCAGCCTTGAAGCGTTAAAACAGCTACTCAGTGACATCCCTGAAGTGCTGAGCATGACGCTGCAAAGTGAACAATGGTTCAGGCTGGAGCTGGCTGTCGATTCGGATCACAAAGCATTGTGCGCTGAAGTGGCTCAGCGTCTGGTCAGTGCAGGCCATGCTTTGTATCAGCTCAACCTGCAGCAACAGGATTTACAGAGCTTATTTAGTTCACATCACCAGAAAACGGAGGTGAAAGATGCAGCCTGATGTGAATGCAGCAAAAGCCAGTAGTTTAATCTGGTCTGTAGCGCGTAAAGAATTGACTTTATTTTTTGCCTCTCCTGTGGCCTGGTTATTTTTAGCCAGTTTTGCCGCAGTTGAGCTTTTTGTGTTTTTCTGGGGTGAAGCCTTTTTTGCCCGCAATATTGCCGATGTCCGGCCCTTGTTTAGCTGGATGCCACTATTGTTATTGTTTTTAACCTCAGCACTGACGATGAAAGTCTGGAGCGAAGAGCGACGCAGCGGCACACTGGAAGCAGTACTGACCCAGGGCTCTCCGGTCTGGCATTTTGTGCTTGGTAAGTTTTTGGGCTGTTTTGTGTTACTACTGCTGGCTTTAGGGATCACCTTGCCTTTGCCTGTGACTGTAGCCTTGCTGGCTGAACTGGATTGGGGTCCTGTGCTGGCAGGGTATCTGGCTTCAGTGCTGCTGGGCAGTTGTTATCTGGCCATAGGTCTGTTTGTTTCAGCCCGCTCGGATAATCAGATTGTCAGTTTGCTCTTGAGTATCGCATTTTGTGGGGCACTCTATTTGGTCGGGCATCCGCTGATCACTGGCTTATTCAGTCAGTCTGTAGCCTCTTACCTGAATTTCATTGGCACAGGTTCGCGTTTTGATGCGATCACCAGAGGCGTATTGGATTTTCGTGATCTGTATTATTACCTTGCCCTGGTGCTGACCTTTTTAGTGTTAAATATTTATGTTCTTGAAAAAGAACGTTTTTCAAGCCGTTTGTCCAACAGTGCCCGTCAGTGGCAATGGTTGAGCGCATTGGCCGTGTTGAACCTGTTGTTAGTGAATATGTGGCTTGGGCAACTGACTCAACTGCGTTATGACAGCACGGCGGGTAAACAGTATTCGTTGTCTGAGGCGACCCAACAGCAACTGCAGAGCTTGACTGAGCCTTTATTGATCCGTGGCTATTTTTCCGGACAAACCCATCCGTTATTGGCGCCCTTAGTGCCACAACTGCAGGATTTGTTAAAAGAATATCAAATCAGTGGTGGCGGCAAAGTCAGGGTAGAATGGATTGATCCGACCACTGAACCTGAGTTGGAGCAAGAGGCGAATCAGCGCTTTAACATCACGCCAGTGCCTTTCCAAATCGCAGACCGCTATCAGTCTTCTATCGTCAGCTCCTATTTTAATCTGTTGATCCAGTACGGTTCTGAGTATCAGGTGTTGGGTTTTCGCGAGCTGATTGACGTGAAATCCAGAGGTGAAAATGATCTGGAAGTGCTGTTAAGAAATCCGGAGTTGGACATCACCCGGGCCGTGAAAAAAGTACAGCAGGACTATTATGCCGGCCATGATCTGTTTGCTGCAGTCATTGAACCAGTCAGTCTGAAACTGTATTGGTCAGACGATCAGCAGTTACCTGCGCAGCTGAAATCTTTTGCGACCCAGTTGCAGCAAAGTGCTGAACAGCTGGCTAAAACAGCTGAAGGCAAGTTCAGCGTGCAGCGACTGGATCCTGACGCAGATAGCGCATTAAAAGACAATCTGCAGCAAGAGTTTGGTTTGAGCAAGGTGAAGCTAGATCCTTTTGCGGCAGAGGGCTTCTGGTTCAGTATGCAGTTGCAGCAGGGCCCACAGCAATTAGCGCTAACTCTGGATGATTTTAGTGTCGAAAGTTTTGAGCGCCAGCTCAAAGCTGGTATTTCACGTTTGTCTGGCCATGGTGCAAAAACAGTAGCGCTGGTGACGCCGCAGGGTAGCAGCGGCTACGGTTATCCGGCTAATGAGTTCAGCGGTTTGAATGCTTTATTAGCCGATAATTTCAACGTTGAAGCGGAGGATTTAACTGACGGTAAGGTCAGTACCAAAGCCGACGTGCTGTTTGTGATGGCGCCAGAGAATTTATCCCAGACACAACTTTTTGCTGTGGATCAGTTTTTGATGCAGGGCGGCACAGTACTGATGGCCACCTCACCTTTTAAAGCCAGTTTAAGCAGAGAGAACTTAGCGGTGCGGCCTTATCAGAGTGGTCTGAACCAGTGGCTGGAGCAGTATGGCGTACAACAGAATTCCACTCTGCTGCTTGATCCACAACATGCCGCTTTACCAGTGCCAGTCACACGTCAGGCGGGTGGTTTTACCTTTCAGGACATGAGGCTACTGGATTATCCATGGTTTGCCGACATACGACAGGATGCTATGGCTGAGATGCCGTTATTCAGTCAACTGCCCCAGTTGGTGGTGCCCTGGGCCAGCCCCTTTGATATTCAAAACAAAGAAAATATCAGGGTAACACCGCTGCTGCACTCGTCCAAAGGAAGCTGGTTAAGCGGGCAAACCAGTGTGATGCCAACCCTGGATGCCTCAGGACAAGTCAGTTATCCATCAGGTGACACTGCTGGTTCGCAGACAGTGGCAGTGATGCTGGAAGGCCAGTTTAAATCCTGGTTTAGCGGTAAAGCTTCACCTTTACAGGAT
>CBIMJC010000312.1:0-4762 GCA_966244125.1 uncultured Rheinheimera sp.
AATACCTATAGCTGGCAATAAACCGGCAATAGTGGTTGGAATTAAACAGACCACCAGCGCTATCAGCATCAACAGGTCCAGTTCGATGCCAACAAAAGCGGCCATGGCAGGTAAAGTTGCTACTGCTATTAAAAACACTAAGGTTAAAGCAGCTAACAACACTGTCAGCGCCAGCTCGTTGGGTGTTTTTTGTCTGTTGGTGCCTTCCACCAGGCTGATCATTTTATCAAGGAAACTATGGCCAGCTTCTGCCGTCACCATCACAGTAATAGTACCGCTTAATACCTTGGTACCGGCAATAACACCTGAGTGGTCGGTACCGGCTTCACGCAGCACAGGTGCTGATTCGCCCGTTAAGGCCGATTCATTGATAGTGGCAACACCCAGGATAATTTCACCGTCTGCTGGCACAAACTGGCCTGCTTCCACCAGCACTTTGTCACCGGCTTTGAGCTGACTGGCGGACACTGCTTTCGGTTCTTCGGATTCACGCAGCAACTGGGCTGTTAAATCACGACGGGTGGCTTTTAAGCTGGCAGCCTGACCACGGCCACGGGCTTCGGCTATAGCTTCGGCAAAGTTAGCAAACCATAAGGTGAAAAACAGGATCAGACTGCTGGCCAGTTCAAAGCCGTAGTCTTTGCCATTTAATACACTGTTGGCTGTCATACCCAGCGCCAGCACTGTACCCACCCATACCACCAGCATCACAGGGCTTTTAATCGCCAGTTGTGGCTGTAGTTTTACAAAAGCCTGTAGGCTGGCCTGAGCTAAGGCATTACTCATTTTAAATCACCTGCAATAGAAGTTAATTCCAGTGCTTCGCCAATTGGGCCCAGCACCATCGAAGGTAAAAAGGACAGGAAATTCAGTATTAAAATCACTGTGACCAAAGTGACAGCAAAGGTCAGGTTATGCAGAGGTAAGGTACCGTTGCTGACTGGGATCTGACGTTTTTTCGCCAATAAACCTGCAATCAACAATGGGATCACCAGCGGTAAATAGCGGCCCAGTAACAGCACTATCACACAGCTGATATTCCACCACGGCGTGTTATCACCTAAGCCTTCAAAACCAGAACCGTTATTGGCAAAAGCTGAAGTGTATTCATAAAACACCTGGGCAATACCGTGCAAACCTGGGTTGCTGTTGCCGGTAATGGCAGGGATAGCCACTGTGATAGCGGTAAAAGTTAAAATCACGGCACTGGGTAATACCAGCAATACACCCAGCCAGCTGATTTCAGTTTTTTCCAGCTTGCGGCCAAAGATTTCCGGCGTGCGGCCTATCATCAGACCGGCGATAAACACCGCTATCCAGACGTAGACCATAAAGTTGACAAAACCACACCCAATACCGCCCCAGATGGCATTGATCAGCATGCCAGAACGGGTGACTAAACCAGCGACAGGATTTAGCGAGTCGTGCATTGCATTGACTGAACCATTGGAGGTTTGAGTGGTGACAGTAGCCCAGAGTGCGGATAGGTCTGTGCCAAAACGCACTTCCTTGCCTTCCATGTTGCCAGCCTGCTCTGCTAAACCAGTAAAGGCGGCATTCGGCTGCTGTTCGCTGTAAATGGCTGCAGCTACACACAACAAACTTAAAAAGCCCATCACAGCCAAAGACATTTTGGCAAAACCACGCTGACGTAACAGACCACCGGCCATAAAGACGATGGCGATAGGGATCAGCACTATGGCAATAGTTTCAATGGCATTAGCAACAGGAGTAGGGTTTTCCAGTGGGTTGGCGCTATTTGGGCCATACCAGCCACCGCCATTGGTACCCAGTTGTTTAATAGCCACCATAGCGGCAACAGGGCCTAAGGGGATTTTTTGTTCAGTCAGGCTCTGGCCTTGTTCCAGTACCGGCACTGTCGGGCTGGCCTGATAACTGGAAGGCACACCCTGACTGGCTAATAACAACGCGACCAGTGCTGCTAAAGGCAACATCAAACGCAGCACAGCACGTACTGTGTCCTGATAGTAGTTACCTAAATCCCGTTCTTCACCTTCTTCGGCATCCTTAGCGTTACGACCACCCATCAAACCACGTAATACCGCCAGACAAACTGCCAAACCCATAGCCGGAGTGACAAACTGCAAAGTGACAATCAGAAAACCCTGGCTTAAATAGCTCAGTTGAGCCTGACCAGAATAGTGTTGCTGGTTGGTGTTGGTTAAAAAAGACACAGCCGTATGCAGCGCCAAATCCCAGCTTAATGGCCCAATGCCATCCGGGTTCATCGGCAACAGATGCTGGAACATCAACAGCAAAAAGGCGATCAGACCCAGCACCAGGTTGCTGATTAAAAAAGCTATGCCATAGCTTTTCCAGTTCATGCCTGCACTGGCGTTGATGCCCAAAATTTTAAAAATCCCGTTTTCAACAGGAGCAAATACTTTGTCACTCCAATGCTTTTGACCGGAGAAAATCCCGGTCATATAAGCACCCAATGGCCAGGCCAACAGCAAAGCCAAAGTTAAAATCAGCATAATTTCCATCAGTGGCTCCTCAGAACTTTTCCGGTGCCAACATGGCGTAAATCAACAAAGCGCTTAAGGCGCCAATCAACAGCAATAACAACCAGTCCATCCCGCTTTTCCTCAGTGGTATAAATCCGGGGCAAAGCTTAGGGGCCAGAGGCGTAAAGTCTCCAGATGGATAAAAAGGAAGGGCGTAAAGAGATCGTAAAGATTGGGCTTGTGCTGAAAAACCCGGGGAGACTGTATTAAACCCTGCGTCAAAAGTCGAAATGACATAACAATATAACTTTTATCTTGAAAGCAAAGCGTGATTGCTTTTTAATGGGCTTTACAGAACAAAACCACTCAAGGACCAACACGCGATGCTTTCATTATTAAATTTCTTCATTGCTTTTATTGATATTGCGTTGTTGTTTTATGTAATTCGCCTTTTGCCCTCCGACCAGGGGCAGTGGCGCAGGGTTTTTCTTGTCGTGCTGCTGTGTGGCATGACGTACGACAATTTGATGGTGGCCAGTGGTTATTGGTTGATTGAACAGCCCTGGTTTACCACAGCCAGCATGGGACGTTTTTATGTCCATGTGCTGAGCCTGCCGTTTTTAAGTTTATTTACCTACTCCATTATTCGCGACAGCGGCCTGAGTTTAGGGCAAAACAAAGCCTTTTTGCTGCTGTGCGTCTCAGTGACTTCGGGAGCTTTGGCTTTTGGTATCAGTCAGGAACTGGTGGGGCTGCAATTGGTGGAGAATAACCAGTTTGGCATTCGTCGTATGTCCAATGCCCATGGTTCGGCCCCTATTGCGACCATACTGACCAACCTGTTCACTCTGCTGCTGGCCGCTTACCTCTGGCGTAAAAGTGGCTTCAAGCTGCTGTTTTTAGGCTCCTTATTTATCTTTGTAGTGAATGGCGCCACAGCAGGGCAAGCCTGGGGTTTTATTGCCGGCAATCTGGCTGAAATCGTCTTTGTGCTGAGTCTGATTGTCAGTCATAAACAGGTCTGTGACAGGCCCAGTATGCAGCAGGTGACAGCATGAGGATCTGGCGTCTGCTGTTGTGGCCGCTGAAGCTGCTGCTTCTGGTTATAGCCGCTTATGTCATTTGGGTGCTGCTGGCCTACCGGGATCTGCCGGTAGAAGAACTGGAGCAACGTTATGGTGGCGATCAACTGCAAAAGGTGATGATTGATGGTGTGAATCTGCGTTACAAAGTGGAAGGCCAGGGCCCTGTGCTGGTGTTGATCCACTCGCATTTTTTCACCATGCGCCAATGGCAGCCCTGGGTGGATCAGCTAAGCAGCAGCTTCACGCTGGTACGGTTTGATTTGACCAGTCACGGCCTGACCGGACCGGATCCGAGTGGCGATTATTCCCGCGAGCGGGGCAGTCAGTTATTAACTGGCCTGCTGGATCATCTGCAGATCCAACAAGCCAGTCTGGTTGGTTCATCCACTGGTGCTGGCATTGCCTATACCTTTGCCGCCAACAATCCACAGCGCATGCAAAGTCTGGTGTTAATCAACGCACCCGGCATGCCAAAAACCTCCAACAAATATATGGATAAACCTTTGCCTGCCTGGGGGGCTTTTCTGTTTTACCTGCTGCCCGAAGCCTTGTTTGACGGGTTTTTAAAGGCGCCTATTGTCGATGATCGTCTGGTGACCCCTGAGTTACTCAGAGAGTTTTTTGATATGTACCGCCGCGAAGGCAATCGTCGCGCCGAATACCAGCGGATGCGCGCCTATGAAAAAGGCGATATTTCCCCCTTGTTGGCCAGAATCACTGCGCCTGTGCTGCTGATGTGGGGAGAAAAAAATCCGCAGTTGCCGGTGCAGCATGTGGAGTTATTTAAGCAAAAACTGACCGCAAGCAAGAAGGTGCACAGCATAGTTTATCCGGACATAGGCCACGTGATCCCACTGGAGCATCCACAGCAGTCTGCGCTGGATGTCGCAAGTTTTGTCCGGTCGCAGCTGACTGAACTGAAGTAAAAATCTTGATCAACAGAGAGAGAGTACTCTTATGAGCAGACCTCTGATAGCACTGATACTGAGTCTTTGTATGCTGGGTTGCAGTGAGCCGGAGCTCCCCGCAGCCCATCCCCTGAATGTGGAACCAGCTCAATTACACCAGATCCCCTATCTGCAGCACGGAAAGCTGGCAGTGGTAACCAAACGCGAACTTGTTCTGCCTGCTTCTAAGGATCAGCGTGAATTGGCGTTGAGCCTGTTTTACCCACAGCAGGGGGAGCAGTATCCGCTGATCTTTTTTTCG
>CBIMJC010000313.1:0-4755 GCA_966244125.1 uncultured Rheinheimera sp.
CGTATCGAGGATCACAAAACGACAGCCACGTTCTTTGGCAATACGCTCAGCTTCGGCCAGCAAGGCTGAGCCAATGCCTTTGCCCCGCAGCGATTGATCTAACCATAATGATTCCAGATAAAACCAGTGACCAAAGGTACGGCCGGCCAAAGCAGCAACTAATTCGCCTTTGTCGTTTTCCAGTTTAAGTCCAAGCTGCTGTCGCTTTGAGGCGTCCCAGTGCAGGGCATTAAATTCGGCAATTTTTTGTTTGGCCAGCTCGGCAAATTCAAGGGTGTGGACAGGGGTAAACATCAGGGCACTCCGGCAATAACAAGGTGCGCACTATACCATTTCCGGCTTTTTGATGGTCAAGTCGAAACAGTGGTTACATAACCGCCATCACACCCTGTGTTTTAGAGTATACTGCCGACAAAAATCACCATAAAATGATAAAAATTGCATAATTAACCTTTTGCTTAAGGTTTTAATTGATAAAAATGATACTTTCGGGTATTCTCTGTTTCACTCTCCGTTTGTAGCGCGCTCTGTAGCGTTGTTGTGGTGTGGAAATGATGCTGGTTGATCTGCTTGCCAACTATCTCTATGGGTTACGCTACATTGTGGTTGTGCTGATGCTGCTGTTGTTGCTGTTTGCACTGGATGACCTGTTTATTGATCTGTATTACTGGGTGCGGCACTGGGGGCGTTATTTCCGTTTTTACCGCAAGGCCAAAAAGTTTGATGAACAGGAACTCTTTCATCTGAAAGAGCAACCTATAGCTATTATGGTGCCTGCCTGGCAAGAGGTTGGAGTGGTTGGCAAAATGGCAGAGTTTGCCGCTGCCGAGCTGGACTACGAAAACTACCAGATTTTTGTTGGTACTTATCCAAACGATCCGGCCACTCAGGCCGATGTGGACGCAGCCTGCGCCCGGTTTCCCCATGTGCACAAAGTGGTTTGCGCCCGGCCTGGCCCCACCAGCAAAGCCGATTGTCTGAACAATATCATTACCTCTATTCTCGATTTTGAACGCCGCACTCAGGTCAGGTTTGCCGGTTTTGTATTGCATGACGCTGAAGATGTAGTGTCGGCGATGGAATTGAGGTTATTCAATTACTTATTGCCGAAAAAAGATCTGATCCAGCTGCCTGTCTATCCTTTTGTCAAAGGGCCTTTAGCTTTTACCTCCGGCCATTATCTGGATGAGTTTTCCGAAAGCCATGGCAAAGATGTGGTGGTACGGGAGTCTATGGTTGGGCAGGTGCCCAGTGCCGGAGTCGGAACCTGCTTCAGTCGTCGCGCTATTTTAAAGTTGTCGCAGGAAGGGGATGGTTTACCTTTTGATGTGCAGTCGTTAACAGAAGACTACGACATAGGGTTCCGGCTGAAACACTGGGGCATGGAAGAGATTTTTGTCCGTTTTCCTGTCACAGACAATGCACTGGCCCGCCATGCCGAAACAAGCCGCAGCCGCAGTCAGAGTGATGGCAATGTGGTTTGTGTGCGGGAATATTTTCCTGAAACTTTTCATACCGCTGTCCGGCAAAAAAGCCGTTGGATCATCGGCATCGTATTTCAGGGCTTTAAAACCCATCGTTGGGTGGGGGACTGGCGGCTCAATTATTTTTTATGGCGTGATCGCAAAGGGGTGATCACCTATTTTGTCAGCTTTATCTCCACGCTGATTTTTGCCCAGCTTTGTCTGTTCTGGTTGTACGATCAACTGGTGGCTGATGGTTACCATTTTTTATCCATTTTTGTGGATGATCCGCTGGTGCAAACCTTGCTCGGTTTAAACTTTGTGTTTTTTATCAACCGCTTATTTCAGCGAATGATCTTTGTACGCCGCTACTACGGCATCACTCAGGCTCTGCTTTCTGTGCCACGTCAGTTATGGGGCAATGTGATTAACTTTTTTGCCAATGTGCGGGCCTGGAAACAAGTGCTGCAACATGGTGATCCACGCCGTGTGGCCTGGGACAAAACCTCACACGAATACCCCAGCATCAGTCAAAACCGGGCCAGCCGCTCCATAGGCTCTATTCTGGTCAGTCAGGGCACCTTGTCACAGCAGCAACTGGACTTTGGTCTGGAGCAGCAGCAAAAAGGTGAGCGGCTGGGGCAGTCTTTATTAAGGTTGGCTCTGCTGACCCCGGCCCAGTTGGGAAAAGCTGTTGCGGAACAACTGCAGTTGCCTTATCTGGACACCGATCCTTTTGCACTTGATGCAGCATTGATCCAGATGTTGCCTGAACGTCTGGCACTGAAATATATGGTGCTACCGGTCAAATTGCAGAATGGAGTGTTGACGCTGGTGCGGGAAAGCCAGTTATCTCCTGTGGCTTTGTCACAAATTGAGCGTCAGACCGGCTTTGTGGTGCAGTTAGCTATCTGCGCTTATGGTGTGGTTAGTTTAGGCGTCAGGCACTGGTATAAAAAAGAGGCCGGTTTAGACCCAACAGCTTATTTGCAGCAGTGCCTGCGGCAGGGGCGGATCAGCGAGTCTCAACAAGCCATGCTGCTGCAAAATTATCTGGCCAGTCAGCTGTCTTTTGGTGATGCACTGGTGCAGGCGGCTTTATTAGAGCCTGCCGTGGTCAATCAGGTGCTGATTAGTTTTGATCATCAAACCGGTTTGCGTTTGGGCGACTATTTGCTGCAGGAAGGCATAGTGTCAGCTGAAAATCTGGCAGAAGTGGTCAAACTGCAACAACAAAGGCGTAAAACCATCAGGCAACTGGTGCAGCAGTTGATCCCTGCACCTGCAGTCAAAAGATCTGAGGCAGTGCTTTGATGCGGTTTTTGCTGACAATGATGCTGGTTTTTACCTCTGTGGTGGTTGCAGAGCCTATGACGGATTATCAGCAATTCCGTACTTACCCTTATGTAGAAAAAGCCTACAGGTTGCAGCAAAAACACGATCTTGCAGGAGCTATAGCTGAAATCAATAAAGCGCTGGCTCTGGTACCGGCTCAGCCTGAATTATTAGCTTTGGCCTTCCGTTATCAGATTGAAGCTCAGGATCTGGCCGCCGCCACTGTCACTTTGCAGCAGATCCCGCAGCAGGAACAACAGGGACTGTACCCGCTGTTGCTGCAGTTGCAGTTAAAAAGCCGCTCTTTGCCTGATTTGCAGCAGCTTGATTTACTTTGGTCAGACTGGACTGCCGCCGATCAACTGGCGGTCGCCACGCTGGTCACATCCCGGCTGATTGCGTTAAAACAAGAACAACAGGCCTACCAATGGCTGGCGGCCAAAAGGCCATTATCTGCTGAGGTGTTGAAGTTACATGCGGCTTTGGCTGAGTCCTTACGTTTAACCAGTGAGGTGATTACGGATTTATCTTCTTTAGCTGCAGAGGACTTATCAGCTGCAGACAAAAGCCGCTTAGTGATGGCGCTGATGCAAACAGGGCAGGCGGACAAAGCGCTGTTATTGATTGAGTCTGAACCGGCGTCAGAGGCGGCGCTGATGTATTACCGCCAGTTATTACAGCAACAAATTGCCTTGCAGGACTGGACCGGCGCTTTAAAAAGTTTTGCTTTTATTGAACGTTACCATCAGCTCACCTCCACAGAAAAACAGCAAAAGTTGCAGTGGGCTGTGCAGCAAAAAAACTGGCAAATGGCTTTAGCACTGGCGGAGCAATTGCAGCTCGGCTGCTGGCAGCGTATCGATCTGTTGATGCAGGCCGGTGATGAAGTTGTGGCCAAAGCGCTGTTTTTGCAATGCCCCTCAGGCGACAACCCGGACAGCTGGCTGGTGTATGCCGAAAAATGGTTAACCGCGGATGAAATAAGCCGGGAGTATCTGGCGGCGCCCCATCTACAGGCGCAGCAAAGACGTCTTATTGCACAAAAACGGCTGGCGGCCGGGCAGTACCAGCAGGTATTGCAGCAGTTGCTGGACGACCCAAAAGAATCTGCTCAGTATGAGTTGCTGTTGGTCAGCACTCAGGCCATGCCGGCAGGCGAAGTAAAAATGCAGTCGATGCAAAAACTGCATCAATACAAAGCCACTGCGCCTACGCTGGACGAACTGAGTTACCAGTATATGCTCGCAAACAAGCCGGAGCAGGCTTTGCAGTTACTGGCAAAAGCTTTGCCTTTTGATACTGCAGTTCAGCAACAGGGCCTGTTGCCAGGGCGGCTGCTGGAGCTGTTAAAACAACAAAAACCAGTGAATGTCGAAGTGCTGGCCAACACAGACAGCTGGACCGTACTCAAAGCTGAACGCGCCGAACTCTGGCGTCTGGCAGATCGTTGTGACAAAACATTAGCCATTTTGGCAGGCAAAGCCGATAGTGCATCAGGCTGGCGCACTTTAGCTTTATGCCAGCAGGCAGAACAGGCCGAGTTTGCATTATTGCACTGGCAGAAGGCCTATCAGCTGCAACCTCAGGACTCCGATCTGCTAAACATTGCCTATCTGCAGCAAAAGCTAAATGACCCTGTAGCGGCGTTTTTAACTTTTACCTCTGTAGATATGGATGTTTTATCGGATGCGGATAAACAAAACACAGCTCAGCTGGCGCTTGAGCTTGATGAACTGGAAACAGGTGAGCGATATCTGCTGTTATCGTCGGCGGATCAGGCCGACTGGTATCTGGAAGCTGCTGCCATAAAACGCAAACAGCAGCAAAATGCCGCAGCTTTGTTGTATCTGGATAAAATAGTCCGCACCAATCAAAAACAATGGGTGAGTTTGTATCTGCAAAAAGCCTGGATTTATCAGGAGATGCAGAATTATCAGGCCGCTGAACAAGCCTGGCG
>CBIMJC010000314.1:0-4754 GCA_966244125.1 uncultured Rheinheimera sp.
TACACTTTGCAGGCCAAAAATACTGCTGGCTTCCATTTTGGCTTTTACTTTCAGCAAATCGTCGTCAGTCACACCACGCTGTTCAAACTCGGTCAGACTGGCGCGGATCACTTGTTCTATATCAGCCAGGGTTTTGCCTGAAGCCGGGTGAGGCAATGCATACAAAGAAAATTCACAGGCCAGTTCACGGCAAGGGTGTGACACAGCGGCCTGTACAGCCAGCTGGTTTTTCACCAGATTTTTATACAGCAATGAGTTATTACCACCGCCTAAAATCTCGGACAAAATATCCAATGCTGCTTCGTCCTGATGAGTGGCATAGGCTGTTGGGTAGGTGATGTAGACCAGCGGCAAATGCACATTGTCTTCCATCGAGATATAACGGGTTTCCGGCAGTTTCACGAAAGTTTTGGCGGCGTCTGTGACTTCAGGGCCAGGAGGAATAGAACCAAAGTATTTTTGCACCAGAGGCAAAATGTCCTCGGCTTTAACCGCACCACCTATAGTTAAAGTGGCATTGTTCGGGCCATACCAGCGCAGGAAAAAGGCTTTGACATCATTGACGTTAGCGCGGTTTAAGTCGTCCATATAACCAATAACAGGCCAGGAGTAGGGGTGACCGTCCGGATACAAAGCCTGAGAAACACGTTCATTTAACCGACCATAGGGTTGGTTATCAATACGTTGACCGCGTTCGTTTTTTACCGTCTCGCGCTGTACTTCAAATTTTTTCTCTGTCACAGCGTCCAGTAAAAAGCCCATACGGTCAGCTTCTAACCAGAGCATTTTTTCAACCTGATTCACAGGCACAGTTTCAAAGTAGTTAGTGCGGTCTGAGTTGGTGGTGCCGTTTAAAGTACCACCAGCTTCGGTGATAATTTTGAAGTGTTCTTCATCGGCAACGTTTTCAGAACCCTGAAACATCATATGTTCAAAGAAGTGAGCAAAACCTGATTTACCTAACTCTTCCCGGGCTGAACCTACATGATAAGTCACATCTACATGCACCAGTGGATCTGAGTTATCTTCATGAACTACAACAGTTAAACCATTGTCCAGTTGATATTTTTTATAGGGGATATAAATGCCCTGTTGAGGTTTTGACTGGTCAACTAATGTGACACCAGCGGGTAAGTTTGAATGAGTCTGAGTGCCACAGGCGGCTAAGGTCACAGCAAAAGCTATGGCTATCGCCAGTCTAGATTTTTTCATAGGTTCCTCCTTGTTGATGGCCCGATTAAAGCACGTTTCTTTTAGGTAAAAAAGATACAACTATGTAACAAAACGATACAATCAGGTTGGTGATTGCTTACTGTAGCTGTGTGGCTGCCATATTTTGTGCAGCAGCAACGACATGAATTCATTCATAATTCAGCCAGTCTGACTTAAAGTACCAATAAGCGAAGAGGATATGACGTGGCTAAGCCTGCACCCGGTGTGAAGAAATCGACCTCCTGGTTAAAATGGAATCTGCTGTTGTTATTGCTGGCAGGTTGCGTATTTGCATTTATTCAGCTGCAGTTCTGGTGGGCTCAACTGAATCCAAAATGGCAGGGGCTGGAATTGTCATGGGGCTCGGCGCGTGTGGAACAGCTGTCGTTAACCCTGCCGTTTTCCGGTCAGCAGCAGATGCAACTGCAACAGTTAGAACTTGGCTGGACGGGGTGGCCCTGGCCTTTGGATGTGCTAAAAGCCACATCACTAAAAGCCCAACTGGATTTACAGTTAGCACCTTCTGCTGACACTGCAGCCGAATCAGCCCCGGCAGTACCTGTTGTGCCGCTCTGGTTGCCGAAAGTGTTGTCCTTTGAACAGATAGAAGTCTCCTTGCCTTGTGCCCGTTTGAATAATAAGTTCAGCAACAGCACTGAAAATGCCGACTGCAAGCTGACGGGGTCTTTAGCTTACAGCGAACAAAACCAACACATACAGCTGCAACTGGCAAATCAACAAGCCGTCTCTATTGCTGGTGTGGGTGATGCAAAGTTGGCGGTGAGAGCTTTGATTTCAACAGCAGCCGAACAGCTGCAAATCCCAGAGTTTGAACTGAGCCTTGCAAGCAACAAGTTAGAGTGGCAACAACATCAGTTCTCCGGTCTGGATCTAAAACTAAGCGGTCGCGCCGTCTGGCAAAACAACCTGTTGCAATTTGAAGCCACCGCACCTTTGCAACTGACTACCAGTTATCAGCAACCTGACTTGCAGGTACAGCAGTTGGTGCTGAATGCAAAGTCCTTGCAGCTGGAATTAGATCCGGCGTTACTGGCAAATACACAGCTGAAAAGTGATCTGAAACTTGAAGTGAAGCAGCTGCAGCATCCTTTGCTCAAAACACTGGACTGGAACTGGGCCGGTACTTTGTTGTATCAACAGCAACAAGCACAACTGGAAGGCCGTTTAGCCAATAGTTTATCTTTAGCGCTTGAGCATAAAGTGCAACTGGCAGAGCAAAAAGTCAGTGCCAGCTGGACTTTGCCAGAGCTGTTTTTTCTGGCCGGAAACCCGCTGCAAATCGGGCCTTTTTGGCCTGAACTGCTGACGCTGCAAAAAGGCAAAGCCTCAGGCAAAGGCCAGCTGGAGTTTGATCTTGGCCACATGAAGCTCACCAAACAGCAAACAGAACTGGTACTGCGGGACTTAAGCGGCATTTACGACAGAACTGTATTTGCGGGTTTAACCACCACACTGAAGTTGTTCAGCAAAGGTCAGGACTGGAAAGTAGAGACTGGGGATCTAAAGCTGCAGCAGGTGAACCATGGTCTGGTGCTGGGCCCTGTGGCGTTAAATGCCGTCTACAAAACCACAGCACCGGACTGGCTAAAAGGCCGGTTAGACTTAAAGCAGCTGCAGCTGGCATTATTTGGTGGGCAGGTCACAGCAAAACCGCAACAGCTGGATTTAACTAAGGATGCTAAAGTGTTGCTGCAACTGGATAAATTGCAGTTGGCAGAGTTACTGAAGCAGCACCCCAGCGCTGATATCACAGGGCAGGGAACTCTGTCCGGCACTTTGCCTCTGAGTATAGAACAAGGCAAGCTGACAGTAGCAGAAGGTTCTGTGGCGGCTTTGGAACCAGGCGGCAAAATTGCCTATCAATCTGATAAAGCTCAGGCGATGGCGCAGTCCAATCAGGGCATGAAAATCGTGATGCAAGCGCTGCAGAATTTTCATTTTTCAGTGCTGTCGGCTGCAGTCAGTTACAGCAAAGAAGGTCAGCTAGTGCTGGCATTGAAACTGGAAGGCAATAACCCGGATTTTGAACAAGGCAGGGCTGTCAATTTCAGTATCAATTTAGAAGAAAATTTACCGGCTATGATCACCAGTTTGCAGTTAAGTGGTCAGGTCAGCGACTTAGTGAAAAAACGGGTTCAACAGCGTCTGGCCGCCCAAAAAGCCAAAGACGCCCGCAAGGAGTAATGATGCACAATTGGCAGGATAGACAATCTTTACAGCCAAAGGCTGCCAGCCACAGGGGCCTGATGATACAGGGCTTAAGCCTGAGTCTGGCTATTTTAGTCACAGCAGCCTGCACGCCAACAGTGCAGGTGGCTATGCCAAATGAGCCGATTAATATCAATTTAAATGTCAAAATTCAGCATGAAATTTTGATTAAAGTGGACAAAGAATTGGATGAATTGATCAGTGATTCCAGTGGTTTATTTTAAGGAAGCCCAGATATGAAAACGTTAACCAGATTAGCCTTGTCAGCCCTGTTTGCTATCAGTTTGCCAGTGCTGGCAATGGATTTACAACAAGCTATGTCGGCCTTAAGTTCTGCAAAAACTCAGGGGCTGGTCGGTGAACAACCCAACGGTTATTTAGGGGTAGTAGGTTCTTCGGCAGAAGCCAAAGAAATAGCGGAGTTAATTAACAAAGCCCGCAAAGCTGAGTATCAGAAACTGGCCGCAAAAAACGGTATTAAGCTGTCTGACGTCGAAGCTATTGCAGGCCAAAAAGCCATAGAAAAAACTGAAGCTGGTCACTACATCCAACTTAATGGCCAGTGGCAGAAGAAATAAAGCTCTGGGTCAGAGCTTTGGCTCTGACCCACATATTCGGCTCATGTCTGCTATCAAAATCGATCAGGTTCATAGCTCTTATAGGAGCTGCTTAGATTTTGAGGTCAGAGCCGATGGCTCAGCCCCTTATAGGTGTAGCTGCTTGTTCACCCACTACTGTATGCCATGGCAGGATACGGTAGCTGCTGACCAGGCCGTTGATCACATAAGGATCGGCTTGTGCAAAAGCTTGCACCAGCGCCGGATCGGCCACATTAAACAGCAGCAAAGCACTTTCGACGGGCTCGCCCACTGCACCACCTAATACCAATTCTCCCCGCTCTGCGGCCAACCAGGCCAGCTGCAAATGTTCAGCACGAAACAACACCCGCTTTTCCAGATAATCGGCTGAGGTTTGATACTGCAATAAATAATGCATGGTGACTCCTTTGTTCTTTGTCCGCTTTTCACTGTCCGGCTGTTGTTCGCGGACACTTTTTCTGTCCGCGGACAGTTTTGATGATTCATTGCTATATTGATATTTATTTATAAAACAATAGGTTAGATTGATATCTTATGCTGGCACGTTCCCTGCTATCTCTGCGTAATCAGATTGCGGAGAACAACGATGATCCAGGGTACAGAAAATCAGGATATTCAAATCCAACCTAACAAAACCAGACAGTGGCGGCGCCCTGTGGTGCCGGATCGGCTTCGCCAGGCATCCGGCGTCCTTCTTGTTCGACGCGGAACAAT
>CBIMJC010000315.1:0-4685 GCA_966244125.1 uncultured Rheinheimera sp.
CAGACACAAGCGCAAGCCATGGTCAGCGCTTTAGTCGCCTTTCGTTTTCTGAAAAAGCCCTTAGACCCCTTGCTGCTTGCACACAGTCTGAAAGAGCTTGGACTACTATGAACGGGCAGTTTTTGTCCGACGAGCAGCGGGATGCATTGCAGGAAGTGCTCAACATCTCTATGGGTCAGGCTGCTGATGCACTGGCAAGGCTGATCCAAACTCAGGTGCATTTATCTATTCCTTCAGTGGTACAAAGCAGCAGTCAGGACTTTATCTGTCGCCTGAACGAGCCAACGCCGCATCATTTGGCGCAGCAATCCTTTTTAGGAGAGTTGTCTGGCGAGATGATTTCGCTGATTACAGACAATGGCAATGAAGCCATAGCCAGGCTGATGCACTACGATACTCCACTGCCAGAGCAAGACCGGCAGGAGTTGCTATTGGAGCTAACCAATATACTGGCCGGAGCTTGCCTTCATGGCCTGATCTGTCAACTGAATTTTAAAATCCAACTGGCACCACCGGTACTTTTAAATCGGGGGGCTTTGCGTAGTGAACAACTCAACTGGCGACAGGCTTTGTTGATGGAAGTGCAGTTTCAAATTCCGGAAACCAGTTTTTATGCCCGGATCCTTATTTGCCTAAAACAGGATTCATTGTACCCATTGATGCAACACTTGGATATGCTGTTGCAATGATGATGGACGGGTCACCGCAATGATAGATGAACACTTAGCTTTACAACTGATCAGGCAGCTTCCGATAGGGGCCTGCCTGTTGACGCCCGACTACAACATAGTGTTATGGAACGACTTTTTCGCTGACCGTTTGCAGTTGCCTGCAGAGCAGGTCCTGGGCAAGAACCTGCTGGAACTTTTTCCTGAACAAGCCAAATTTCTGAAACGTAAATTAGATTCGGTGTTCATCCTGAAAAACACCAGTTTTAGTTACTGGGAACAAAGGCCACATATATTCCAGTTTAAAAGTTCGCGACCTGTTACAGGGCAAGAAGAATTGATGTACCAGAATATGGAAATAGTCCCGATAGCTGACAATAGCGGTCAGATCAGCCATTTGTTTATCGCTATTATTGATGCAACAACAACAGCCTCCTACTCTATGGCGTTAAAACAGGCAAACCGTCAACTAGAGGACGAATATAAAGCCCAGGCTGAGTTAATACATAAGCTGGAGGAAGCACATAATCAATTGTTACAGGCAGAGAAAATGGCGTCGATAGGACAACTCGCCGCAGGCGTAGCCCATGAAATTAATAACCCCATAGGTTTCGTTTCTTCAAATTTGGAAACTTTGCAGCATTACTGCCAGACCTTGGTCCAGGCAGTGGACTACGCCGGTCAGTTGTTTGCAAAACTTCCGTCTACTGAATTAGCCGTCAGTTTTCAGCAGTATAGCAACCAACATAATCTCAATTTTTTGCTCCAGGATATGCCTGACCTTATCGTTGAATCCCTGGAAGGTACAGGCAGAGTCATGTCTATTGTTAAAAGTCTGAGGGAGTTTTCTCATGTCGACAGTTCAGAATGGAAAGAAACCAGCCTGATTGATGGCATGGAAAGCACACTGCGCATTATCAATAACGAACTGAAATACAAAGCAACTATTCACAAGAACTACCAGGAGCAAATGCCATTGGTGTATTGTCAGTCGATGCAAATCAATCAGGTTTTTATGAACTTACTGCTCAATGCTGCTCAGGCTATGGAACAGCCAGGTGACATTTATATCCGAATAAGTACAGAAGAAAAGTTCGCCATCGTCAGCGTGCGGGATACGGGGTCAGGTATAGCACCGCAGCATCTGACTAAAGTATTCGATCCGTTTTTCACTACAAAACCTGTCGGAACAGGCACTGGCCTAGGGTTGTCGTTGTCCTACAGTATTATTCAAAAGCATCACGGAAAACTGAGTGTCACCAGTCAACAGGGACAAGGAACAGAATTTGTGATTGCATTGCCGCTCCCGGCCGGACCAGCAGACTAACACCGGAACTCTAGCCAGCCAAAGGAAAGTACAAAGTAAAGCGGCTGTATAGTCCGGGCTCGCTCTGCACTTCAATATGACCGCTGTGCTGCAACATAATACTGTGACAAAGTGACAAACCAAGACCTGTGCCTTTGCCGACGTCCTTGGTGGTAAAAAAGGGTTCAAATAGCCTGTTGATATGCGCAGGTTCTATCCCAACGCCATTGTCCTCTATCGCGACCCAGGCTTCAGAATCTTGTACTCCAGAGCTTAGCTTCAACTCGCCGTGATCATGATTAATAGCTTGCCTGGCGTTCATCATAATATTCAGAAATACCTGACTAATTTGATTAGATTTCCCCATCACATACAAGGCTTTAGGATACAGATTTTTTTTCAGACATAACGCATGTTTGAGCTCACCACCAATGATTTTGATGGTCGATTCGATGCTCTCATTCAGGTCAACCAACTCAATTTGAGCTGTATCCGGATGCGAAAAACGCCTTAAGCTCTGCACTATATCTCTAACCCTTAAGGCTCCTTCCAGCGAGTCAGCAATCAGCGTATCGCTGTCTTCAAGCAAAAATTCTATGTTTTCCTTTTGATAGAGTAGCTCCAGCTCATTTTGAGCCTGCTGTTTTGCTAATTCGCTCTGCGTGGCATCTTCAAGTAGCCTGTAGTTTCTTATCAAACTTTTGAAAATAGACAAATAAGTTTGAAACATATGAATATTACTGAGCAAAAAACCTATTGGATTGTTCAGTTCATGTGCCACACCAGCTGCCAACTGACCCAATGAAGCCATTTTCTCCGATTGAAGCAAACGCTGTTCTATGCGTTGCTGCCGCTCCTTCAATGACTGCGATGCCATATAAAGTTTTTTATTCTCTATGCTCGCAATAGTGCTGGCAACAAAACTAATAAATTGCCCCATGATTTTTTCTTCAGAAGGCCCAAAAGCAGCCACAGAGCCGGAGCCCAGTATTAATAAAAACTGCTGATCTCTGGTCTGAATGCGCTGAAACAACGCAGAATGTACCTGTGGCCACCACTGGCTGACGGGCTCGCCCCAGACAGGCAGCAGCAACAAATTAAACACCGCCACTGAAGAACGGCCTGACAATGCACTCTGCAAGGCTACACTTCCCAGCTCCGCCTGATCAGGCCATTGTGGCGCATTCTGTTTTGCCAGCAGCGTAAAGTGGTTCTCGTCAAGACGTAACAACACAGCACAGTCGAACTGTACCCCTTCTGCCATGATCCCAAAGAACTTGCTGAAGGTATCCTCCAGCGTATCAGAGCTTAAAATAGCATCCAGACCTTTTTGCAACAGTTGGTTCAGCCTGACATGCAGTAAGGCGTTGTCCCGCTCAAAGGTCAGCTCCAACACTTTTTCCCGCAGCTTTTCAGTGCTCGGCATCAGACTCTCCAAATAACACAGTGGCATACATCAGATTGCCATGTCTGTTGGTTTGATCCACAGCATAGCCCTGCTCGCCAAAAGTAAAGGCCAATAAAAATGGAGCTCCATCTAAAGCAGTCTGGACATTGTCATAAACAACACCTATTTGATCTTTGATGCTAAGCAAACAGGCGCCACAAAAAATGATAATAGCGCCGCTGACCCGCTGCAGTGGTAATACGGAGCGGGCACACTCACACATAGTGCCTGTTCTGCTGAGCAGCCTTGCTACTTCACTGTCCATTAAACAAAGCTGGCCGCCCTGCTCTACCTCAGCAAAAAGCTCAATAGAACCATCGGGGTGAAAGTTGGTCGGCAAGCTCAACATATACAAAGGTAAATCCAACTGACTCTGCTCTATCACAGACCCCAGCGGATGTAAGGTGGTCTGCTGCATATAATTGCCACTGATTTTTTTGTCCAGCCAGCGACTGTAGACATCGACTGCAGGCTGATGATCAATTTCCTGCAGTAAACGGCCTGTCACTTTGGTAGCTATGCCTTTGTGTTCTGTCGGAATATAACCGGAGTGAAAAAAGTGGCTGATAGCCACTGAAGGATAAAATACAGCAATCACCACAGCATTCTGGTGAATAGTGACACCATCATACTGCAGCCATTGGCCCGATACCTCATCATCGGCACTGCTACCACCATACACCGGCACTTTTTTCCCCAATACCTGCTCAATCTGTTTTAACACCGCTTCTTCAGTACCGGGTGGTTGCATGCACCAGACCAATTCAGGTACCTGAAATGGTCGTCCCGCCTTCTGCAAAGCGAGAGTTAATGCCTTACGGGTCGCTTTGGCTGTATCAAAATCTTCAATCACAGCGCGACCAGAACCATAATGTCCATCATCATCACGGATCATCAAGACAGCCAGACTATCCTGTTGTAAAAATACACCTTGTTCCGTCATGACGCCTAAACAGGAGCTGCCCCCCAGCCATTGCCCTGCAAGCTGTGTCAGCGGCACATTACAAAGCAAAGGGATACGGCTGTGATGCCCCATCACTAATCCAAACTGAAAATACTGGCCTGCCAATTGTTGCTGCAAGTCTTGCCAGATTTCTGCAGAGGTGCCAGCTTTACTATATGCAGTCTTTATTTCAAACATTAGCCGTTACTCCGAATCTATCTTTACGGATGAGACCAGCAGATTCCATTTCTTATGGCGTTTCGCTTCAATCTGCCGTAATTTGGCAATACTCTGACTGGAAAACACATGGCCGTGCGGCAA
>CBIMJC010000316.1:0-4667 GCA_966244125.1 uncultured Rheinheimera sp.
GATGGGCTTGCCTTTTTTGCAAAAACTGAAAAGTTTAATTAATTATTACCGCTTTAGTTTTCATGCTTCTAAGTACCCTGTAGGCTGGGATCCAAGGCGCTGGCCGTTGTTTATCCTTGGCGGCTTTTATTATCTGAACGATCTGAGGGAGCTGAGCAGTGGGCGTGGCAAATAAAGCCTTATTCAGACTCAGCGTAAAACCTTGCAATCTGGTACCTGCGCTTTATTCTGGCGCAGTGAGTATTATTTTTTGCCCGAACGACGAAGGTTGAAGCATGACGATCCATCAGCATTCAGGGAATAAAAACAGCCAAACCTCATCTGCAGCAGGCTTTGTCCTTATTTTTGTCGCTTTTTTTTCATTGTTTTGGCCTACATCGATCAACACAGTGATCATGCCGCATCTGACCTTGACGGGTAATGTGGTCTGTCTGGCTTTGCTGATTTTTGCGTCTTTATTGGGCTGGATCAGGTTAAATCCGGTGCAGTTTGTGATTTCGTTAGCTTTGATGATCCTATTGTTTCTGATGACCTTTTTGTCACCTTACAAACAAATCACTTTTGGTGCTATAGCCCCTTATGTGACCATGGCTTTTGTGGCCGCTCTGAACGTCAAGAACTTAAGATTCAGCCGTAGTCAGCTTGTGTTTGTTTTATGGACCTGTGTAGTTTTAGTTGCCCTGAGTTGGTCTGTTATTTTTGGTGCTCAGGCAGTTATAGACTTTCAGGAGTCCTATTATCAGATTGTTCCAGACTTGTTTAACTATATGGTGGCATGGGCGAATAAACCCGTGTTAATGTTCGCAACCCATTCGGTGGCAGGCTTTGCTTACTTTGTCTTTTCCTTAGTGTTTTATGCCTATGGCCGACATACAGCCAAGGTTTTTCACAAGTTTATTTTTTATCTTTTAAGTTTTAACTTCTTTATTCTGTTAGCTTTTCTTATTTCAAATACTGGCTTTTTGCTTTTTTCATTACTGACGATTTTTTATTTATACCGTTTTGTCTTTTCAAAAGGTTTGATCCCGTCATTTATCTTTGCAGTACTGGTGTTGATCTTTATTGTCGCCTATATAGAGGAAATAACTTTTCTTTTAGGTTTTGCGGCGGACGCCACCTCTGAGGTCTTAACCAGCAAAAATAACGGTATTTTATCCCGCTTTACTTTAGGCAGCCGTTTGGCCGGAAGTTACGAGTATGTATTCAATTCCCCTTTAATAGGAGTTGGCTTTACAGATGGCGGCAATCTGGCTTTTGGCGACAATATGATGTCTGAGTATGTGCTCAGAGGCGGATTTTTTGGCTATCTGCTGGTGCTTCTGTCTGTATTTGGTTTTTTCTATTCCAACATGAAGTCAGCCTCAGTTGCGTTGCTGATGTTTGCCTTTGTCATCTTGTCTGATACGGGTTATCCGCTTTGGGTCACCTTCAGGTTTGTTTTCCTGTTTCCTGTGCTGGTTGTGTTAATGAATCATCTGAGTCAACCAAAGCCTGCTTTAAAGAGTAAAGATCTGAATGAGTAAATTAGCGTTAATAGGGCAAGGTCCTAAAGTACCGAGCACCAGATTCAGGTTAGAGCAGTACTTACCTTTGTGGCAAAAAGAGCAATTAGAGATTGAGATCTTTCAGGCCAAAAGCAGTGCTTATCCACCTGTGGAGTTGTATAAAAGACCTTTTTGGTTGCTGAATGAACTCTTAGGCAGAGCAGCGCAGTTGTCCGACATCAACAAAAGCCAACTGGTGGTGCTGCAACGCCAGATGATTTCAACACTTTGTACTCTGGAGCCTTATATTAAATCTCCCGTCGTGATGGATGTGGATGACGCTATATTTTTACATCGCTCTGGTCATGGTGCCAATAAGATAGCCCGGGGCTCAGACTGGGTTGTGTGTGGTAATAACTTTCTGGCAGAGCATTTTAGCGCCTATAACCAGAACATAGTGGTTATTCCTACGGCTGTGGATACAGACCGTTTTACGCCGCGACAAAACGCGACTGAAGAACTTTTTATCGGCTGGTCTGGAAGTTCAAGTGGCTTTGATTACTTATACCGGATTGAAGCCGTATTGCTCAGGGCCCTGCAATTAAATCCTGGCTGGCGGCTATTGATTACTTCTGATAAAGCTCCTGTTTTTCAGCAGATCCCGGCGGAATTAATCAGGTTTGTGCAGTGGTCACCCCAGAATGAAGTCGAATGTATACAGCAAATGTCCGTTGGTTTAATGCCCCTGGAAGATTCAGCCTGGACCCGCGGAAAATGCAGCTACAAGATGTTGCTGTATATGGCCTGTGGGGTTGCTGTCGCTGTAAGTCATGTCGGGATGAACAGAGATATTCTGGCCGAAGCGCAAGTGGGTATTGGTGCTATTGAAGAAGACGAATGGTTCAACGGCTTGTCGATGTTAATGAATGACGCTGCTGCGCGGAAGACTTTTGGCGATGCAGGCCGTCGGTTGGTTGTTGAAAAATACAGTCTTCAGGCCTGTAACCAAAAATGGCAGGATATTTTTGCCCGTTATTTGTAATACGGAGTGTGAGTTGAAGATTGTACACATCATTACCGATCTGAATGTCGGCGGCGCTGAAATTATGTTATTGAGGTTGTTAGAACTCGAAGCTGGCGGCAAAAATTCGGTCACTGTTATTTGCTTACAGGATATTGGGCCTGTAGGTCAAAAAATTCAGGCGCTTGGCATTGAAGTGATTCCAATGAACATGTTCTCTGCGAAGAATATTCCAGTGGTTTTATTCAGGCTGCGTTCTGTTTTAAAAAGTTACGCTCCGGATCTGGTTCAGACCTGGCTTTATCATGCCGACCTGCTGGGAGGACTTGCAGCAAAACTGGCGGGTGTAAAAGCTGTGGTCTGGGGGATTCATTGCTCCAATGTTCCGCTGGGTAACAAAATAACCCGATGGGTGATGAAGCTTAATTCTTTTTTGTCAGGATTTATTCCGGACAAGATAGTCGCTGTTGCGCAATTGTCGAAAACCAACCACATTGGTCATGGCTACGAGGCGTCCAAATTTGTTGTGATCCCTAATGGTTTTGCCGTCACTCAGGAAAAAGACCATGCCGCAGGATTCAGGCAACACTACCAATTGCCGGAAAGCGCCCTATTGATTGGTGTGGTCGGTCGTTATCATCCGGATAAAGGTCAGGATGTTTTGCTGGCTGCACTGGAACAGCTGCATCAGGACAAAAGATGGCATTGCATTATGGTTGGCCGGGGATGTGACGAGGCCAATACCGAGTTGATGCAGTTAATAGAACATCATGGCTTGCAGGGGCGTATCCGGTTGGTCGGGGAGCAGGACAATGTGGCGTATTTTATGGACCACTTTGATCTGTTTTGTTTGCCTTCCCGCAGCGAAGCTTTTCCTATGGTGCTGGGGGAGGCCATGATCAGAGGTTGTTGTTGTATCAGTACAGATGTCGGAGACAGTAAAGACTTGTTGTCTGATACGGGCCTGATAGTTCCACCCGCTGAACCTGAACTTTTGGCGCATGGACTTAAGAAATTGCTGGATATGGACGCTGATCAAAGATATAGCTTGGGTCAGCGCTCATTAAGCAGGATAAAGTCCTTGTATTCCATTGAGAAAACAGTAGGGCAATATCAACAACTGTATAGTGAGCTTGTTAAATAATTAGCGGAGCCGGAACTGGAGTAAGTTGTTTTTTTAACTTGTGTAATTTCTTGCCCTTGTTTAGATGAATTAGTCTCGACTTGATCTGAGTCCGGTTATTTTGTTCATGTAAGTGGCTTAACAACTGAAATAGCAAACAAAAAGCGGCATTAAATGCCGCTTTTTGTTTGTAACCTTTTATTTTGTGTTAGGCGTTTCGCTTAGTTAGCGTTTCACTCTGTCACCAGCCCCTTTGCCAGTTGCTGTTTGCAGTATATAGGTGAAGTAGTGTTTCAAAGTCAGCTCTTCCAGCATTTGTTTGTCTGTTTCTGCCAGTAACACAGGCGTTGACATATCAATTTCATTCACCTGAGCCAGGCCTGTAATACCAGGGCGATGCGCAAAAATCTGCCGTAGCTCGCGCTCTGCAATCAGCTCTTCCTGATTAAACAAACAAGGTCTGGGTCCCACCAGGCTCATTTCGCCCTTGAGGACATTCCACAGCTGGGGTAATTCGTCCAGTTTGGTTTTTCTCAGAAAACTACCAAAAGGTGTAATAGCATTGGCATTCACCAGATGACTGGCAACGGAGGCCGTGTCTTTTTTCATGGTTCTGAATTTTACCAGCGTAAAAGCTTTTTTATCGCGGCCCACCCGGGTTTGTAAAAATAATGGTGAACCTGTATCAAAGTAACCAATCAGTAGCAACAGCAGCAACAGGGGCGAAGCAACAACTAAACCGCACAACGAAAACAGCACATCAAAAAATCTTAACAAGGTCTAATCCTCAGTCACTGGCAGTGCTTAAGGCTTGGCGCAGTGAAATATTATCTGTAAAAGTAAAATGGCGGCTTACGCAACACCAGGCACAAAACAGCGTTTAATGCCTTCTTCAACACTTAAAGGCGGCGTCCAGCCTAAAACTTTTCTGGTGTGGCTGATATCCACCTGCAAAGAACCGCAGAGTCTGTCTGCTATAGTTTTTTTGCCAAACAAGGTGGCAATAGCGATCAGATACTTTTGTGGCACAGCTAACAAT
>CBIMJC010000317.1:0-4666 GCA_966244125.1 uncultured Rheinheimera sp.
ATATCGGATCTTCAAATTTTTGCCAGGCACTTGAATAATCCCCTTGCTGATAAGCCTGCTGTGCTTTTTGTTGTTGAGTTTGCCACAGATCTGTCCATTCAAAAGCTTCGGCTTTGGGCATAAAGACAACCAGCACAAAAACCGTGATAGCGCCGCGTTTATACAGCCATAAGCTCAATGGCAAGAGTAACCAGACCAGATAGACTGCATTGTCCTGCCATTGATCCCCAAAGAGTTTTTGCTGTTCATCACTGTCGGCTTTTTTATCCAAAGGTTTCAGAGCGAGCAGGGCCTCCACATCATGATCCTCTGAACCTGCGACGGCAAACACACCCCCCCGCAATTCCGCCAGTTGCTGCAATTGAGCCAAAGGTACGCGGGGCAGCACTATAGCGCCCTGGCTATCTTTGAGCAGCTCACCATTGCTTAAACGGATCGGAGCCCCCTGAGTGCCGCCAAAGGCCAGCACAGACAAGCGATGGGGGAAGTTATCCATCATCTCACGCAAACGAGGGTAATCAGAGGAGGCAAAGCCGTCGGTAAACAACACCACATCACCTTGCAGATAACCACCTTGCTTGAGTAGCTGATCCGCCAGCAGCAGAGCGGCCTCAAGATTAGAACCTTGCACCGGCATAATGTCCGGACTGAGTTCTGGCAGCAGCAGGCGAACGTTGTTGTGATCCTGAGTTAAAGGCGAAATCACAAAAGCGTCACCGGCAAAACTGACCAGAGCCAGTTCACCTTCTTTAATACCGTCGATGTAATCCAGGGCTTTAAAACGGGCCTGAGTAAAACGATCTGGTGATAAATCTGTGGCCCGCATTGACATCGACATATCCATCAAAATCACAGTGGCTTTTTTCAACTGAAACACAGGCATAGGCAGACGTTGCCAACTGGGACCTGCCAAAGCAATTACACTCAGCAGCCAGATGATCAGCAGCAGCCACAGCAGAGGCTTTTGCTGTTGTGTAGCCGGAACTGTCAGCAGCTCTTTTTGCAAATGCGGTGCTATCCAGCGTTGCCATGCGCTTTGAGGCTGACGCAATCTGGCAAACAGGCCCCAAATCAACAAAGTTGGCAGTAGCAACCAGAAATACTCTGGCCTTAACCAGTGAAAATCAGCCCACATCTTTTTGTCTCCCTGACCATCGGATCTGGCCTAAGGCAAGTAACACTGAGCAAAACAGCGCCGCCATTAAAGGCCAGTGCAACAGACTTTGCTGCGGTCTGTAGCTGATTTGGTCGCGCTCTATCGGCTCTAACTGATCCAAGAGTTTATATATTTGTGCCAGCTCGGCTAAATCACGGGCACGGAAATACTTGCCACCAGTCTCTTCTGCGATACGGGTCAGCAATACTTCATCCAGATCCTGCGAGGGGTTAATTAACTGGCGGCCAAAAATACTTTGTTGCACCATTTGTTCAGCGCCCACACCCACAGTATAAATTTTGACGCCAGCCGCTTTGGCCAGTTGTAAGGCTTCCGCCGGCTGGATCACACCTGCGGTATTGGCACCATCACTCAATAAAATCAGGACTTTATTGGAGGTTTCATAGGCGTTTAAGCGTTTAACGGCTAAACCTATAGCTTCGCCTATGGCTGTACGTTCACCGGCTAAACCGCGGACCGCCTCATCCAGCATGGTCTGAATAGTTGTTAAGTCATAAGTTAATGGCGTTTGCTGGTAAGCGGCGTCACCAAATAAAATCAGGCCAATCCGATCGCCTTTACGCTGCTGAATAAAGTCACTGACCACCAGTTTTACCGCCTGCAATCTGTTGATGCTTTGGCCCTGATGCTGCATATCACTGATATCCATTGAACCGGATAAATCCAGCGCCAGCATCAGATCCCGGCCCTGTTGTGGCAAAGTCACAGTTTCACCCAACCACTTAGGCTGGGTGGCCGCCAGTACTAAAAAACACCAGCCCAGCAGTGCCAGCATGGTGTTGACGGAGCGGGGCGCTTTACTGACCAATGCTGAGCTTTGGCTACTGGCCTGAATCAAGGCCTTGTGTTTCAGCGGACTGCCTTGCTGCTGGGTTTTACGACGCAGCAACAAAGGCAGAGGCAGCAGGATAAACAACCAGGGGTAGCTGAATTCAAACATCAAAGCTGCTCCAGCTGTTTGATGGAGACTTTATTCAGCCACCTGGTCGCAAACTGCAGATAAAGGGCAAATTCAGTCTGTTCCGGCTGCGGCTGGTACAATAATTTTTGCAGATCCGGTAAAGGCTGCGCTGGCACTTGTTGCTGTAAAAACTCCTGCCATTGCCTGACAGACGCTGACAACACCTGATGCCGCGGTTGGTAACAACGGATCAATCGTTTTAATAATTCATTAAGCTGCGCACTTTGTGTTGAGTCTTTAATCAAACTCAGTTCGGCTTTGGCCTGACGTAATGGCAGCGCTTTGTGCCATTTTTTCCAGAAGTAACGAAAGCCATAAGCCAGCACTAAAATAACCAGTACTGCAAGCAGCCACCAGCCAGGGGCCAGAGGCCAAAAGCTGTTTAACACTGGCTCCTGAATGTCAGCTAAAGCCAGTTGAGGTTCAGTGTTCGCCATCAGGCCAACTCCTGTTTAATTGTTCAATCAAAGGCAAAGCAGCACTGATTTCTAAATAACGGCAATTGAGTTTTTTTAAGTTCAGTTGCAGGGCCTGGTGCCATTGGCTTTGCTGTTGTCTGTAACTGTCTTGTAAGGCGGATGAACCTAAATCCAGTGTTTTCAGCTGTTGTCCGTCCGTCACAGTCGCCAGCCCTGATGCTGATAAAGGCAGCTGCCGATCCAGCGGATCAGTAATATGAATACAACGAATTTCATTATGCTGGCGCATACTTTGTAAGTGGCGCAAGCCTTGTGCGTCAAGAGCGCTGAAATCTGAGATCACAAAAATAAGGGCGCCGGGGCGGGCTAAACGTCGCATCAAGCCTAAGGCGTGGTTAATATTGGACTCTGCAACCATGCCCTGGTTTTGCTGGACTTTAATCAGTGCATTTAAGTAACGTAACACCGCCTGGCTGCGTGCTGCGGGTTTGAGCTCCAGCAATTGCTGTTCACTAAATACCAGTCCCCCGAGTTTGTCGCCTGTCTCGCGTACATGCCAGGCTAATAAGGCGGCCAAATGCGCAGCCTGCACCGACTTAAATAGCAATTTTGTGCCAAAGCGCATCGACTCAGATAAGTCGGTCAGGATAAACACCGGACGTTCCTTTTCTTCGCGGAATAATTTGGTGTGCACTTTGCCGGTACGGGCTGTCACCCGCCAGTCGATGGTACGGACGTCATCACCGGGTTGGTAATGCCGTACTTCATCAAACTCCATGCCCCGGCCTTTAGTGCGTGCCAGATAACTGCCTGCCAGCTTACTTTGGATCGCCATTTTAGGCGCTAAATCCAATAAAGCATGATGGCGCTGATAGGCCAAAAGTTGCGGTAAATCCAGATGGATACCGTCTGTGGCCAGTTGTGTGAGCTGAAGTTGCGTATTCATCGACGGCACATCAGGCAACAGGAACCAGTTTTAAAATCTCTCTGAGCACATCATCAGTGCTTAAACCCTGAGCTTCGGCATCGTAAGTTAAAATCAGACGATGGCGTAACACATTAAAAAACACCGTCTGAATATCATCCGGCGTGACAAAATCCCGGCCCTCTAACCAGGCTTTGGCGCGGGCACAACGTTCCAATGCAATACTGGCGCGTGGACTGGCACCATAAGCTATCCATTTGGCCAGTTGCTCGCTATAGGCTTTGGCATTGCGGGTCGCCATCACCAGTTGCACTATGTAGTTTTCCAGACTCTCCGCCATATGCAGCTTTAAAATATCCTGACGGGCGGCAAAAATATCAGCCTGACTGATAGGACTTAATTTGGCTTTGTCATGAGCCAGGGCTTCGCCCCGGGTTAAACGCAAAATAGCCAGTTCAGTGGCTGCATCCGGATAATCCACTTTCAGGTGCAACAAAAACCTGTCCAACTGAGCTTCAGGCAAAGGGTAAGTGCCTTCCTGCTCCAGCGGGTTTTGGGTTGCCATAACCAAAAACAACTCGGGCAGGGCGTAGGTTTTACGACCAACGGTAATTTGTTTTTCCGCCATTGCCTCTAACAAAGCAGACTGCACTTTAGCCGGGGCTCGGTTAATTTCGTCGGCCAGAATAATATGGTGAAACAAAGGACCGGCCTGAAATTCAAATTGACCTGTTTCAGGACGATAGATATCTGTGCCTGTTAAATCAGCGGGTAATAAATCGGGGGTAAATTGAATCCGATGAAAACGACCTTCGACACCATGAGCTAAGGCGTTGACGGCTCTGGTTTTCGCAAGACCCGGTGGACCTTCCACCAACAAATGGCCATTGGCCAACAACGCCAACAAGATACCTTCTGTCAGCGCATGCTGACCCAAGACCTGACTGTCCAGATAGTCTTTTAAAGCGGAAAATGCCTTTACCATAATACCCACTACTGTTTTTTAGTTATCGTCGTCAGTTAAAGCCTTTGTACCTGAAGCTGCAGCTTGGTTGACTGCGCGCTCTCTGCAACTCCAATTACGTTGGCTATATTGTTGTTTATTTTCCAAGCAGTTAGCTCTAAAAAAAGCTAGGCTAAGACCACTGGCTTTTATATAAGGTTCAACGCCTTTTAAAACAAGT
>CBIMJC010000318.1:0-4621 GCA_966244125.1 uncultured Rheinheimera sp.
ATTCGTTATATGTCCGATACTGAACCTGCGGCCCGTATCGTATTTTATTTTTCTTTGTTGACCGCCATTATCTCCTTTGTGCCTGTGCCTTTTTACTGGCAGGAACTACCGGCTGTCGCCTGGTGGGCTTTTGGTTTTATGGGCGTATTGGCGGCCATAGGCCAGATGGCGATGACCAAAGCTTATGCCTTAGCGCCTGCTTCTGATATTGGCATCTGGACCTACAGCTCAGTAATTTTTGCAGGCCTTTTTGGTTATTTATTCTGGTCTGAACCTGTGACTATGAGCTGGTTTGCCGGTGTGGCTATTATCTTTTATGCCGGATACATCAGCACCAGACAAAGGTTGTGGTAACTGCTCTGCGTCCTTGAAGCTGCAGCTTTGTTGGCTGCGTTCTTTCGCCCCAGTCGCATAGGGCTACTATGCTCCTGGGGACTCAATCTCTTGCCGCCTCGCTGCAACTCCAATGACTTTGAGCAGCCCTGCGTCCTTGAAGCTGCAGCTTTGTTGGCTGCGTTCTTTCGCCATGTTTATTTAAAAAAGCGCCGCATAGATAACTATGTTCCCGGGGTATCATTCACTTGCCGCCTCGCTGCAACTCCAATGACTTTGAGCAGCCCTGCGTCCTTGAAGCCGCAGCTTTGTTGGCTGCATGCTCTCTCTAAACAACGATTTCAATCCATAGTCGGGCGACCATAAAGGTCGCCCCTACGCCTTAACAATCAACAGTCCGGTTTTTAATCCGCAAAATTTATTTTTATTTCGTTCAAACCTTTTTTCTTCCACTTACGACTCATTGGTAATAGCGGCATTTTTTATAGCCTTCTTATTGAAGCTGCAGCATTGTTGACTGCTTGTTCTCGCCCCGGTCACATAGGACAACTATGCTCCCGGGGTCTCGAACAATAGTCGCCTCCCTGCAACTTCAATTACTTTGGCTATACGTGCCTAACCAAAGAGCTAAAGTGCAGGAAAAACCATGAAAATAGCCGATACCAGCAGCCAGGATGAAAAGCTGGCACCAAAAAAAACCAATAAAAAACTCTGGGTCGCAGGCTCAACCAGCCTGCTTCTGGTATTGCTGTTATGGCAGATCATTCCGGCGGCCCGCAGTTGGTCACAGTCTGATATGTCGGTGTCTTTGTCGCGCGTGCGGATAGATACAGTCAAAACCTCCGACTTTACCCGCGATATCTCAGCTCAGGGCCAGGTGGTTGCGGCGGTTAGCCCTAAGCTGTATGCCACAGCAGAAGGCACCATCAGCTTATTGCTGGATGCTGGTACCGAAGTCAAACAAGGCGATGTGCTGGCTATTATCGACAGCCCTGAATTAAACAACAGATTGCAGCAGGAACAGGCTACTTTTTATAGCCTGCAAACCAGTCATGACCGGCAAAAAATTCTGGCGAAAAAACAGCAGCTGACCGACAAAAAAGCCGTGGACATTGCGCTGATGACTCTGACCACAGCGGACAGAGAAAAACGCCGCGCCGATCAGGGCTTTGAAAAAGGTGTGATCAGTAAATTAGAACTGGAAAAAGCAAAGGACGATTTAGAAACCGCTAAAGTGCAGCATCAGCACGCTGTGGAAGATGCCCGCCTGAATAAAGAAAACCTGGATTTTGAAGTGCAAAGTTTAGCCCAGCAACTGGACCGTCAGCGTTTGCTGGTGGAAGACTTTCAGCGTCAGGTGGACGGCTTGCAAGTGCGTTCTCCGGTCAATGGTTTGCTGGGTAATCTGGCGGTAGAAAACAAAACCTATATCACCAAAAACCAGCTGATTTTATCTGTGGTGGATTTAAGTCAGTTTGAAGTGGAAATTGCCGTACCAGAAAGTTATGCCAACGATTTAACCATAGGTTTGCCGGTAGAAATTACCGCAGAGCAGAAGCTCTATATGGGCAAGCTGGTCACTATTTCTCCGGAAGTGTTTGAAAACCAGGTCAAAGGCCGGGTGCGTTTTACCAAAGAAGCACCTCCTGCCCTGCGTCAAAACCAACGATTAAGCAGCCGTATTTTGCTGGAACACCGTGAAGACGTATTGCAGGTGGCCCGTGGTCAATTCCTTGACAGCAGTAATGGCAAATTTGCCTACAAAGTCAGTAATGGCATGGCGGTGAAAACCCCTATTGAACTGGGTGCCCGCAGTCTGAACTCAGTCGAAATTCTGGCCGGTTTACAACCGGGCGATCAAATCATCACGTCCGGCACCGATATTTTTAACGGCGCCAGCACAGTACAACTTAATAACTAAACTGCTCACTCAGAAGGATTTTTTATGTTAACCATGAACAACATCAGTAAATCTTTTATCACAGACGATGTCGCCACTCATGCACTGCGCGATATTCAGCTGCATGTTAACGAAGGTGACTTTGTCAGTGTGACAGGCCCTTCAGGCTCAGGCAAAACCACCTTTTTAAATATTGCCGGTCTGCTGGAAACCAGCACCAGCGGCGAATACCTGCTGGACGGTGAAGACATTACCAGGCTCAACGACAGCGGCCGATCCCGTATGCGCAATCAGAAAATAGGCTTTATTTTCCAAAGCTTTAACCTTATTCCGGACTTAAACCTGTTCGACAATGTTGATGTGCCTTTACGTTACCGTGGTTTAAATGCCAGCGAGCGGAAAAAACGTATTGAATACCATCTGGACCAGGTAGGTTTAGCCTCAAGGATGAAACATCTGCCAAGCCAGCTGTCTGGTGGTCAGCAGCAACGTGTCGCTATAGCCCGGGCTTTAGCCACCTCACCACGCTTTTTATTAGCGGATGAGCCTACAGGTAACCTTGACAGCCAGATGGCGCAGAGCGTGATGAGTCTGCTCGAAGACATCAATAAAGCCGGCACCACAATTTTAATGGTGACACACGACCCTAGCCTTGCAGCCCGTGCCAAACGTCAGATCTATATCAAAGACGGTCATGTCAGTGAGCTGACGCAAAAAAACTCTAACCTGCATGTGGTTGGCGAAGCTTAAGGAGCTGCTATGTTTTCCTATTATCTGAAGCTGGCGTATTTAAGCTGCAAACGCACCTGGGGCATGACGCTGTTGATGGTCTGCGCCATAGGTTTAGGTATTGGTGCCTCCATGACCACCATTACCGTCAATTACCTGATGTCGGCTAACCCTATTCCACAGAAAAGCGAGCAGCTGTTTTTTGTGCAAATGGACAGCTGGGAGCCGAATAACCCCTACAACGACGACGGTGATGCCCCTGAGCAGTTAACCTATCGTGACGCCACTTACTTATGGCAGGCACAAAAGGCCAAACGCCAGACTATTCAAAGCGGTATGGCTGCGGTGATTGAACCGGCCGATAAAGAAGTATTGCCTTTTATGGTGCAGGGCCGCGCCAACAGTGCCGATTTTTTCCCTATGTTTGATGTGCCGTTTTTATATGGCAGTGGCTGGGACCATCAGGCGGATCTGAAAAAAGAACGGGTGATAGTGATTAACGCCGAACTGAATGAACGTTTATTTGGTGGCAAAGACTCCACAGGCCAGACTGTGCGTATGGCAGGTGAAGACTACAAAATTACCGGCGTGATGGACAGATGGAACCCAAAACCACGGTTTTACGATATCAGCACAGGCGCTTTTAACGACGTCGAAGAAGTTTTTGTGCCTTTTAGCTTAATCACAGAACAAAAATTTGGCCGCTCTGGCAATACCAACTGCTGGAAACCGACAGAATCAGGCTTTCAGGCCTTTTTAGACTCAGAGTGTATCTGGGTGCAATTGTGGGTGGAATTACCTACAGCTCAGGATAAAGAAGCCTATTTCAGCTTTATGAATGCCTACGCCAAAGAGCAAAACCAATACGGCCGTTTTGCCCGCACCGACAATAACAAACTGCGGGATGTGATGCAGTGGCTGGAATACGCCGAAGTAGTGTCAGACGACGCCAGCATGATGATGGCGATGTCGCTGATGTTTTTGCTGGTGTGTTTACTCAATACCGTAGGTTTATTGCTGGCGAAGTTTTTAGGTAAAGCGGCCGAAATTGGCGTACGTCAGGCCTTAGGTGCCAGCCGTAACGATTTATTTATTCAGCATTTAATCGAATCAGGTTGTATAGGGTTAGCAGGAGGCTTATTGGGTTTAGTGCTGGCATTACTTGGGCTTGAAGCCATCAAAGTGATGTATGGCGACTGGATCCGCGATTTAGCCCAGCTGGATTTAACCTTAGTGGCTATGGCGATAGGTCTGGCTATTGTCAGTGCCTTGCTGGCCGGTTTGTATCCCACATGGCGTGCCTGTCAGGTGCAGCCGTCCGTTCAGCTGAAAAGCCAATAAGGAGTTTGCCATGTCCGCATTTTTAACCCAATTAGAACTGGGCCCTATGTTCCGTGCTTTAATGCGCAATAAAATTGGTGCTTTGCTGATCGCGCTGCAAATTGCGCTGACCCTGACCATTATGGTCAACGCCATTTTTATGATGCAGGAACGCAGTCAGCAAATGGCCAGAGCCAGTGGTTTGGATGAAGCCAATACCTTTTATCTGAGCAACACTGTGTTTGCACAAAATTACAATCTGAAAACCTCGCTGCAACAGGATTTGCAGCGTATCCGCCAGACTCCCGGAGTAGTGGATGTCACTCAAATCAATGCGAT
>CBIMJC010000319.1:0-4589 GCA_966244125.1 uncultured Rheinheimera sp.
CTCGTGACCTCGACCTTGGCAAGGTCGCGCTCTACCAACTGAGCTATGCCCGCTTTAAACTGGCCATTCGCCGTAACACGAGACGCATTCTACTGGTTTATGCTTTTACGTCAACCACAAATTTATGCTTTTAAATTCGTTTGCTCAAAAAGTAGCTGCGCTGCTGATTTTGCAAACTTTTTCCGCTTATTTACTCAGCGCTGGCCAGGACGCTTTCAGATAAACCAGCATAGACCAGACAGTTAATAAAGTGGCGATATACAACAAAGCCATGCTGATATCCGTCAACCAGCCGACCGGCTGCCAGATTAAGCCAATAAGAGCCAGCATCTGGGCTGCAGTCTTGTATTTGCCCACTTCAGACACGGCCACCTGAGCCCGTTGCCCTACTCCGGCCATCCATTCACGCAAGGCTGAAATTAAAATCTCGCGGCTGATCATAATAAAAGCCGGAATAGTCACCCACAGGGTTTGCATATCCACAGCAATCAACACTAAGGCGGCGGCCACCATCAGTTTGTCTGCAACAGGGTCTAAAAATGCGCCAAAGGGCGTCATCAGCTGCATTTTGCGAGCAATGTAGCCATCCAGCATGTCAGTGATAGCGGCAAACCAAAAGGCGAAAGCGGCAAAAAAACGGGCGTGTTCCAGTTCAGAGTAGAAGCAGAATAAGCAAACCGGGATCAAACACAATCGGAACAGAGTCAACAGATTTGGAATATTCCACATAACACTACTTCTCAAAGTCGGCACAAATTTTTAGTTATTGTGACATGCCTGGTAAATCTTTTCGGCCTGTTGCCTGGAAATTCCCGGTACTGTCGCGAGTTCGTCCACAGAAGCCTGCATCACGCCATGCAAACCTCCGAGGTATTGTAACAAAGCTTGCCGGCGTTTCTCACCTACTCCGTCGATATTTTCTAACGGGCTTTTAATGATAGCTTTACCGCGTTTATTACGATGGCCTGTAATAGCAAAACGGTGCGCTTCGTCGCGGATTTGCTGTATTAAATGCAAAGCCGGCGATTCTGACGCAAGAGAAAAACCTGCCGGATTGTCCGGTAAAATTAAAGTCTCTAAACCCGGTTTACGGCTGGTGCCTTTGGCCACCCCAACCAACAACGGCTTTTTCGCAAAAGGCCAGTCGCTGAAAAAGTTGATGGCTTGCGTCAACTGGCCCTGACCACCGTCTATTAAAATCAAATCCGGAATACGGCTTTCATCCGTCAGCTTGCCGTAACGTTTATTCAGGGCAAACAACATAGCGGCATAATCATCACCGGGGGTAATACCTTCAACATTAAAACGGCGGTATTCGCTCTTATTAGGCCCCTGCCCATCAAATACCACACAAGAAGCAATAGTCGACTGGCCCATGGTATGGCTGATATCAAAACATTCCATCCGCTCTAAGGACTCAAGCTTCAGTGTTTGTTTCAGCTCACGGTAACGCACGGCCACCTGCTCTTTCACTGACAGCTTAGTGGCGGCAGCCAGCTGGGCATTTTTTTGCGCTAAGGCTAAATAACGGGCTTTTTCGCCACGCTTGGCATAAACAAAACTGACTTTACGTTGGGCTAATTCACTGATGGCCTGTGCCAGCTGGTCGTCATCCGCTATCTGCTCGCTTAACACCAGCTCTTTGGGCACCATTTGGCCACCTGCGCCGCTTAAATAAAACTGGGCTAAAAAAGACGGGAGGATCTCTTCCGGCTCGGAGCCTGCCGGTACCTTCGGGAAAAAGTTTTTACTGCCCAGTACTTTGTGATCACGGATAAAAAGCACATGAATACAAGCCACACCATGTGACCATTCCAGCGCTATCACATCCATTTCTTCGTGATCACCACTAACGTATTGCTGCTCCTGGACTTTGCGTAAGCTGACAATTTGATCCCGAAACTGCGCCGCTTTTTCAAAGGCCATTTCGCTGCTGGCCTGTTCCATCTGCTGCACCAGTTGTTCAATCAACTGCTGGCTTTTGCCGGATAAAAACAGTGAGGTGTTTTTCACCTGAGCCGCATAATCTTCATCGGAGATCTTTCCCACACAAGGTGCTGAGCAGAGTTTTAACTGGTATTGCAAACAAGGCCTGGTGCGGGCGCGGTAAAAACCGTCCTCGCACTGGCGGATAGGAAATACTTTTTGCAGCAGCTTTAAACTTTCCCAAACCGCCCCTGCGCTTGGATAAGGCCCAAAATACTGGCCTTCCACTTTACGTGGGCCACGGTGTGAGCTGATGCGCGGGTGTTTATGGTTGGTGATCAAAATAAAAGGGTAAGATTTATCGTCCCGAAGCAAAATATTGTATTTCGGCAGGTACTGCTTAATCAGGTTATTTTCTAAAATCAGCGCTTCGGTTTCACTTTGCGTAACTGTCAGCTCCACATTATGAATATGGCTGACCAAAGCCCTGGTTTTACTGCCGGAGACATTCTGGCGAAAATAACTGGATAAGCGCTTTTTCAGATCTTTGGCTTTACCGACATATATGACGGTTTCTTTCTGATCCAGCATACGATACACGCCCGGCAAATGAGGCGCTGTTTTCAGGAAACTTTTGGCGTCAAACATTGGTTTTAAACATAATAAAGACGGTTATAACTTAGCAATGTCTATCATGCCATGCCGCAAAGCTAAGTGAGTCAGCTCCACATCGCCGCTGATCGCCAGTTTTTCAAACATACGATAACGATAGGAATTGACTGTTTTGGCACTGACATTGAGCTGCTCCGCTATGTCATTCACCTTCTGACCCCGGGTGATCATCAGCATGATCTGCATTTCACGGTCAGATAATTCTTCAAAAGGGTTTTGGTTGCTACTGGTGACCCGGCTCATCGCCATTTTTTGCGCTACTTCACCTGAGATATAACGCTCACCGGCATGCACTTTACGTATCGCACTGACCATCTCAGAAGGCGCGGCATTTTTTGAAATAAAACCAGCGGCGCCTAATTGCATTACTTTGGTCGGAACAGGTTCTTCGCAGGAGACAGACAAGGCCAGAATTTTGATCTCGGGGCAATAATGCAATATACGTTTAGTGGCTGTCATACCGCCCATACCGGGCATGTTCATATCCATCAGCACTACATCAGGGGTCTGATTACGACAAAACTGAATCGCAGCCTCTCCGGAAATCGCTTCCCCTATCACCTTGATACCACGTTCGTCCATTAGTATACGACTGATGCCGGTGCGAACCAGCTCGTGATCATCCACTAATAACACATTAATCAATTTGATCTCTCCGGCGCCAAGGTGAACTCTTCCAGTCTAGCTGCATTCTGTCTGAGCATAAAGCAGAGACAGGATAAAGCTCAAGCACTTCATCAGCGAATTCATCACTTAATGTAAATTTGTTGGGGAATACACAGAAAAAACTTAAAAACCAATAGGATAGAAAAACTGCAGATATAAAAAAACCACCTTAATGGTGGCTTTAATGGCGGAGGGGGAGAGATTCGAACTCTCGGAAGGCTATTAACCTTCGCCGGTTTTCAAGACCGGTGCATTAAACCGCTCTGCCACCCCTCCGCGTTGGACGTCATATTAGGGGCCTCACCTTTTTTTGTAAAGTGCTTTTCTATCCCTTTTAATCCGTTTGCTCAGCATTTGTGCAAAGTGGTTACTTTTTGCTAATTTTCTCCGGCCTTCCGGGCCTTTACGCGAGAAATAACTGCCTGAATACAGATAAGGCTGAACAAAACCTGACAGCCCTGCTGCTGTTGATTACAATAGGGCTACAACAGATCAGGACCTTCTCTGTCATGAATAAAAAACGAATTTATGTCGCCTACACAGGCGGAACCATAGGTATGCAGCAATCCAGCAATGGTTTTGTGCCTGTGCCAGGCTTTTTATCCGATACCGTAAAAAATATGCCGGAGTTTTATCGCGCTGAAATGCCGGAGTTTGATATTCATGAATACCACCCGGTGATCGATTCTTCCGATATGACACCAGCGCACTGGTTGGAGATAGCTACGGATATTCAAAGCCATTATGCCGACTATGATGGTTTTGTCGTGTTGCATGGCACTGATACTATGGCCTACACCGCCTCGGCTTTATCTTTTATGCTGGAAGATTTAGCTAAACCTGTCATTGTCACAGGCTCACAAATTCCGCTGGCGCAATTGCGCTCTGACGGCCAGGTGAATTTACTCAATGCCTTGTATCTGGCGGCGTATTACCCTATAGCCGAAGTCGCATTATTTTTTAATAATAAATTGTTCAGAGGAAACCGCGCGACTAAGGCTGATGCAGATGGGTTTGACGCTTTTGCTTCTCCGAACTTTTCACCGCTGATTGAGGCAGGTATCCATATCAATTTAGTCTCAGGTCATCTGGCGTCAACCGCTGTGACTAGAGCATTAAAAGTGGCGCAAATTACACCTCAGCCTATTAGTGTGGTGACTTTGTACCCGGGCATCAGTGCTGAAGTGATTAAGAATATGGCGGCTGCCCCTATCAAGGCGTTGATCATTAAATCTTATGGTGTAGGTAATGCACCACAACAACCAGAGCTGCTCGAAGCTCTGACGGAAGCCTCAAAACGTGGCACTATTATTGTAAACTGCACC
>CBIMJC010000320.1:0-4588 GCA_966244125.1 uncultured Rheinheimera sp.
GAGCAGTATCCGCTGATCTTTTTTTCGCACGGCAACTGGTCGTCCAAAGACAAGTACGACAAAGTGATTCAGTTTTGGGTCAGTCATGGTTATGTGGTGCTTGCGCCCAACCATCTGGATTGCTGCTCCAGAGTCAATGGCATACTGAACAGTGTGCGCTACGGCAATTTTGCGTTAATAGAACAAAGGGTAAAAGACTTCCGTTATCTGCTGGACAAGTTCAGCCTGTTAGAAGAGCTGGAGCCTGACTTGAAAGGAAAAGCCGATCTGAACCAGATAGCGCTGGCCGGACATTCCTTTGGCGCCTTTACCGCGCAGCAGTTTGGTGGGGCTGGCAGCTTCAATACCGAAGACAACAGCTATCATTTTTATCAGGACGACAGAGTCAAAGCCATAGTGGCGCTGTCACCACCTGGCCCTATGTTTGATGAAATCACAGCCCAAAGCTGGCAGCAGCTGTCTGCGCCGACCTTTAACAGCACCGGCACCTGGGATACAGACAAATACTTTTTTACCCAATGGCAACTGCATCAAATGGCCTTTGACACAGCAGTAGCAGGCCACAACTATAGTTTGGTGACTCAGGGGGCCGATCATTATCTGGGGAATCTGATTTGCCGGCCTGAACGTGACGTACCGCCGCAGCAGGACGCGCTGATGCTGCTAAACGCCACGTCGACCGCCTTTCTGGCCGCTTATTTAAAACAGGATCAAAAGGCCAGGGCTTTTTTACAAAGCGGCCAGTTGCAACAGCTAACAGCAGGGTTTTCCAGTCTGGAGCACCGCTAAACCAGCAAACAAAAAAAGCCACTGTTGTGGCTTTTTTGCCTGCTAATGGGTTTTAGCTTAAGGCATCAGGGCCTGGCATTGCCTTTCCAAAACGGCTTTGGCACTGACCTGATCCCCTGTCAGTGCAAAACCCAGTAATTGATTGCCTCGCCTGTACAGGGCTTTCACCCCCTGATCCGACACCTGCTCTATCACCCACTCCCCTGGCACCAGGCTGCCATCCTGTTGCCGTGGCGGAGGATTCGCCACCACCGGGAATAAGGTGGTTTTGACCATCACAGGCATCACCGGATAATGCACACTGCTGAGAGTTCCTGTCAGAGTTTTTGCCAAAGCCCTGACCTGCGCCAGCAGCGGCAAAATATAAAACAGCAGATGCTTTTCAACCTGAGCACAATCGCCTATGGCATACACATCGCTGGCACTGGTCTGCAGGTATTTATCAGTCACAATGCCACGATCCGTCGTCAGATTAGCCGCTTGGGCCAACGCCATATTGGGCCGCACCCCTATGGCAGATAAGACTAAATCCGCTTTAATTTCCTGATGATTGCTGAGTTTGACCAGAACACCGTCCCGGTCATTATCCACCTGCTGCACCACAGCACCAAAATGGAAAGCTGCACCGGCTGAACGCAACGCCCGCTCTACGGATGCAGAGGCCACAGCAGGCAATAAGCTGGCCAGGACAGTTGGCATAGGATCCACCACCTCCACCTGATAGCCAGCCTGCAGCAAATCATTGGCATACTCAGAACCAATTAAACCAGCGCCAATAATCAGGATTTTTTGCTTTGGCTTCGCCAGGGTTCTGAATCTGGCGTAGTCGGATAAATTGTTCACTGAATGGACTTTATGCAGGCCATTGCCAGCCAAAGGCGGCTGAATGCTGTTGGCGCCAGTGGCAATCACCAGTTTGCTGTAAGGCTGGATGCTACCGTTGTCACCAACCACAATCTGCTTCGCCCTGGTATCAATAGCTGTGATGCGGGTAAAAATATGAATCTGCAGCTGATACTGCTCTGCCATTTGTTCCGCTGTTTGCCCAACCAGTTCCGCAGCAGATTTATTTTTAGCAAAGCCGGTAGATAACAAAGGTTTGGAATAAAAGTTGCCATCGTCACTGGTATAGATATGAATGGCGCAGCTCTGGTCCAGTTTGCGGATTTCCTTCACCAGGTTGTAGGCGGCAAGGCCACTGCCGATGATCACTATAGGCGCCTGAGCCACAACTGGCTCAGCTTTAGCGGCTGCAACAGGATTGATATCAGACAAGACTTCTGCGGCTGCAACCTTTTTGATTTCGCGCATATCAAAGTCTGACTTACTGACACCACATTCCGGACATAACCAGTCCGCAGGAATATCCTGCCAGCGGGTGCCCGGCGCTATACCATCATCAGGCCAGCCTTTAGATTCGTCATAAACCCAGCTGCATACCTGACATTCCCAAATACTGTATTCCAGCACCACAGCTGCCTTGCTCTGCTCTGGCTGGACAGCGGCTGAGGCAAGGCTACTGATGGCTACCATGTCAAAATCTGCTTTGCTGACTCCACATTCAGGGCAGGTCCACTGGTCCGGAATATCTTCCCAGCGGGTGCCGGCGGCAATACCTTCCTCCGGACAACCTTTTGCTTCATCATAAATCCAGGCACACACCTGGCATTCCCAAATTTTATATTCTGACATCGACACCTCAGGCTATTTGCACATTTATACCCTTAGTTTCTGAAGCTGCCCTATGGACTGAGCACTCTGGCTTCCGCAGTCCCGGACTGGCCCTGTCTGGCTGCAGTTCCATTAACTTTGGGTATTTACTGGTCGTATTTGAAACGCTGCAACTCCAGATTCGCTGGGTATCAGCAGGTCTTCTGACTACCATAGTGCCAAAAACTTTGCTAAATTCAACTTAAATGACATATCATTATGTCATTAAATGCAATCTTCTTTAGGTGACCACAGGGTTTGCAGGATAAATATAAGGTTAAGTTATTGATTTTAAATAACATAATATTTTATCCCAGCAAACAGTTTAGCAGTGTGCGGCTCTGTGAAACCTGAGTAAAAAGCCAAATGTTGCCGATCTACATATCGACATCAACCGTAATACGAAACAAATTATAAACTTAAGGGAAATGCGGCCATGTTAAAGAACCTTTGGTACGTTGCGGAATGGTCAGACACAGTCAAAGACAAACCAGTCAAAACCAAATTGCTGGGGCAAAATCTGGTGTTGTTCCGTGATATGGAAGGCAAAGTGAAGTGCCTTGCCGATGTTTGTTTACACCGTGGCGGTTCGTTGTCCGGTGGATGGGTCAGTGAAAAACGCGATTGTGTGGTTTGTCCTTATCATGGCTGGCACTACAACGGCACAGGCAAATGCCAGAAGATCCCCTCAGAAGGCGACAGTTTTCAGGTGCCTAAACGCTTTAAAGTAGATGCCTACGATGTTGAAGAAAAGTACGGCATGATTTGGGTTTTTATGGGCGATTTACCGGCCGAAGAACGTTACCCTATTCCACCTTTGCCGGAGTTTGGCGACGAAGCCAACTGGCGTGGTCTGAAAACCGAATTCACCTGGAAAGCCGAAGCGTCCCGCGTGGTGGAAAACGGCATTGATATTGCCCATGCATCTTTTGTCCACCCAGTGTTTGGTTACCCCAGCACAGCAGAAGACAATTACATAGAGCATGTGGAAAAACATGAATGGTGGGCAAAATCGACCAACGTGATGTACCCGCCTCAACTCAAAGGTGGTTTTTTAGGCTGGCGCAACTTTTTACGCAAAGACAAACAAGAAACCAAAGTGCATCCGGAATGGCACCTGCCGGGCATGATAGTTCGTATTCAAATCGACATACGTCCGGGCTGGCATATAGTGATGTTCGACGCCAACACGCCTGTGGATGAATACACCACCCGCACTTTTGCCTGGCAGTTCCGCAGCTTCTTTAAAATTGGCCTGTTTGACAAAGGCTCATTAAAACGGCTGAAAACCATATTGCTGGAAGACGCCACTATAGTTCAGGACTCCCAGCCTTATTACCTGCCGGAAACCCTGGCCAACGAAGTGTCGGTAAAATCTGACAAGTTTATGAGCACCTTCCGTATGGCAAGGCGCAAACTGATTGAAGAAAAAGGCTGGCAGATAGATACCAAAGCCCGCGACGAACATAAAGGCAAAAAGGTGCTGACGATCTCCTCGCCGGGTCGCAGGCAAGCCATGCTGGATGGCGACGGCTGGGTGTTTGAAGAGATGCCTACTGTGGCTCCGGTGAAAATTTCTGCTACAAGAAATGCCTTTGAACAACAAGTGGATATATTAACCACTGAATCGTCCAACTCAAAAGACAGCATTATTGCTTAATTGATGGACCATAGCAGAAGCGGCCCAAAGCCGCTTCTGACTCAATCCCCCGCCAAAACTATAGTGGCCATTCGCTCTCAAAAAACAGCAGAACCTGGGTTTCTGGCCATGAACCAGTCTTTCTTACATACCCAAGTTACTTGAAGTTTTGGCGAGGCGACAAGCCGGTGAGACCCCAGGAGCATAGTTAACCTATGTGTCATTGGATTGAAGCGAAAACTCGCCGGTCACTCCAACAAGCATGTACCGCAAACTACTGGGGCGAGATGGCGCAGTCAACAAAGCTACAACTTCAAGGACGACGGGTATAACTGGTTGACCATTTCCTGAATGCACAGATAGCGGATCTTTTTCAGCATTTGCATTTCACCGGCTTTACCCGGGTGCGAAGGATCTGCTTCCACTTGAGCTATCAACATATCTGCTGCC
>CBIMJC010000321.1:0-4547 GCA_966244125.1 uncultured Rheinheimera sp.
TCTGCTTTTTGTTTTATCTGAAGCTTAAGCAAAAGCTATGGCGCCTTTGCCTACCCCTTCATAAGCCACCACTTTCACTGCATTGAGCTGATGCGACTCTTTAATACTGCCCGCTATATAGTCGGCTAAACATTCCACTGTGGTGTCACAAGGCACCACTTCACAGGTTGCCGCTGGCAGAGAAATTTCAAAATAGCCCTGAGCTGAGCTATAGGCAAAATTAAGAGCTCCGGCTTCGGCTTTCAGATAACGTAGTTCTGAAGCTTCAATCTGATCTTCAGCTGTTGCCAGATATATATCCTGCCAGCGATCACACCAGTATTTGCCTAATTTAGGTGACAACATACCGTTATCAAAAATCTGAATGGTAGAACGATGGCCATGGGCTATACGCTGGCAGTTGCCATCATGTTTTTTCAGACCATGAGTGTAATGGTAAGAAAAACCGCTGACCTGCTCAGTCCGCAGCTGCAACGCCAGTTTGGCCACGTTATCCGGCAATAACGGCTTAATTTGTTCAGTTAAAAATTCGCTGACAGAAGCCATATCAATTTTTTCTGTCTGAATAATGGCAAAAGCTTCAGCTGGTGATGCAATTTGCAACAGTCCTTTGGCAGATTTGAATAAAACCTGCTCCACTTCACCGCTAAGCAGCTGTGTGGCCGGACTTAATGCCGGAATAGCAAGTTTATGATCTACCAGCTGATCAATAGCTTTTTTTATGACCTTTTTTACCAGCCCAAAATCAAACACCATAGAGGTTTGATCCAAACCACCATGCAACTCGACGTCTACAATATAACTTTCGCCCAGCAAACCCCGTTGCTGACAAAGGTAAGAGAAATCGATGACGGTTAAGTCGCGGACAAATAAAATCATAAAAACTTCCGGATGGCGCTGTAACAGCAAAAAGTGGCGGCATTATAAAGCAAGTGAACCTGCGCGTTAAGCACAGACTGCCACAAATCAGCTTTGACACCATCTGAGGCATAGTACAGACTTTTGTCAGGTTCCTTGTCAGAAGTAGTGTATGAAGATAAAACCAGTTTGCCTGTTTTGTTTAGTGAGCTTCCAACTGCTGTGTGACACTGTAACTCCACTACGTCTGCTGAGCAGCGAAAAGATCCCATACAACTACAGCGAAAATGAACAAATACAAGGTATTAGCATTGATATAGTGCAGGCCCTGCTGCCTGATCAAAAGGTTGCAGTTGAAACCGAAATATTGCCATGGCCACGCGCTTTTGAAATAGCAGCTAAAACACCGGAACTGTTAATTTTTACTATGGGAAAAACTGCAGAACGTGAAAGTATGGGCTTTAGTTTTATCGGTCCAGTGTCTACCCGTCAGCATTTTTTGTACAGCATCAGGACAGATTTGCCTGTGATCCAAAGTTATCAGGATATCCGCCGAGCAAAGCTGGTGGTCGCAGGTTTACGCGGAGGCTGGCTGAGTTCGTCGTTTAAACAACAAGGTATCCCGGTGCATGAAGTGGGCAATTATCAGCAGGGAGTCCAAATGTTATTGCTTGATCGGGCGCAACTTTGGTTATCAACAGATTTAGAGGCCGAAATGCATTTGAAACTGGCACAGACCAGGGTACAGCTGCACCCTGTCTGGCTGGTTCGTTGTTCAGGGAACTATCTTGGTTTATCGCCTCAGACTTCTGAAACCACCCGGAATAAATTACAGCAGAGCTATAAAAAGTGGAGTTCAGGTCCGGCGCCCACCAGCTTGTTGAACAAATGGCAAGAAAAACTGGGGTTTGCATTAACTTTTTCAGCAACAACAGGTTTTATGCTGCAAGCAAAAAACACATCGGCTTGCCCTTTGGACTAAATTTATTTTTTATGTTCCGTCAGCCAGCCATTCAGTAAACCAATTTGTCCAAGCTTGTGGGCAGCGTACATCAGCCGTATTGCATTGCTGAGCATCACACTGTCGCTCCACTCTGTTTTTTGTTGAATTTCCTGATAACAGGCCAAAGCTTCAGGGGTTAAATAACCACGCAGCTCCTTTTTTCCGGAGCCTTTTTGCCGCTCTCTGTAACGTTGCTGCTTTTCTGCATTAGAAAGTGTTTTTTTTTCTTGTTCCGTCATAATGCTTCTATTCTGTGCTGTTAATCTGATTTCAGAAGGTCACCTTGACTAATCGGACTTGTTTAGCTTACAAGTGTTCGCTAAAGTGGCCCAGCCTTGATGATGGATCTAACATACATGACTAAGAATAGCTTTACAAAACAAGATTTAGTGGCCTGTGGCCGTGGGGAATTATTTGGCGAAGGTAACAGTCAGTTGCCTGTTGATAATATGCTGATGATCGACCGTATTGTGCATATCTCTGAAGAAGGTGGCAAATACGGCAAAGGCGAAATTATTGCTGAGTTTGATATCCATCCTGAACTGTGGTTTTTTGACTGCCATTTTAAAGGTGATCCGGTGATGCCTGGTTGCTTAGGTTTAGATGCCATGTGGCAGCTGGTGGGTTTCTTTCTGGGTTGGGCCGGTGGTCCGGGTAAAGGCCGGGCTTTGGGTGTGGGCGAAGTCAAGTTCACAGGTCAAATCCTGCCTACAGCTAAAAAAGTGACGTACCGCATTGATATGACCCGGGTGATTAAACGCAAACTCTTTATGGGTATTGCCGAAGGTTCAGTCAGTGTAGATGGCCGTGAAATATACACAGCCAAAGAGTTAAAAGTAGGCTTGTTTCAGGATACTTCTGCTTTCTAAGCAGGCTGCTTTTCATAAAAAACGGAGCTCTGTGCTCCGTTTTTTCTATCTGAAGGTTTTGTGATTAATGCCACAAACCTAAAATCAAACCAAACAACATAAACTGCACCAGATGATAACCCCCATCAATCAGCCACAACTTAAAAGAGCGTTGGGCAAACTGGTAATTAATGCCGAAACTGGCAGCAACAAAACCAAAACCTGCTAAAGCGCCGGCATGCACGGCCATCAGCAACTCTGGTGCAGGCCCTATCCAGACGGCAAAACAGTAAGCTGCTAATAAAGAAAATAAAAAGCTGATACCAAACACCTTGGCCGGATGACCGGTTTGTTCTACACCACCGTTTTCATTATTCCAGGTTTTGCCAAACAACACAGGGGAATACCATAAACCACCCAGCATAAAGCTGGAAACCGCTGCCAGAACTATCGCCCATGTATTCATTATGTTTCCTTATTATTTTTTCAGATACGGACTGTTGTTATTGCCTGTTCAGTCTGAAAGTCACAGCAGACTAAGTCAATTGTGCGCGCATTAAAAAGCCCACGATCTGGCTGGCTCGTGGGCTCTTTATCAACTTTGTCTGTTAACCACCGCCGAGTTTTTCCAGCAATTTGTTTTTCAGCTTTTCTTTACCACTTTCTACTTTGTCTTTCAGCTGGCCTTCCAATAAGGCTTTGGTGTCCAGAGCATACTCAGGTTTTTGCATAGTACCGCTGATTTTCAGCGGGATTTCAACACCAGCCAGCTCGTCTTTTTCTTTACCGCCCTGACCTTTGGACGTATTGACCAAAGCTGTACTGAGTTGATAATCCAGTTCTTCATTCAGTAAGTTAGCGGAGCCTTTGCCTGCAAGGCGTAACAAAGGTGCTGCCATTTTTAAATCCGGATTGGTCAAGACGCCGTCAGTCAGGTTAAAACTGCCGGTGAGGCTGGAGAAGTCGGTTTTTTGCTCTGTATTTTCGTCGCTCTGTGCCTCATTTTTTAGTGTGGCTTTGGCATTGCGGATCATTTGCGCTATGTTCACGCCATACAAAGCACCGTCCGTCACTTCAAAACTGCCGGTCGCCAGCAGGTTTTTCTTGATCTGCTCCGGCAATAAACTATGGCCTTTGCCTTCTATCGTCAGTTTTGCTGTGCCGCTTAATAAATCCATCTCAGCACCATCTATCAGCATTGGTCGCAGCGCCAGTCCGGACAGTTGTTTAGTAAAATGATAACTGGCCGGAGTTTTGCGGCTATCCAGCGAGGCTTTGGCCATTACTTTGCCCTGGTACAGATCTGCGCTGGCGTTTTGAATTTGAACCAGCCCCGCTTTGTTGGTCAAGGCCAGTTGCAGGTTTTCGGTGTGCAGACCTGCTGCTTTGAATGTCTTCACTGCCAGTTTTAAATCCAAATCAAACTGGCGCAGTGCGGATAAGTCAGGTTCGGCATTGTTTTGCTGCTCCGTTGTACCAGCCTGCGCTGCACTCTTGTCAGTCAGGTAAGAGGCGGTGTCCACTTCATCCAGCTGCAGACCCAGGTTAATCACCGCTTGTTTGGTGTAATTTACTGACAGTTGGCCAGAACCTTTAATTTCATCCAATTGCAGCTTTTTCCACTGCCACTCCAGCTGTTTTTTATCCAGAGCCAATGTTAACTCTGTCTCTAAAGAAAGCTGTTTAACCGGCACACCAGTGAAGTCAGTCTCTACGACAAAGTCTTTCAGCTGCACTAACTGATTATTTTCACTCAATTGCAATTGAGCAGAACCTTTGACATCCAGCTGGGTTTGGCCAGACAGTAGGACCAGTTCAAAATCCAATGGCGCCCATTC
>CBIMJC010000322.1:0-4528 GCA_966244125.1 uncultured Rheinheimera sp.
TTTAAGTGGTATCTGCCGTACTCTGGCCGATTCAACAGTTGAATAACAGGAGCTATCCCATGAACGTACTGAACTTACAAAACATCGTGTTTGAAGACAACCAGGACGAGCTGCAAAGCTGGTCAACTTTAAGTGGTATCTGCCGTACTCTGGCCGATTCAACAGTTGAATAACAGGAGCTAAACCATGAACGTACTGAACTTACAAAACATTATTTTTGAAGACAACCAGGACGAGCTGCAAAGCTGGTCAACCTTAAGTGGTATCTGCCGCACTCTGGCTGATTCCAGCACTGAAGGTGCAGAGTAAACGCAATTCAGCGCAGGCTGTGGGGATAAGCCCGGTCTTCGGGCTTCACCTGACCACTGTTGTTCAACAAGAATCCGGGCCTCCTGTATCCATTCAACAGTGGATGCTGGCCCTGGGTTTGAGCTCACAGGCTAAACAGAAGATCAAGCCCGACAGGCTCAAACCTGAGTGAAAAAGCTGTTTGCGTTAGCCGTAGTTCATGCAAAGGACCCTGTCCAGGATAGTGGTCTTATAACCAGTTGAATGCACTGCACTGAGCCCGCCCATTGAATTGACGCTCAGGACATAGGTTTGCAGTCTTTCATCAGCCAATATCACAACCGAGGAGCTCTCTGTCATGAGCGATATGCTTTATACCTTTGCCAACAAAGATTATTTTTTACCTCCCTCTACTTTGGACGCCAGTAAGGATATCCGCCAACTGCTGACTGAGTTATTACCAGGCGACTGGCTGCTGGCCTCTTATAATATTTGGCTTAGCGCGGCTCCTGCTCAGGATCAGACGCCGGAGCAAGGCTTTAAGATCCACTTGTCCACCACCAGGGCAGACATGATGTCTTTATTAAAGGCCGCCCTGCCTCTTTGTATAGCCCGGCAATGTGCTTTTAAAGTGATCAGCAGATACGATCTGGCCACTCATATGGCTTCAAAATCCGTCAGCCGCGGCTCGGCCGGCAAATTTGTGACTATTTACCCGAGAACCCATGCTGAGTTCATTGAGCTTATCGATGAACTTTATCAGGCCACACAAGGAATGAAAGGCCCTTATATTCTGTCTGACCGGCGTTATCGTGACAGCAAAGTGCTGCATTACCGTTATGGTGGCTTTAAGTTGATCCAAAGGCTGGACGACAAGGGCAAACCTCAGGCCTGTATCAGAAAACCAGACGGCGAACTTGTCCCCGACATCAGAACTCCCTATTACAGCTTACCGGATTGGGTGACCGAACCTTTTCCGGAGCTTCAGCTTAAAGACCAGGATATTCCGGTATTAAATCAACGTTTTAAAATTAGTCAGGCGCTGTCATTTTCGAACAGTGGCGGCGTCTATAAAGCTCTGGATCTGCAAACCCAACAACAGGTAGTGGTCAAAGAAGCCAGGCCTTTTGTGCAGTTTTCCTCGCGCAAAAACCAGGAGATTTTTGCGGATCAGGTGCTAAAGTGCGAATTTTCTATTCTGCAACGTTTAGCGGGCAGCCGTTATTTTCCGCAGCCTGTAAGCTGGTTTACAGAGTGGGAACATAGCTATCTGGTTGAATCTCTGGTCAGTGGTGAACCACTGAGAACTTTTCGTGCCCGCAGCGAGATGACGCTGGTGCCATTCTCAGGCAACCCGGCCTCAGCCGAACGTTACCACCAGCATTTTCTCTGGTTGGCGCGCGAATGTATTTCTGCAGTCTGGACTGCACATCGCCGGAATGTAGTGCTGGCCGATATTTCGCCAAACAACATTATGGTGGATGTAGAGCAACGGCAAATCAGTTTTATTGATTTTGAAGGCGCTTATATCTATGACAAAAAGCGTCAGGTGCTGGATGCTGCCGTGCTGACCACTCCGGGATTCAGCGATAGCCGGAGTTTCCTGAAAAAAGGCGCCTGTTATGCGGCGGACTGGTATGCCTTAGGTATGGTGCTGTACAGCACATTACTGCCTGTACAGCAGGCTTTTGACACAGCACCCCATTTACGCTTTAACCTGTTAAAACAACTGATCAGCGATTGTCAGTTACATCCTTTAGTCGCAGAGGTCATCACTGCGCTGACTGACCATAAACCAGGTAAAGCTTTGCAACTGTTGGATCAGCTTAGCCTGGCCGCCAGACCTGCTATTGCAGAAGAAAAAGCCAGCCAAATCCGGCACTGGCCTGAAACCCATACGGATGATTATCCACAGCAGTTAACAACAGTACTGCATGGCCTGAGTGAGCTGGTGCAGCAAGGCTTACCACTAAAACAGGATAATCACTTTATTCCTATTGATTATGCCGCCTACAGTGCTCACCCGCTGGCTCTGGTGTATGGCTACTACGGCCCTGCCGTGATGGTAAAACGCCTTGGCCAGCAGGTACCGGATCATCTGCAGCTCAAATTAACACAAGAAAGTGCTCGTCAGCCCGAATTACCAGGCTTATTTCAGGGATCTGCCGGTATGGCACTGGCGGAATTAGAGCTGGGCAGGGTTGACCAGGCCATACATTTCGCTGAATTAACCCTCTCATCCCCGCAGCTACACAGCCATGTCGATTTTGTTCAGGGTATGGCTGGTATAGGTTTTATGTTGCTGGCACTTTATCAGTGCACTCAGCAGCAGCGTTATCTGCAGGCGGCCACCGAACTGGCCCGGCAGCTGCGCCACAGGGCTGTACAACGCGATGAAGGCTGGTGTTATCCTGAATCAGAGGGCAAAGTCAGAGTAGGCTTTGGTCATGGAAACAGCGGTATCGCTTTGTTTTTCCTGCATTTATATCAGACAACCCAACAACAGGATGATCTGGCCTTTGGCGAATCCTTGTTGGCTTATGATCTGCAATGCGGCTTGCAACCCGACGGCAGCTATCAATGGGGTGACTATGCCTCCAGCAAACAAATCCTGCCTTATTGGCAGTCGGGTTCCAGTGGCATAGGTGCGGTGGTGATCCGTTATTTCAGGGTAACAGGCCAGCAACACTATCTGCATAAAGCTCAGGCCATAGCGCTGGCATCTTATTCACGTTATGCCGGTTTGCAGGGAGTCTGCTCAGGCATGGCTGGCATTATTGAGTTTTACACCGACATGTTCCAGTACACAGCGGATGAACTGTACCGGCAGCAAGCTTTGGATCTGGCCTACCGTGTTGCTTTATTTGCTGTGCCCCGCCAGGTGGGGCTGATTTATCCGGGTCGGATGATGATCCGCTTATCTGCAGATTTTGCCTTTGGCTCATCCGGGGTAGCTCTGACATTACACCGTGTACTGAACGGCGGACCACGCCTGCTGATGGACATGCCTGCAATAAACAGCAAAGCGGAGGTTTTATGTTAATCAGTCGCACTAATTTACGCCAGGTCGCAGCCATGCTGAAACCTCAGCGCAAAGCTGTGGCATTGCTGATTGCCCTGAATGCTCTGCAGGCCGTGATGTTTACCGCCCTGGATCCTCTGGCGTTAAAATATCTGATTGATGCTATTACCTCCGCAAACCTGCAGCTGTTTTTGTTGTTGGGACTGGGGGTGACACTGATAGCCACTTTGGGCCGTCTGCTGATGTATAAAGTGACATTACTGCGGAAAAAAATTCGTAATAAGTTGCAGCTACAACTGACTGCAGAATTATCAGTGCTGTACTACCGTCATAATTATCAGCAAATCACTAAGTCAGGCCGGGGCTATTACATTGGCCGTTTGCATGACGAACCTAAACAACTGAGTTCAGTCATAGATACGGTAGACGCAGCTGTGACAGGCTCACTGATTTGTCTGGTGGGGATCAGTGTTGCCGCCTGGCTGAGCTGGCAAATCACTCTGGCACTGATGGTGATTGTGCCTGTGCTGGTGATACTGTCGGAACGCTACAGCGGCAGAATTGCGCAAAGTACCAGACGTTTTCAGGAAACTGAAGCCAGTTTCCGGACTATCCTGTCCACCATCATCGACAGTTACAAACATGTACGCCAGTTTGGCCTGCAACAACAGGCAGCAGAAACTGTGAAAACTGAACTCAGCCATCCATTGGACGCCGATCTGAATCAGACCCGTTTTACCGCCCGTTACAGCGCCATCAGCAGTGTATTTTTGTCATACACTGAGCTGGCTGTGCTGGTGATTGCAGGCTTTCAGGTCATCATGGGACTCATCACTATAGGTTCGATGTTTGCTCTGACCCGCGCTTTTGGATTGATTGTACAGGCGGTGCAACGGCTGTCGGCATTAGTCCCTCAGTTGGCCAGTTTAAATGCCCAGCTTGACCGACTGGCTGAGTTTCGTGCTCAGGCAGAACAACAGTCAAAGACTTTACCAGCCGAACAAAGTACAACAGCAACTGTAGTCGCAGCAGATCTGAGTTTTTCGTATCAGGATCAGCCGGTGTTAAAACATTTGTCGCTTCAGATACAGCCAGGTGAAAAGGTATTGCTCAGCGGCGGCAATGGCAGTGGCAAAAGCACTTTGGCTCATTTGCTGACGGGTTATCTGCAACCAGCTGAAGGTTCACTGCTGCGGCCGGACGTGCAGCAGATCAGTG
>CBIMJC010000323.1:0-4491 GCA_966244125.1 uncultured Rheinheimera sp.
GCCACTGCCATTGCCACCGACCAAAAAAATGATCTCCCCTCTGTTTAGCGTCAGATCGATGGGTCCTATGCTGAACATCTTGTTTTGGGTTTCATCCAGATAGTTGTAGGTCAGGTCGTTTAACACTATGCGGGAGAAATCATTAAAATAACCAGGTCTGTTCTGTTGGGCAGATTCCAGCGCCTGATTAATTTTGCTTTCCATTTTATCGAGATTATTCAGCGCTATATCGGCTTTCATCACCAGAGGCATAGCTTCGACCAACAAGCCTATAGCACCCGACATAAAAAGCACCACTGAGGTAATGGACATCAGCACGCTGGGCTCAGCTTCATCCAACTGAGGCAATAAAAACACGATACAGGCCATCAGGATATAAAACAGACTTTGAATAAAAGTGGTATTGGCCACCACTTTTTTCTCAGAGCGTAACTTTAGCTCAACGGATTGGTGCAAATTGGCGCTGAACTCGTTGATATAAATGTCATCACTTTTCTCACGCGAAATTTTCAGCTCTTTAAAGCCATCAAGAAAGTGATTCAGCGCGTTAAAAAATTCGGCATCTTTGGCCTGAAACTGATGATAAAGCGCTACCACCTGCCGCTGTGCACTTTTATAGGTAAAAATACCTACGGTCAGGATCAGCGCACACATCCAAAAGGCGATAGTCGACATCCAGGCAATGTAACCAAAACAAAAAATCAGCATCACACCAGCTGTGCTGACATGCACCAAAATACGGGTGGATTCATAAATAATCTGAGAGTTATCAAGCAGGTTACTGATGACACTCATTTTGCCAATTTTTTCATACTGGCTCAGTGAGCTTTTCCGGAGTTTATCTATGATCGCCAGATGCCGCTCAGAAATGGCAGACTGAACCGAAGCCTGAGTGTGGTATTCAGAGTAGCGCCGTGCATACATAAAACCAGAGATACACAAGGCAAAAAAGAATAAGTTTCTGAAGTTGATTTCATTAAAGTCTTTTGCTGCATCATTGATCACCAGCATCACCATGCCGTTGGTAATACCTGCGAAGATCACAGAGGCGACTATTTTGTTTCTTTTATTGCCCAGTTTACTCAGGATAAAGCCGATCAGATTAAACTTCATTTGTTAGTAGTTCCATGACATCTCTCTTCACTACAGCTGTTATTATTCTGCTACTGAAAACTGGCCCTGATACTCAGGCTATTGGTGGTATCCGTTCCTTCAACCCCTATCCATGGCAGGTTGTCTCTTTCATAAGAATAGTTATAAAGCAATGAAATATAAGCATTAATTTGGTATTCCAGACCCAGGGTAAATTCAAGTTTTGATTTGTTGCGTCTGTCGGTAATGCAGTAGTCCGGACTGTTCGTTATAAGGTCTATACATTGAGGGTTGGCTGCGCCCCCGCTGAGAACGGACGGGTCAATCTGGGGCAAAGATTCCAGACTGTAAAGCCAGCTGAAACTCTGACTAAGACTGATGGATTTGCTGATATGCCATGACAGCTGTTCAACAAAATAAGATACTGAATAATCGAGGGAATCTATGCCAATTGAGGCACCTGGAACATTTATAAAATTATCATCCTGCCGTCCCAGAGCCAGCATAGTGTTCACATTCAGCTTGTCGCTGTTGAGCAGATGCGCACCAGCACCAAGATAATACACCTGCTGTTTGTCAATGGACTGACTGGTGTCCTGCTCTATGATGTAACCGCCCTGAGCGTACCAGGTGGGATCAAAATCGTAACGGCCACCATAATTCAGCGCATAATGCTTAGTGTCCAATGCAACAACATCAGATTGTTTTACATCGTCTTTTTCGTAAATCAGCGTCAGATAATTGGTCCAGGTATTTTTTCTGGAAAAATAATCCAGCTCGGCATGAAACTGCTCCCCTTCGGTATTGCCGTTCATCGTCATCAGATCCGCCGTCAGTTGCACCGCATGTAACCACTGCTGATAAGGCCCATGTTGATCATAAGCACTGGCATACCACCATTTCCCCGCAGGTTTTTCGGCTTCTTCAGCCGGCTTTTGCGTCGCTGATGTGGCACTGACTGCTGCTGAAGCTGGCTTAGCAGCCTGACAAGAGCTGTGCTCTGGTTCAATTCTGCATTGCTCCACCGCCATTAACTGGCGGTACAACTCGGGATCTTTCGTTTTCAGGTATTCAATATCAATGGTCTGCGCTGCTACTGAACTGCTAAAAAACAAAGCCGCAGAAAATGTTGCACCAGAACTTAGCTGAAGTTTTACCATAGTTGTCATGTCCAGAAACCAGATTGACCTGGGTGAAAACGGATAAGACAGAGCAGGTGCCAGCGGACTGGCGACTCTACTCTGTCTGATGTTGCCTTGTGTTCAACTGCTTAAGAGGTGGTTTTTTTCGCCTCTTCGGTGACTTTTTTACCTATTTCAAACTGTTCCTTAAAATAGGCTCTGACCCTGGCCGGATCTAAATCCAGAAAGGTGCCACCAGAAGCAAAATGTTGATTAAAAACCCGACCTATGGCGTAGGTTGTAGCACCACCAAGAATAGACATGGTGATAGCGCCTGTGGTCTGACCAATCAAAGGAATGGCTTTTAGCAAACTTGCGACCGGCGCTGCGATAGCGACGGGCAGGAAACCACTGACTAAAGAACCAATAATGGCTTTGCCCCGATCTTCCGAAAACTCAATTTTGTAGTTTTCTGATAAAAGTTGCAGCATCTTGATTTGAATGGCGGTTAAACCAATAAAATCCACCCAGGGGATAGGGATTAACCCTACACCTGCGGCGGCGTAACAATGCTTGCGAATAATATCGTCTGCATCTGCAGTGGTATCCTTGCAGCTTACAGCTTCAGTCTTTTTTTCATCCCCGGCCTGAGCACCGGTATCCACCTGAGCTGCGCCTGCATCAGCTGCAGTTGCTTTTGTCGTTGCCATCTTCATATCCCTCATAAGTCGTAAGCTTGAAAAACTTAAATTAAACAAAGAGTTCTACTGACTGCTCACTAAATATACACTCTCACGGATTTTTGTTATGAACTTTTTATGATTTTTTTTTAGCCCTTTGATATCAATTCATCAGGCTGTACTAAGCTGGAACTGACTGTTTTTTAACAACATCAGTTTCGACACCAGTGTGCCTAAAACATGGCCACTGAAATTTCCGGACAACTCAGACCACAACACAGAACCGGACCAGAACGAGTTCACAACATTTCACTATTTTGAAACATTACACCCATAGATTATCAACAAACATTAGGTTAGCATGAACTAAATCAGAAACAAAATGAAAAAAGTGCTTCTTTAAAACCTGCAGTACCTTGGTGAAGCCTTAATCCGCCAGTTCATTATCGGGAAGAATTCGCATGGCCTTAAACACTAGTACTGAAGAGTTGTTTTTTCAATGGTTTGTCAGTCCGGTAGAGCAGCGTAATAACGCGACGCTGGTTTTTGAAATCAATGGAGTTTTGGACGTTGAGCGGTTTTTACAGGCCTGTTACAGCTATCTGCAACACAATCTGAACGACCGCCTGAGCATAGATTACGCCTATCGCACCGACCACTCCGAAGTCAGGCCGGAAAACTATCTGCAACAGCTCCGGCTGACGGACGACAACCTCTGTATTTATGACTACATCAAACAACTGGTCAACCGCCCCTACGATTTCTCCTCCTCGTCGCAACCTCAGTTGTTTTTGATCCACCAGTCCGCATCGCGCCATTATTTTGTGATCAACACTTTTCATCTGGAAATAAACAACAGTCTGGCAAGGCATCTGCTGCAACAAATCTGGCGGTACAGCGATTCGACTGCTGTGTCGCTGCCTGCCGAGCCTCAGTCGGTACAAGCCCCGGCCCCCACTACCCTCAATCAACAGGAAGAGGCCCGTTTGTACTGGCGGGAACACTTAAAAGGCAGCTCAATTTTCACCGCATTGCCGGTGCGTCAGGTTGAAAAAGCCCGCTACCAATCTCATCAGTTTGTCTGGCCGGCTGAGTCTGTGCAGCAAGCGGCCCTGCTGTCGAAGCAACTGAATGTTGATAGCTATCATCTGCTTTGTGCTGCCTATTCAACCAGTCTGGCTTTGCTGATTGGCCAGTCCGGATTGTTGTTTTCGGCCCGCAGACTCGATGCGCCGGACCTTCCATCCGGTTTGTCTGCACTGCCCCTTTGTTGTGATTTGCGCTCAGGACCTATGCAGCACCTGGTGCAATCCATGGCGCAGCAATGCAACAACGCACTCAAACATAATGCGCTGAGTTTTTACGACATCGTTTTTGACCAACAGCAGCAAACAGGAGTCACCCGCTGTTTTAACCTTGATTTTGCTGAAGCCTCACTGTTTGAAGTGGACCTCGGCGCCGAAGCACCTGCCATAGTGCCTTTGCCTGTGCCCTGGAATACCGCAGATGATTATGATGTTTCGCTGCAGTTTGATCGCAGCAGGCAAGTCCACTGGTTATTCAGACTCACCTATAACAACTTACATTTGTCCGAAGAC
>CBIMJC010000324.1:0-4463 GCA_966244125.1 uncultured Rheinheimera sp.
GGCCGCGCTGTGGAATTGGTGACATATCCTAATTTGATTGTTGTCTAGCGACTGGTCGATTCAGTCTGCTATGTGGCTGATCTGAAACTTGCACTGGATTTCAAATTGCGAAGTGCGCGATATGCGCATAATATGCATCTATTACGTTATTGTCTGGAGGCTAAAATGAATATCACATTAGGCACTGAGTTTGAGAAACGTATTCAGGAAAAGGTTGCATCAGGCATGTATACCTCGGCCAGCGAAGTGATCCGAGACGGCCTTCGCTTACTGTTTGAAAAAGACATGCTGAAGCAGCAACAGCTGGATGTGCTGCGACATGAAGTTGCGAAAGGTTTTGAGCAGTTATCAGCGGGTGAGCAATCGTCAAAGAGTGTGTTGGATATTTTTGATGAAGTGAATCGAAGCGTGTATGGCTAGTTACCAGCTCTCGCGGTTGGCCGAAGCAGACATTCGTGAAATCTCCGCAACAACGATCACCAATTGGGGCAGCTTACAGGCCAGAGCATATTTAGAAAGCCTGGACAAAACCATGCTTACGCTTGCCCAAAATCCTGAGTTAGGTCGAGAGCGGAGTGAGGTTTATGCCGGTGCACGTAGCTTTCCATCCGGCAAGCACGTCATTTTCTACCGTGCTGCCGCACAAGGTGTCATTGAAATAGCGCGGGTACTGCATCAGCGTATGGATCTGCTGAGTCAGTTCAGCGACGGGTTTTGAGCTATCTGAATCGACCAGACTTTCTTAGATAGTGGCAATCGGTAGGCAATCGATGTACTGGCGGTGTACTTCCCGAACAGGTTCCATTGCTTCCTTGCTCCCTGTCAGTATGGTCAGCATTTGTAGATTAATGGCTGCTAGCGCATTGCTGTTTCTTATTGCATCGTACATGAGCTTCGGTTCGAAACCTTGGCTATTGGTGATAAGCGACATGAGTCCACTGTGAGTGAAGCTGTTATATGCCGAGTTATTGATGTCCCGAAAGCTGTTTAGCTGGCTGAGGATGTGGTCTGGTGCGGGTGAGTTCTGCAGTGACTTCAACATGTCACCAATTAACGGAGTTTCAAGTTTTTTTAGTTCACTGGGACCAACCTTGCCAGCAGCAGATAATTTAGCCATCCAGGTTTTAGTATCAGCGTACATAAGCCAGAAGCCACGCACTAAACTTTCGTATTGAGGGCGCATCAGTGCAAAGCCAGAAGATTCGAAACCATCAGCAATCAATTTAAGGCTCGACAGGCCATGCTCAAATGATAAGAGACCAAACTGAAAAGCCAATCTGTAATTCAGCTCTGGTATGGGATCGAGTTGTTGGAGCTGCTTGATATGTTCAGCCATAAAGACATACATTTCAAAGCTGCGAGGTACAAGTACTTTCAGTTCCTTTTCGTGCACAGCTTTTCCTTTTCTCTAACCTTGTTTATAGCGGGTGCTCCGCTTTATGTGGTGTTCTATCCAGAGTTTAGCTACAGAGGTATGTTGTTCCCACTTTTTCCCGAAGCCATTTCCATCAGGTCATTTATCACCAGACAATTCCGGGTTAAACGGCAATAGTATGAGAGGGCGATAGTGGCGTTCAAAGAATCACACAGGTGCTTAAACTCCAAGGGCCGTCTGATTTCCACACTGTTTATCCGGTAGGTAGTGGGCAGTATCCAGACGGCCACTACCTTATATTCATTCAGGCTCCTCACTGGCTACCGGGCTGACATTCATGCCTAATGTTCTGGCAATTGAAGATAGTCTTAGCGTTGACCTGAATCATTCTTCAATCATTCACAAAAACTGAACGAACCATCAATAGTTGTGGGTTTGTTTGATAATTTCTGACTGCCTATAGTGCACTCACTGCCTACGAGTTAGCCTTGTGACCTAAGTTGCTCATCGCGTGTAGGGTAGATTTTTTAACAAGCAACGCAGTCCACAACAGTGACGCGAAAGCTAAACCCAACAGAATCAGGAGTTACATATGAACAGATTTACCAACAAAACAGTGTTAGTGACAGGTGGCAACAGCGGTATTGGTTTGGCGACAGCTATTCAATATGCAGAGGAAGGTGCGCGTGTAGTGATCACAGGCCGTGACCTTGCAACGCTGGACCAGGCGAAAACTCTGATAGGCGCAGACACCATAGCCCTGCAGAATGATCAGGGTGATATTAAAGCGGCTGGCGAATTAGCCCGCACTTTAACTGAGCAGGGTATTAAACTGGACGCCATTTTCCTAAATGCCGGTATTGCCAAGTTTGCGCCGTTTTCGGATATAGACGAAAGCTTGTGGGACCAAACTTTTAACGTCAATGTCAAAGGTGCGTTTTTTACTATACAGGCGCTGACGCCGCTGCTGAATCCTGGTGCCGCCATTGTATTAAACGGCTCTATTAATGCCCATATCGGCATGCCTTCTTCTTCTGTTTATGCAGCCAGTAAAGCAGCGCTGATTTCCTTTGCTAAAACCTTGTCGGCAGAACTATTGCCACTGGGTGTGCGGGTCAATGTGGTTAGTCCCGGTCCTGTCAGCACACCACTGTATGGCCGTTTGGGTATGGAAACTGCCCAACTGGACCAGATGGCGAAAGCTATTCAGGCGCAAATTCCGCTGAACCGTTTTGGTACTTCAGACGAGCTGGCGAAAACAGTGCTGTTTATGTCGTCGTCAGACTCGGCCTTTATTGTCGGCACAGAGCTGATTGCCGATGGTGGCATGAGCCAATTGTAAAATTCCGGGGCCTGTACCATCAGGCCCTTTTATTTTCTTCCACTATTTTCCTTTTTTCTATTTTCCTTTGTGGTCCCAGGGCGCAGCTCCGGCAAAAGCTTCCACCAGAAAGTCGATCATCATCCTTACTTTGACACTCAAATGCCGCCGGCTTGGGTACATGGCCAGCACATCGATGTCGGGTAATTTATAGTCTGGTAGCAGAGGCACCAAAGCGCCGGTGGCTAAATCCGGGCCTATCAGAAATGTCGGCTGCCAGATAATACCCGAACCACAAAGTGCCATGGCTCTGGCAGTGTCACCATTGTTGGTGTGTACTTTGCCTTTGACTTTTACCTGATGGGTTTTGCCGTTATTGTCGGTAAAACTCCACTCGTCGCCCGAATAGGTGTAAATGATGCATTCGTGTTCTTTTAAATCGTCCGGTGTTTGCGGTGTACCGTGTCGCTGCAGATAAGCAGGGGATGCACATAACACGTTATGCGAGCTGGCCAGCTTACGGGCTGCATGATGGACCGACCCTGCCCGTGAAATACGGATCACCAAGTCGTAGCCTTCTTCCACTATGTCTACTACCCGATCAATCAACGAAATATCCAGTTCCAGTTGTGGGTAACGACGGTTAAATTCAGGCCATAAAGGCGCCAGATGCAAAATACCAAAACTTAAAGGCGCATTAATTCTCAGCCTGCCCCGTGGTTGCATAGCGGCTGAAGACACCAGAGCTTCTGTTTCCGCGACATCGGCCAAAATCGACTTACAGCGTTCAAACAAGGCTTCGCCACTTTCAGTCAGCGATAACTTACGGGAGCTGCGGTTCAGTAGTCTGCAGCCTAAATAGGCTTCAAGATCATTGACATAGCGGGTTACGTTGGCTGGTGAGGTATCCAACAGATCGGCTGCTTTATTAAAGCTGCCTTTGTTTACCACAGTCATAAAAATTTCGTAGGCTCGTAGTCTGTCCATTGGTATGCCTTCTGTTGCTAAAACCATTCATAAAAAATGAATAATACCTTTATATTCGCTGCCTTCATCTACTAAAAGCTATTCAATATAGTAGGTCTCAAGCAGGTCAGGTGATCTGGTTTAACTTAAATTGAGGCACAGATGATGAAAAAATTAACAGATAAAGTCGCGATAGTTACAGGTGCAAGTTCAGGCATCGGCCGTGCAACAGCCTTGTTATTTGCCCGTGAAGGCGCAAAAGTGGTAGTAGGGGCGCGCCGTGAAAGCGAACTGGCAAGCTTAGTGGCAGAAATTAAAGCAGAAGGCGGCGAAGCTGTTGCTCTCTCTGGTGATGTGGTGTCTGAAGATTATGCCAAAGCTTTAGTGGCTTTAGCTGTCAGTCAGTATGGCCGTTTGGATATCGCTTATAACAACGCCGGCACTTTGGGCGAGATGGGCGCCAGCACTGAAGTATCAGCTTTGGGTTTTGCGCAAACTCTGGAAACCAACCTGACCAGTGCTTTTTTAGGCGCTAAACATCAGGTGCCTGAAATGATTAAACAAGGTGGCGGTTCCATCATTTTTACTTCTACTTTTGTCGGTTATAGCTTTGCATTCCCTGGTGTTGCAGCCTACGCCGCCAGTAAAGCAGGCTTGATTGGTTTAACTCAGGCGTTAGCCTCCGAGTTTGGTCCACAGAATGTGCGGGTGAATGCAGTATTGCCAGGCGCTGTGGATACGCCCATGTACCGAGGCATGAATGACAGTGCTGAATCTCAGGCTTTTGTCACTCAGTTGCAT
>CBIMJC010000325.1:0-4458 GCA_966244125.1 uncultured Rheinheimera sp.
GTTCAATGCGGTTCCAATTGGGTAAACAAGTGCTGTTTCACGGCACAGTGGCCGAAGAAGGTCAGGTATTAATGTTCCAGGTGACGGAAAAACAGGAGAAATGATGATGAGTAATGTGCAAACGAATGCAGACAGCATGATGGACGACATCACTATGCTGGATATGGGCGAGTTATTTGGTGAAGAGAAAACCGATAAACCTGCCGGTGCTATGGGCATGGATATGTTCCGCGATGTGCCTCTGACTGTGACTCTGGAAGTGTCCAGCACCGAAGTGACCTTAGGTGAACTGAGTGGTGCTGAAGCAGGTGATGTATTGCCACTGGACAAGCCGGTAGGTGAACCTCTGGATGTTAAAGTCAACGGCGTTTTGTTTGCTAAGGCCGAAGTGGTGATGGTGAATGGTAAATATGGCCTGAAGTTTGTCTCCACGCAAAATAGCCCGGCCCGTCATGCCTAAGGTCTTACTGGCTCTGGCCGCACTGCTGTTGCCTTTGGGGTTGTCAGCTCAGGATCTGACCTTGTTGTCTGTCACCGACAGTGCAACAGGACAAGATTACAGCGTTAAACTGCAAATTTTGCTGTTGATGACGGTGTTGAGCCTGATCCCCGGCATAGTGCTGATGATGACCTCTTTTACCCGCATTATTATAGTGCTGGCGATTTTGCGTCAGGCACTGGGCTTAGCCCAAAGCCCGCCGAACCGGATTTTAATTGGCATAGCCCTGATGCTGAGTCTGCTGATTATGAAACCTGTCTGGCAGGATATTTACCAGAATGCCTTTAAGCCTTATCAGGCACAAACCATGTCGCTGGAGCAGGCGATAGCCCGGGCTGAACAGCCGGTGCGGCAATTTATGCTGGCGCAAATTCGTGAAAACGAACTGCATCAGGTGCTAAAAATAGCCAATGAACCCACCACCAGAGCAGCGGCAGATTTAACCTTTGACGTGTTGTTACCGGCTTTTGTGTTAAGTGAACTGACCACCGCCTTTCAGATAGGTTTTATGTTGTTTATTCCCTTTCTGATCATTGATCTGGTGGTTGCCAGTGTGCTGATGTCGATGGGTATGATGATGTTGTCGCCGCTGATCATCAGTTTGCCCTTTAAGCTGATGATTTTTGTGCTGGCCGATGGCTGGTCTATGGTGGCCGGTACTTTGGCGGCAACCTTCGGAGCTGCTCCATGAATCCGGGTATGGCGACACAGCTGATTAGCGACGCCATTTTTACCATTATCGAAATTTTACTGGTGCTGATAGTACCGGGGCTGGTGCTGGGTATTCTGGTGGCGGTATTTCAGGCCGCTACTTCTATTCAGGAACAAACCCTGACTTTTTTGCCCCGTATGTTGCTGACGCTGTTGATGGTGGTGTTTGCCGGACATTGGCTGATCCAGAAGTTACTCGACTGGTTTGCCAATTTAAGTCAGATGATCCCGGCTATGTTGGGATGAACACCCCATGAGTTCATTGTTAAGCCTGACCACGGATCAACTGATGATATGGTTTGGCACCTTATGGTGGCCTTTTGTCCGGCTGGCGGCTTTTTTCTGGGCTTTACCTGTGTTCGATAATCCGGCCGTGGTGCCCAGAGCCCGTATTATGTTGGCGCTGTTTTTAAGCTTTTTACTGGCACCTGCTATTGAGGTGAAAGCCATAGACCCTTTTTCGCTGGAAGGGGCTGTGGTGACGCTGGAACAGGTGATTTTTGCTGTCATTATGGCCGGCGCTGTAAGGATGTTATTTGAAATATTGGCCTTAGTGGGTTTGATGATTTCCATGCAGATGGGTTTATCGGCGGCCATGATGAATGACCCGGCCAGCGGCGATTCAGTGTCAGTGTTGAGTCAGTTGTTCTGGGTGATGACAGCTTTATTGTTTTTTGCCTTAAACGGTCATTTGATTAGCCTGCAGATTATGGTCGACAGTTTTAACCTCTGGCCTGTCGGCGCCAGTTTGTATCAGCTGGATTTGATGCTGCTGGTGAACTTATTTGGCTGGATGTTTGGTGCTGCGCTGCTGGTGGCTTTACCGGCTATTATCGCCATGCTACTGGTGAACTTAACTTTTGGTATAGCCAGCCGTTCCGCGCCCAGTATGAACGTATTTTCTTTAGGTTTCCCTATGACGTTGTTATTGGGTTTTGTCTGTGTATTTCTCACCTTAAGCCAAATGGGCACTCACTTTTCTGTAGTGGCTGAACATGTGCTGGGCGTGATGCAACTGGCGATGAGTTAACTGCTGATGTCAGAAAATACCGGCCAAAACAAAACCGAAAAACCTACGGAGCAGCGGCTTAGAAAATCGCGCGAGGAAGGTCAGGTTGCGCGTTCCAAAGAGCTCAATACCGCATTGTTGCTGTTATTGGGCAGTGCGGCTTTATTATGGTTTGCCGATATGTTTATGCAGCTGTTTTATCAGCTGGTGCAAAGCAGCTGGCAACTGGATAAAGACGCTCTGAAACAAGATGATTTAATGACTGGAGCTATGGCTGATGCTTTGCTGGCTATGCTTGGCGCCAGCCTGCCCTTTTTGCTGACCTTGTTTATTGCCAGTTGGGTGGCGGGCATTCTGCCGGGGGGCGCTATTTTTTCCGGTAAGTTGCTGGGCCCAAAATTCAGCAATATGAACCCTATCGCAGGTTTAGGCCGGATGTTTGGCAGCGAGAGTCTGGTGGAACTGTGCAAATCTATTTTAAAAGTGCTGCTGCTGGGCTTGTGTTTATGGGGCCTGATGAGTCATCTGGCGACCCGCTTATTGTTTTTACAGCGGATGGATTTAGCCACAGCAGCCAAAGACGGGCTGGAAGTGTTGTCTTTCAGTCTGATGATGCTGGCGCTGGTGCTGTTGATAGTGGCAGTGATAGACGTGCCTTTTCAGCAATTTAAAGTGGCCAACAAGCTGAAAATGACCAAACAGGAAATCAAAGACGAACGTAAATCCACAGATGGTAATCCGGAAATTAAAGGCCGGATCCGGCAAATTCAGTACCAGATGGCCAACAGACGTATTGAAGACAGAGTGCCAACCGCTGATGTCATTATCACCAACCCGACTCACTATGCGGTAGCTTTGAAATATTCTGAGAAAAAAGCCAAAGCCCCTTATGTGGTCGCCAAAGGCGTCGATCAAATGGCGCTGCGTATCCGTGAACTGGCTGCTACTCATCAGCTGGAAGTGATTGAATTACCGCCGCTGGCCCGGGCCATTTATTTCTCCACCCGTGTTGATCAGGAAGTGCCCAAAGGCCTCTATACAGCTGTGGCTTATGTGCTGACTTATGTGATGCAACTCAAAGCCTATAAACAGGGAAGGGGCCAGAAACCTGCGCCTATCCCGGATATTTTTATTCCGTCCAGCCTGCAACAACAGGCCAATGAGCGAGGAAGTACATTGTGAACTGGCGTTCTTTTACTCAGCCTTATACCGCTATCCCTGTGTTATTGCTGGCCATTCTGGCCATGGTGGTGTTGCCTTTGCCCGGCTGGCTGCTGGATGTGTTATTCACCTTTAACATTGTCTTGTCCATTGTGGTGTTGCTGGTGGCTGTTTCAGCCAAAAAGCCACTGGATTTTTCGGTGTTTCCTACCGTATTGCTGGTCGCAACCTTAATGCGGCTGACGCTGAACGTAGCGTCTACCCGGGTGGTGTTATTACATGGCCATGAAGGCACTCATGTGGCTGGTAATGTGATCCAGTCTTTTGGTGAAGTGGTGATAGGCGGCAATTATGTGGTCGGTATGGTGGTCTTTGTTATTCTGATGATCATCAACTTTGTCGTCATCACTAAAGGGGGCGAGCGTATTTCTGAGGTGGCGGCCCGTTTTACCCTGGATGCGATGCCGGGTAAACAAATGGCGATAGATGCCGATTTAAACGCTGGCTTAATAGCGCCGGAACAAGCCAAAGAACGTCGTCAGACCATAGCCAAAGAAGCCGATTTTTATGGCTCTATGGATGGTGCCTCTAAGTTTGTCCGTGGTGATGCCATTGCAGGTTTAGTGATCCTGGTCATTAACCTGTTAGGTGGTGTGGCCATAGGCGTTTTTATGCATGGTCTGGGCTTAGGCGAGTCGTTCCAGCGTTTTGCCTTATTGACCATAGGTGATGGTTTAGTAGCACAGGTGCCGTCCTTACTGATGTCCGTAGCCGCCGCTATTATAGTGACCCGGATGAACGACGAAGGCGAAATGTCGGACGAAGTTGGCCGTCAGTTACTGGCCTCCCCCCGTGTTTTGCTAACTGCAGCTGTCATTATGACTGTGCTGGGTTTAGTGCCAGGCATGCCAACAGCAGCCTTTTTAGTTTTTGCTGCGCCTTTGTATTTTGCCGCCTGGCGTTTGCAGCAAAAAGCCGATGGCCGCAGTTACACTGAAGTAGAAGCCCTGACTGAAAAAATCAGTCAGGAACCTGCGGCTCTGGTCTGGGAAGATGTGCCTTTTATAGACCGGATTTC
>CBIMJC010000326.1:0-4430 GCA_966244125.1 uncultured Rheinheimera sp.
GCTTCTGCTGGATTTCAGCTAACAAGTGTTGCTTTTGCTGCAGTAAAACTGATTTGGCAGGTAACTCCAGCGCTTTTAATGCGCCTTGCGCCGCGTGCAATTCAGAAGCAGTCACTGCTTGCGCTGATAATGCAGCCACTTCGGCAAACTGAGTTGCTGCCTGTTGCTGCTGCTCAGCCCACTGCTGATCTTGCTGCTGTTTTGCCGCCGTTTTATTGGCAAAAATCTGATCGCAAACGACACGGAATTCCGACCAGAGTTGTTGATCTGGTTTTCCGGCAAAACCTACCAGTTTCCAGTCTTGCTGTAATTTTTTAGCGCCAGCCACAGCTTCATCCACAGATAAAGCCAGCAACTGCTGAGCTTTTTCGATCAGCTGCTGCTTTTCAGCAAAATGCTGTTCATGCTGAGCACGCACCCGGCCTTTCAGTTGATCCACCAGGGTTTTAAACTGCGCAGCAAGTTGTTTGAAAAGAGCAGATTCGGTTGGGCCGCTTTCGCGCCAGCTTTTTTGTAATGCGGTCAACTGGCTGTCAAACCCCTTATCCAGCGGTTTGTCCAGCATAGCGGTTAAATCAGCCAGTATTTGCTGTTTTATCAGGGCGTTTTGTTTGCGCATTTCGTCCTGTGCGGCGAAGTAATCGCGGCATGGTGCAAAAGCCTGCTCACAAGCCAGATTAAATGCCTGATTCAGCTCAGCTTCTAAAGTCTCCTCGGCGCGACCCAGGCTTTGCCAGGTGGCGCGGGCTAATTTCACCTGCTCAGCACGTTGTGGAGCTTCAACATCTGTGGCTACAGCCAAAGCCTGCATCTGCGCTACCAGCTCCTGCTTGCGTGGAGTGGCAATATAGTGCTGCAGTTCGTTTAACTCTTGTAGTTGCTGTTCAGCTGCCTGGTAGTCTTTTGCCAACTGTTGCTGCTGGGTTTGTGTTAATTCTGCATAATTTTGCTGAATACCTTTAAACAGACCAAACAGTACTTTGTAGCGGCCAGCTTCATATAAACGACGGAATTCAGCCAGTTTGGAACGCACAGATTTCAGCTGTTTTTCGGCTTGGGCTGCAAACTCAGCCATCACAGGCTGCCAGCTGGCATTGAGTTGCTGCTGAGCGTCCGCCAGGCTTTGTGGCAATATGGCCCCTAAGTTTTTGCGGCCTTTGTTCCAGTCCTGTTGCCATTGCTGATAGGTTGCTTCGATCTGCTGAAACTCTGTTGCATCGGTAGGAAGTACGGCAGAAGACCAATCTGCCAATAAACGGGTTAATCTGAACAGCTGCTCAGCCTGAGCCGGTATTTGCTCCAACTGACGTTCAAAGGCTGAAATAGCTTTTTGCAGGCTGGCTTTGGTCGCAGATGGCAACTCACTTTCATGTAGTTGCGTTAACAGAGCCGCAGACTGCGCCGCCAGAGATTCAGTGGCATCCAACTGCCCGGCGGCTATCTGCGACGCTAACTGCTGTTGCAGCTGGTTTAACTGGTTCTCTATTTGCTGCTGTTGCTGCTTCTGCTGTGCCAGTTTTTGTTCCCGGGCAAGCTGTAATTGTTGCTCCTTTTGCAAAGGGCCCCAAACCGCTTCAGTTAATAATTTGATTTTATGAAACTTCTGTAAAAGCTCTTCAGCATCGTCCAGTTCAGCTAAATCCGATTGCGCGGCATCCCATTCCTGCTGGATCTGTAGCCATTTTTGCTGCATCTGAGTTAAATCGCCACGCTCGCGTACAGCGTTAAATTTGGCCAGCAACAAGTTGATGACTTTACGTACCTGCAGAGGTTTTTCTTTGGCTTCTTGCTGCTGTTGTAATTGCAGTTTTAACTCGCTGGCTAAAGGCTCAGTTAACTGTTTACTGAGTTTTTCCAGTTGTTTTGTATCGGTAATCAGACTGAGTAACTGACGTTTTTGCTCAAGGTTCAGCACATCCTGCTGCAGGTTACTCAGGATCAGTTCGTTTTTTTTCAGACGCATAATCAGCGAAAAACGAATATCAGCGTCAGTTTCTGTTTGAGCTAACTTTTCTAAAATACTGCTTCTGTGACACTCATCAATAAACTGTCGTTTTAAAGCGGCAGAAATGCGGTTGTCCAGCACCATTTGCACCAGTTGAGTCTCGGCATAGTGCTTTAACCTTTCCGCATTATCCTGTTTGCTGGCTTGCCACCATAAAGAAAACTCATTGAGTTTTTCCAATGCCGCTTTACGAACAGCTTCGTGACCATCATTAAAAGCCAGCTCATGCAAAATTTCTTTATGCTTCGCATCGACACTGAGTCCGGCTATCGCTTGTTGCCGCACTGCAGCGTCTTTGTGTTGCCATTTCGGCGCAAACCAACGTTTAAAGATCATCATGCGCAAACCTTGCTATCGAAGAATCCTGAGGGAATTGTTTTTTCATTTCAGCTTTGGATTTAATCACCATCTGGCCATCAGCCCCTATGGTATAGGGTTCTGTGGATTTAAGTACGTAAGCCTGATAAGCCATCACCAGTTGCTGAGTATGGGCTTTCTGAGTTTCTGACAGCAGGACACCATCAGCCCAACGCCCTGTGGCTACAGTATCTAACAGGGATTGGTAGGTTTCTGGCGACATTGCCAGGACAAGAGCTTTGAAATCCATATTAATTTTTTCGCTTCAGGTAAATCAGACGAGCGCGGGCGTAAATATACCAAAGAAAACCTGCGGCTATCATGCCCTGCGATACCATGGCTTCATACCCATCCGGCTCTAAGGCCCAGAAATACAGAAAACAGAAGCCGGCCAAAAATAAAATGAGCGCTAACATGGATTGGTTTAACGCCCCCTGAATTTTTTTGTCCAGACTTTGTACGGCCAGATTATGTTTTTTTTCAGCAGACATGCCTGTCAGATCCAGCTGACAATGCTGGCAAGTCTGACTTTTATCTGAAATCTTTTTTGCACAACGTGGGCAGGAAATAATTGCCATAATAAAACCCTCTGAAAGTTATGGCGCACTATAAAGCAAAAGAACAAGTTTGCAAGCCAGCCAAGGCTGGCCTGCATTTACCCTGATACGGATTGATTAGCGCAGTTGATCAACTACAGCAAGCACAGCCACCAGCGTATCCTGCCCCAGCTTCATTGAGCGTACATCAGACCAGCCATAGTCTGGATCCGGTAAATTGGCATTATCTTTAAAAGGCATCTCCAGTGTGTAGGATAAGCACTTAAATTGCTCTGCCACCCAGGTCGAGGCAATAGTCAGATTGGCCTGACCCGGCTCGTCCAGCTCATAACCAAATTCGGTCTGAAATTCCGGAGTCACAACCAACAAGGCATTTTTAAAAGCGGTTTCCAGTTGCTGCATTTTCGCATTGTAGGAAGGCACACCTTCAGCTCCTGCAACAAAGTTATACGGCAGGTTTTCATCACCATGCACGTCGAGCAACATATCTACGCCAGTGTCCAGCATCTGCTGACGAACTAAATACACTTCAGGGCTCTTTTCCATGCTGGGTGTTTGCCATTCACGGTTTAAATTGACCCCAGCGGCGTTGGTGCGCAAATGACCCCGGACACTGCCATCCGGATTCATATTTGGCACTATATAAAACACAGCTTTGTCTAATAAGGTGCGGGCTACTGCATCATCTTCATCCAACAGACGATCTAACAGCCCTTCAACAAACCATTCCGCCATAGACTCACCCGGATGTTGACGGGCCGTGATCCAGATTTTTTTCTTGCCTTCTGCTGGTTCACCCACCACCAGCAGACTCATGTCACGGCCGTCGAGGGTTTCGCCCAATTCAACAATTTGTGCCAGACCTGAGCTTTGTGCCTGATGCAGTAAGTCCATATGGCGTTCATAGCTGTAAGGTGCAAAATAGGCAAAATACACAGATTCTGCCTCAGGGTAATGGGTGATCACCAGTTGTTCGTTGACCAGTTGGGTATCCACTCTGAACCAGGTATCCCGGTCGTACGAGGCAACAGCCTGATAACCTTTCCAGCCATCCGGATAAGCAGAATCTTTCACATTAAGGATACGAATAGTATGAGGTTCGGCGCTTTGAGAATGTAAACGGAAGTGGAACCATTGATAGAAATCTGAGTTGTGGTCTTTACGGATTGCCAGCTGAATATCGGCCGGATCTTCGGCTTTAATCACTTCAATATTACCGCTGTCAAAGTTACAGGTGATTTTCATAACATATCCACTTGGTTAGGTAACAGACGCTGCCTTAGGCAGTCTAAATGGGGCTGCATCATAACATTAAATTTCTGACTGTTCAGCCGCAGCAGTTGGATTGGCCAGGTTAAATAACAAAAAGGCCGCCCTGAGGCGGCCTGCTAAAACTGCAATTTTTATTTGTTCACTGGCAAGGTTGGATATTTAATGCCAGCCATTTCGTTCATCACCCGAATCACCTGAGTGCTGTAACCAAACTCGTTGTCGTACCATACGTACAGGAC
>CBIMJC010000327.1:0-4410 GCA_966244125.1 uncultured Rheinheimera sp.
TATTGCCGATAATAAAACAGCGGATATCAGCACCATTGGCTTCTTTGATGTATTCCTGCACCAGAATATTAGCGTTCAGGCCCATAAAAGCCTCAATCACACTTTCGGCTGCAGTGCGGGTTTCCGCTAAAACGACGCCAATGCCCTGAGTGCCTTCCAAAAGTTTGATCACCAGCGGTGCGCCACCCACCATCTCAATTAAATCCGGGATATCACCGGGTTTATCGGCAAAACCTGTAATAGGCAGGCCTATACCTTCGCGGGCTAAGAGTTGCAGGGAGCAGAGTTTATCGCGGGCACGGCTGATAGCGCTGGATTCATTCAATGCATAGACGCCCATCATTTCAAACTGACGTAATACAGCAGTGCCATAAAAGGTAATAGAAGCACCAACACGGGGGATCACGGCATCAAACTGTTCCAGCACTTCACCTTTGTAGTGAATACCGGATTTGGTTTTATTGATGTTCATATAACACATCAGCGGGTCTATCACCTCAATCTGGTGACCCCGCTCCTGGGCTGCTTCAACCAGCCGGCGGGTTGAATACAGCTCACTATTGCGCGATAAAACCGCAATTTTCATAACAACACCTTCAATTTTTTTGTTATGAGTATTCTAGTGTGCTTTAGCAGCCAAGTATCTGTATAAAATCAAAAAATTTACATTAAAGCCATACCGCCTTAAAGTAAGAACAGCGAACCTAAACCCAGGAAGGCAAAAAAACCTATCACGTCTGTGACAGTGGTTAAGATCACTGAACCTGACAGGGCAGGGTCTATTTTCATTTTTTCCAGCCAAACCGGGATCACCACGCCACTAAAAGCAGCAACACAAATATTGATCACTATGGCAAAGCTGATGACGCCTGCGATAATCCAGTCGCCAAACCACAGGTAGGTAATACTGGCGATCACCAAAGCCCAGAGCACGCCGTTAATAGCGCCAACCCCCAGCTCCTTACGCATTAAAGTCCAGTAGGTTTGTGGCGTAATTTGCCCCAAAGCTAAACCGCGGATAATCAAGGTTAAAGTTTGGCTGCCAGCTATGCCCCCCATAGAAGCCACTATAGGCATCAACACAGCCAGAGCCACCACCTGCTGCAACGTAGCTTCAAATAAACCTATGGTCCAGGCGGCTAAAAAGGCGGTTAGTAAGTTAATACCCAGCCATAAAGCACGGCGTTTGGCGCTGTTGATAATAGGAGCGAATAAGTCTTCCTCTTCGTCCAGACCTGCCGTATGCATAAACTGGCCTTCAAGGCTGCGACGCACGTTTTCCAGTGCTTCACCTATAGATAAACGGCCTAAGAGTTTGCCTTCACTGTCGACCACAGCCAAAGCGCTGTAACCGGAGCGGGCCACTAAATCCGAGCCTTGATCCAGCTCCATATCACCTTGCACCACTGGGGCTTCGGCGTCGATAAATTCCACCACTGGCATATGGTTCGGCTGGCCTAATAAACGTATACCCTGCAATAAACCGACATAACGGCCGGTGCGGTCGACCACAAACAAGGCTTCCTGATATTCGGCATCTTCGGTTAGTTTTTTAAATAACCGCACAGCGTCCCGCACTTTGGCGTTTTTGCTTAAGATCAGTACGTCGTGGTCAGCATAACGACCACATTGTTCGTCATCATAGGTTAAGGCCTGATCCAGCCAGCGTTTTTCACTTTGATCCAGTCGTGAACAGGCGTACTGATAAATAGCGTCCGGTAATTCGTCCAGCAGTTCAATCAGATCATCAACATCAATTTCTTCAACCAGTTCATGCAGCTGTGCTGTTTCGAGCTGCTTAAAGATGTTGCTGCGCGCATCCACCCTCATGTAGGTTAAGGCGGCGATTTGTTGTTCTTTTTCCAGTGTCAGCCAGGTGCCAACCCGCTGTTCCAGCGGCATGGCTTCCAGCGCAAAAGCTATCTCTTCCGGCTCCAGTTGGTCCAGTTTTTCCGCCAGCTGTTCAGTTTCGTTTTCATCAAAACTGTCGCGGACTATTTCTTCAATATCCAGTGGACTATTTTCAACCATCAGTGCGCCTAAACCGCTTTACCACCAGCGGCGGATTTTAAACAAAGCCAACAGGCCCAATGCCAAAGCCAGCATTAAACCCCAGGTAATATAATAGCCGGAAGGGTTTTCCAGCTCGGGCATGTACTTAAAGTTCATGCCATAGACGCCCACAATAAAGGTCAATGGAATAAACACGGCGCTGAGCATGGTCAGCACTTTCATTTTTTCGTTGATTTGATGCGAGGAGGTCGACATATAACCATCCACCAGATCGCTTAATTGATCGTAATACATCTGCGTCATGCTATGCAGGCGCTCAAACTTCTCGTAAAAATCGCGTAATTCTATCGCTTCAAAATGACGTTTAAATGGATGAGTGGCATCTTCTTCATACAACAGATCGGAAAACATTTCTTTTTGATAAGCCAGATTGCGGTCAATTTTGCGAAATACCGAACGGTACTTCATAATTTGCGCCATTTTCTGATCATTGCCATTGCTTTGCATGCTGTCTTCCAGCTCACCTAACTCATCTTCAAACTGCAGCAGTTTTTCCAGATAAGTGCCGGAGACCGCATGAATGTATTTTTTGACCCAGTCTTTAAATCTGTCGATGCCGCTAAACGAAGAGAAGGGCAGATCAATTTTGCTGTCATTCAGCGGGCAATGGTATTTCACCAAAATGACCTGATCGTTAAACAGCACTGAAATCTGACTATGCCCCGGATAATCACTGAAATCGGGGCCTGAAAAGCCACGTAAAATCAGCAGGCTAAAGCTTTCACTGAATTCCATCTTCGGCGGGTGGCGTTCACGTAAAAAATCTTCAGCAATCACAGGGTGAATACGGAAAAACTCCAGCACCTGCCGTTGTTCCATCTGATTGGCGGCTGTTAAGTTGATCCAGATTTTTGTATCAGATAACAAAGGGTAACGCAGCGTCTGAAAGTCGCTGATCTGCCATTGTTTTTGCTCCGGACAATACTGGTGAAGTTCAATCATGCTGCTGGCCTTCTGAATACTTTTGGCAGCATAAGCAAAAAGGCAACACGAATGCAAATGCTGTTGTGGATCTTGGACTTAGATTAAAGACTTTGGTGGAAAAAGCAGCAGAAGCTTGTATCTCGGTCTCTGCATAAGCCTATGTAATTCTGAATAAAGGTTAGTTTGGCTTTTCTGACTCGTGCTCTTTTGGCATGGTGCGAACAGCAAAAAGTACCAAAACAAAATCCAGGGCTAGATATTTCAGTAGGCTGGTATAAAACACTGTAGTTCCTGCCAGATACTTTGTGCCTCAGGAAGAAATGACATAACCCTGTGCAATTTTCTCTAAAACCAGATCAGCAACAACAAAAGCCAGAGCAATAAAAACCAATCTGATGGGCCAAACATAAGTTTTAGACACTTGAATACTGATCATTAGGTGACTCATTGGTTTTATTTTTCAATGGATTAAGTTTCTTATCAACGCAGAATACGTATCTTGTCTTTATTCCATTTTAATAAGACGTGCTCACGAAACCAGACTGGCTTTACCTGATTGTACTCTTTGTCTTTTACATCAAGAAATCCATTGGAATTGACTTCAGCAAATGGCACTAATAAATCGGTATTGTCAAAAAAATAGACTCTGTGGCATTGCATGGACATCTCATAGAGCTGTTTCAGGCTATTGATGTAACGACTTCTGATTTTTTCTATGGGCACCGGATGCCCACCCAGTTTTACCCGTTCATCAACCCGATCCACATTGATGTCCGGGTCCGCAATGCAGACGTAATACAAGTAACACTTGAATCCAAGCTGGTTAGCTTTTTTGATGTATTCAAGATGGCTTGGATGACTCATCACTGATTCGTAGCTATGAGATACCAACATTTGCAGCCATTGTTCCCGTTGGCCAGTGGCGATAGTTTGCGCGAGCTGAGAGCGTTTTTGTGGGTCAGGCTCATGTTCGTGCAAAGTTAATTCAATTTCATCTGGGTTGACGTATTGCCCGAGTGGGACTTCATATTTATGCCGCAGCTCGTTGGTTAATGTCGTTTTACCTCAACCATTAGGTCCGGCAATCAGCCTCAATCGCGGCATAAATCCTGTTCAAGCGTAGGGAAATCATTGGCGTTAGTCATAGGGCGAATAATTTCAGTACGACCATCCGGGTGACGACGTTTGATCATCCCGTGCTGAGCAAAGGTAAAACTTACTCCGTTTTGCAGTGCTCTTTCACGCGCAGCTTTTGATGCCTGTCTGCCTACTGTTGTAAGGCTGGCAAAATCAATCAGCGGATCTTTACGCTTTGCTTGCGAGACCTTTTTTACAGCAGCACTCATAGCCTTCTCCAGTTCCTGTGTTACAGGCATTGTAGCCAGTACCTTGTGGTCTCGCAACAACGCAAAG
>CBIMJC010000328.1:0-4402 GCA_966244125.1 uncultured Rheinheimera sp.
AATCGCATAGTGTATCTATGCTCATGGGGTCTCGTTCACTTGCCGCCGCACTGCAACTCCAATTGTTTTGGGTATATAACCGAAAGGATTTAAGGAAATACTCTTTAACTACGTTCGTCTGAAGCTTTTTGTAATAAGCGACGACTTTCCTGCAAAAACTGCTCAGCCAGAGGTCCAAAAAACTCTTGGCCTTTGGCGAACTCCGCCATTAAACCTGTTTTATCCCGTGCAGCGAGCAAATGCGAAAGCTGATTAAAACGGTGCTGATAACGCTGCAGCAAACCTGTCACTGCGCTGGACGACAACATAATGTCAGCATACAACTCGGCATTTTGCGCAAAAAGCCGCCCCACCATCGCCAGTTCCAGCCGGTAAATAGGTGAACTTAATTCCAGTAGTTGCTGTAAATCAGCCTGCTCTTCCGCCAGATGCACACCGTACACTAAAGAACTGAAGTGACGCATCGCCTGAATAAGTTGCATCAGTTCATCATGCTGCTGCGCGGATTTTTCGGTCAACACGGCGCCCCAGACTTTAAACTGCTGAATCAACCATTGGTAGTGTTCTGCAGCACGGCCATGACTGACCACCACCACCTGCTTGGCTATATTGCTGATATCAGGACCAAACATAGGATGCAACCCCACCACAGCACCACTGTGTTTTGTCAGCATCGCAGTTAAAGGCCCGGTTTTGGTGCTGGTTAAATCAGCCAGCACTGTGTCCGCATCCAATTCTGGCAGCTGAGCTATCACCTGTTCAGTCACAGCTATGGGCACTGCAATCAACACCAAAGCTGCGCCCTGCACCATTTGTTTTGCCTGATGCCAGTTATGTTGTTCCAGCACTTCCACGCTGTAGCCTGAACGTTGAAACAAACTGACAAAACGTTTGCCTAATGCGCCAGCGCCACCGACCACCACCACCTTATCGCCTGGGGTACGGCAACAGACAAAACCAGCTTCCTGAGTCTGGTAGGACTCCCGCATCACCCGGCGTAACACATCTTCAATTAAATCAGCAGAGACACCGGCCTGTTCTGCTTGCTGCCGGCGCGCTTTAATCAACGCCTGTTCACGTTCCGGCACATACAAAGGTAAAGCATACTGCTGTTTTACCCGTCCGACTTCTGCAGTGACTTCTGCTCTTTTTGCCAACAATTCAACCAGTTGACTATCCAATTGATCGATTTGCTGACGCAGTGGCAGTAAAGCGGCCATTGGATCTGCAGGATTTACAACTTCATTCATAGTTTATTCTCAGGCTGCAGCTTCAGATGATTCAGCTAAGGATAGCTGCTGCTCCAGACCTGCCAACAACTGTGCCGTGGTGGCCCAGTCAATACAGGCGTCCGTGATGGATACACCGTAAAGTTCAGCTTTGCCATCCACTAAGTCCTGACGACCCGCATGAATATGACTTTCCAGCATAATGCCAATAATGGCTTTATTGCCTTTGACCCTTTGTTCAATCACAGCCTGAGCCACTATGCCTTGTCTGTTGTGATCTTTACTGGAATTACCATGGCTGCAGTCGATCACCAGACCTTCAGGTAAACCATGTTTACGTAGTGCTGTTAAAGCCGCCTGCACACTTTCTTCGTCGTAGTTAGGTTTAGAACCACCGCGCAAAATGACGTGACCGTCCGGGTTCCCCGCGGTTTGCACCAAAGACACCTGACCTTTTTGGTTAATGCCGATAAAGCTGTGGCCGCTGGCGGCGGATTGCAGCGCATTCAGTGCAATATTCAAATTGCCGTCCGTGCCATTTTTAAAACCGACCGGCATAGACAAACCACTGGCCATCTCCCGGTGAGTTTGCGACTCCACTGTACGAGCCCCAACAGCAGCCCAGCTGATTAAATCAGATAAATACTGTGGACTGATCGGATCCAAAGCTTCAGTGGCAGCAGGCAACTCCATCTCCACCAAATCCAGCAATAACTTGCGGCCTTTGGTTAAGCCTGTTTCCAGATCAAAAGAATCATCCAGATGCGGATCATTGATAAAACCTTTCCAGCCCACCGTAGTGCGGGGTTTTTCAAAGTACACCCGCATCACTATGTACAAGGTATCTTTGTATTGCAGCTGCAGTTGCTTCAGGCGACGGGCGTAATCCATAGCGGACACAGGATCATGAATAGAACAAGGACCAGTGATCACCAGTAAACGTGGATCCCGGCCATGCACTATATCGGCGATTTCCTGGCGGGACTTCTGAATAAAGTCAGACCCAGCGCCAGATAAGGGCAATGCCTGTTTTAATACGGCCGGAGGACTTAATAACTGCTCTGAAACTATACGTAAATCGTCAACAATCTTGCTCATTTTTATGCTCCTGTTTGCATCATGCGTTGCCAAAGCGCCGGTTTTTACTTGATAAATGCAAGCAGAATACCAGTAAACTTATATTTACAACACGTATTTATTTAATTACGAATGCAGGCATATTAAAAACCAAACACACACAAGTCAACCTTTAAAGCCAAACTAATAAAGGAAACAACCACAAGCAACACAAAAACAACAAAGTAAAGTTTTCAATACGCATGACTTTTTTCCGGCCAATTCAGAGTCTCCTGACTTTGCTTCTGTGAAAAATCAGGCCAAATCTGATGGAACAACGATCTGAATTGGATGGTCTACACTGGAAAGTAACCCGTTTCAATTGTCTACAGGCAAGGTTATGGCCGCATCTACTTATTCCCCGTTGCCCGCTTTTGATGAATTGCTCAGCATGGCGAAACAAAATCCTGCCGCTCTGGACGAATTACAAAGGAAACTGAATCAGGAACTCATTGATGCACAAAGTGATGACAGAGGAAAAAAAGCAATACAACAAACTTTATTCAGGCTACAGTCAGAACAGTTAAGATATAAAGCGCCTCTGGTCCGGCTGACCAGAGCCTATCAATTAATGTTGTCGGAAATGAGCCGGATGCAGGATGCTCTGGAACTGTTATGCACAACGCAAAAACCGCAGCAAAAGCCCTGCGCCACTATTTTGCCTTTCAGGTCAAAGGGTCAGGAACCATAGTTGAAAAAAAAGCGGTTGAAAATCACAAAAAATAAAGTGACAGCGGCCTGTGTTCTCGTCTAGAATTGATAAAAATACAAAATATGATACCCATTAGCCCCGTATGAACAAAAGTAAGCACACAGAACCTTTATTGTCGACTCAACAAGCTGCTGATTTACTTGGTGTTTCTTTACGCACCGTGCAGTTATGGGTCGAAAAAGGTGCTCTGGACGCCTGGAAAACTCCGGGTGGTCATCGTCGTGTCACTCAGTCTTCTGTCGAACGCCTTTTGCTGAAAAATCAGACTCAACCTGTTGATAATTCAGTTCGCATTCTACTCGCCGAAGACGATGAGTTACTGAAACAACTTTATAGCCTGCAAATTGAATCCTGGGGTTTACCTATCAGTTTGCAATCTGTCACCAACGGTATAGCTGGTTTGTTAAAAATTGGCGAATGGGCACCACAAATTCTGATCACAGATTTGCAGATGCCTGAACTGGATGGTTTTCAGATGATCCGTGAGCTGAAGTTATCTCCACGCCACGAGAATATGAAAATCATTGTAGTGACAGCCTTAACAGATGCAGAAATTGTAGCCGGAGGCGGCCTGCCAAACTCAGTTCAATTGATGCGTAAACCGTTGTTATTCAGTGACTTAAAAGAACGCTTAGAAAAATTACTACTGGAGCTGAATTAATCGCAGCCCTCGTAGTGACTGTCCTGTCAAAGATCCTGACAGGTCATAGGCGCTTCACTCCAATGTTAAAAAAACGGCTGAATAGCCGTTTTTTTATTGTGTCAGCAGCAGACAGCTGTCATAACAGACTCTGTATGCTGCGGCGCGTAGCCACTCTTGCCGTCACGCTGCACTATCAATTCTTTCAGGCACAGGGATCATCGGATCCTCTACAAAGCCTTCCGTGGAGGCAATGCAACATTGGCAAATATAAAGCCAGCCACCAGTGACATAAAAATCAAAAAAGTTTGCTGACCCAATTGCTCAGTGGATACCATCTGCTGGCCTGAGACAAAAGCATTTAAACCTATATAGGTTTTACTGCCAGGCACCAGCACTATCATACCCTGCAAAGAGACAATACTCGCAGGTGCATTCATCAGCCGGTTAAATAAATTGCCATATAAACCTACCGCAAAAGCGCCTACAAAAGCTCCTAATGCGAGTCCAAGATAATAGGCACCCCATAAACTGGCGGCATAAGCGATAAAGCCAGAAGCTAAGCCCCAGAGCGCATGCTTCAGCCTGGCTTTGAATACCACGACTAAACTGCCACATAAAATAGCCACGGCCAGCCAGCTGGTCCACTGTGGCACTGACGGCGCGAGCTGCGGCGGAATTTGGCCAAACAACACCTGCCCCAAA
>CBIMJC010000329.1:0-4399 GCA_966244125.1 uncultured Rheinheimera sp.
ATAAAGGAGCACTCTGCTCAGACCAACGCTGAATATCGACATAAAGCACCATATCCACATCGGTCAGGGCCGGTACTTCCGTCAATTGACGCGCTTGTGCATCGACAATCTGAAAGCCCTGCTCCGCCGCTACAGTCGGCACTTCGCGGTTAAAGGCCTGTATTAAGGCGTCTGGTACAGCGGCATCACTGTGCACCACAACCATAACTTTCTGCGAATTGTCTTTCTGCACCTGCACATAATGCTGCTGATCTTCAGCAACAGAGCTGCAGGCACTCAGATAAAGAGCGGCAGCAGCAGTGGTCACCAGCTTAAAGTAGGTCATATGTTTGCCTCCTTCCATCGAAAAATCCTGTAACGCCTGTTACTGCACTGGCTTACTTTATTCATTCAGTCTGGCTTATCCGGCTGAACCACAACTTAACCGGTTAAATAAAATCAACTGGTTAGTTTTTGCTTTCCATTAAAGCCATTAACTTCGCCAGCCGTTGCTGGCATTCTTCCAACTGAGGACTTTGTTGGGTCACCAGTTGCATTCCTATATTTAACGCCGCCAGCACTATGCTTTGTTCCATCGACAAATGTCCGGCGCCCTGCCGTACCTGCGCAATTTTGCTATTCAGCAGCCGTGCCGCTTCCTGCAACCCGGCTTGTTCCTGCAAAGAGCAGCGTAACCAGTATTCCCGGCCTGCTATCACCACTTTTTGCTCAACGACCAACGGCTGCCTGAGCATGATCAGGCCGACAATTGCTGTTCAAACAACTGCGTCAGTTGCTGTAATTTTTGCTGTGCCTTTTGCTTTTGATCATCCGACTCCATCGCATGCAGCTGCAAAGTTTCCAGCTGATCGGCGCTTTTCTTTAATTCCTGCTGCAACTGCTGCTCTTTTTGATCCAATTGTTGCACCTGCGCTGTAAGCTGTTGGTTTTGTGCAATTAACTGCTGAATTAATCGCTCTAAGGTACTGAATTCGGCTTCAAACATAAGATCCCCTGAATGCATAAGTGGGTTGAAAATTGGAGTGGCTACTCCGCAGTTTCAAAGCATAAGCAGGAGGGGTTGAACCTAAGCTGAATGCCTTCAGCACCAAAGAAAAGGGCTGCACAAGGCAGCCCGGAAAACTCAGAATATGATCAGAACTGATAAGCCGCACTCAGGGTCCAGCTTCGACCTTTATGGTTGTACAAACTGGTATCAAAATAATCACCACCAGCGGCCGGATCAAAAGGTGGATCTCTGTCTGTTAAGTTAGCCACAGACAACGCCAGCTCCGTATTGCTAAGCCCCAGATAACTCACCTGCAGATCCAACTGAGTGTAACTGGCCACTTTAGCCTGCAAACCCGGATTGCTGCTTTGGGTCGCTACTTTTTGCTCGTAACTGCTGCTGTAGCTGCTGATCAGACTGCTGCGCCAGTCCGCCACAGACCAGTTCAGACTGGTGCTGTTTTTCCACTGGGGTAAAGCACCAAACTGGTTATTGCCGGCACCGTTAATTTCAGCCTGCCCTGCCACTAACGCCTGCTTGTAGCTGATTAAACGTGACCAGACCGATTTAAAGCCCAGTGACTGACCCGAAGCTAAATCCCATCTGTAGTTAAAATCTACGTCTATACCAGAAGTGGTTCTGCTGCCCTGATTGTTGTATTGATTGCTGACAATCTGCAGGCGGCCCTGGGCATCACGTTTAATACGGTCGGCGTATAAAGCCGGGTTGTTGACAATAAACTGGGCGTTATCAGCCCCTATGATCTGTTCCTGCTCAATCCGGAACCAATCCACACCAATACTGCCTTGCTGGGTAAAGGACCAAATCACGCCTGTATTAAGGTTTTTTGAACGCTCAGGCTGTAATTGTGGATTACCGGTACGAAGCTGGGTAAAACCACGACGGGCGCCGGGTTCAACAGGGTCATTCGGGTCAATCACAGTGCCGTAGCTGATGGTGTTGCTGTTGGCGATTTCAGGCAAAGAAGGGGCACGGAAGCCTTTGGACCAGGACGCCCGCACTAACCAGTCTTCGGCCAGCACATAATGCACTCCTACTTTGGGTGAAAAGGCATTACCAAAATCATCGTAATGATCAGAACGGCCTGCAACACTGGCGGTTAAATCCTGCAGCAGCGGAATACTGAATTCAGCAAAAGCCGCCTTAATTTCACGTTCACCTTTGACCAGATTAATAGCCGGACGTAATTCAGTACCGGATAAAACTTCAGGCGAAGTACCGGCATCCATTTTTTCACGGCGTAAATCCACCCCAGCAGCAAAAGCCAGCGGGCCATGCTCAAGTTCAGTCAATACTGTGCTGGCACTGGCATTGATGGAACTTAAATGATAAGTGCCGGGACGGCGGGTTTGCAGACGCAGCTTATCCAGCACCTCTGCTGAATTTTCGCGGCCGTCAAAACGGTAACTGCCATCCTGCAAGGCTTGTTCAAAGGCGAAACGATTGACGAAGTTATCTACATATTCACGCTGATGACTGCTCGATTGCAGCGCATTCAATTGTAAATCCCATTCATCGCCCTGATAACGTAAACCCGCCAGCACCCGGCTGAAGATTTGTTTGTTTTCTTTCAGGCGCGGGCCTAAATCAAACAGTGTGTATTCAAAAGGCAAAGCTGCATTGGTTGGATTATCCGGATGCCCCACAGGCAACGCCACTGTGATATCGGTTAAGGTGCTGTTGACCGGATCATAAGCCCGTAAACCCGCACCAACAGTTAAGGGTGCGCCAAAAATCATCGCCGAATCGTTGTAGCTGTACAGCACCTCAGTTGTGGCTTGCAGCTTATCCGACAACTGATAGGTGCCCTGTACAGAGGCCTGACGGCGGGTTACTTCAGGTTGTAAGGTATTAAAAGGCTGAGCATTAAAAGCACAAACTTCACCGGCGCGGCCCGGCGTAAAATCAGTCCATGGCCGTTTTACTGCACCTTCAGGGCAGGTTGCAAAAGCTGCAGGTGAAGACGGGTTTTGCAGGCTGTTGGCGCCCTGACTGCTCCAGCCGGATAACTTACCGCCCGGTAAATGACGGAAATCCCCGCTGCTGAGTAAATCCCTGTCGCTGGCATCCAGCCGCTCACGGTCAAACCAGTCCAGAGTTAAACTCAGGTTATAACCATCCTGATTTAAATCCCCTGTACCAGTCACTAAACCCAAGGCCTGTTGCTCTAAACCACCCTGAGTGGCAGCACCAGTCGAGGCTTTAATTTCCGTGTCCTGCACATTCTTTTTCAGAATAATGTTCACTACCCCAGCTATGGCGTCTGAGCCATACACCGAAGATGCACCATCTTTTAATACTTCAATCCGCGCTACTGCGCTTAACGGCAAGGCGTTTAAATCAACAAAAGTATCCTGGGTGTTCAGGGCAAAACCATAGTTAGATACCCTCTGGCCATTGACCAGCACCAGGGTGTTTTTTGGGCTTAAACCACGTAAGCCGATGGACGCTGAACCTGCAGAAAAGCTGCCTGTGTATTGTTCGTCGAAGCTGTTGCCTGAATTGACCGTCAAATCACGTAACACATCAGTCAGGGTCACTTTGCCACTGGCTTTAATATCTTCAGCCGTAACTTGCAGCAAAGGTGTGGCATTTTCCTGCTGCACTCTTTTGATCAGTGAGCCTGTGACCTGAATACGTTCCACTTTGTTTTCAGCTGAGTTTTCCTCTGCCAGCACAGGAGTGAACACAGAAACAGCCAAAGCCAGCAGGCTAAGCTTAGGCGCAAAGCCAGAACCAGTTGTTTTTAACATAAAGACCTCAAAATTGGATAAAGCTGTGTCAGGGCGGATTTAACGCCTGACCAGACAAATTAATTTTTTATAAAAAGCTGAATGAAGCGGTTAAACCGCAGCGTTTTGTGCAACTGACAAACAGTAGCCAGAACGCAAAAGACTTAGCAGCACATCCAAAGACGCTCTGAGCATTGAGGCATTCGACAACAACGCAAAAGTGCAGTGGCGGAAGAGGCACAAAAGCGAAGTGAAACAGTAAACATAGGTTTTTACCCTTACAACAAAACCGGCATCCAGCGGACTGATTTGCCTGAATTACAGCTCAATAATGGATCTGACAGTCATACTCCGACTATGGAAGAGTGAAGTGCAGAACAGCAGACCGAAACACCCAAACGTTTAGACGTCTGGATGGGCGCACATAATACTGAAATCCATGTCGAAGCAAAAGTTATTTTTTGTGACTTTTTATTCCATATAGATATATGAAGTGAAATTTCATCTGGGAAAGGTTTTAAAAAAGAGGAATGACTGAGCGAACAAATTGGAAAAGCAGGTTAGATACTGCAAACAAAAAGGGCAGAATCATCACGCTTCTGCCCTTGTTTAAACTTCTGACGGCTGTAGGAGCCTTTGCCTTTTTTCGCTTTCACCA
>CBIMJC010000330.1:0-4392 GCA_966244125.1 uncultured Rheinheimera sp.
CATAGCACCGGATAAAATCAGCTTTTCTATCACGCGGCGATTCAGCTGTTTTAAATCCACTTTATTACAGAAGTCGAACAAATCTGTGAAACTTCCGTGTTTAGCCCGCGCTGCTAAAATAGCTTCGACCGGACCTTCGCCCACCCCTTTAATAGCGCCTATGCCATAGACTATATGGCCCTGACGATTGACAGTGAACTTGTACAAACCCGAATTGACATCAGGCGGGATCAGTTTGAGCTTCATATGCTCACATTCATCCACCAGTATCACTATTTTGTCTGTGTTATCCATATCGGCTGACATCACAGCGGCCATAAACTCAGCCGGATAATGTGCCTTCATCCATAAGGTCTGATAGGACACTAAAGCGTAGGCAGCGGAGTGAGATTTGTTAAAACCGTAACCTGCGAACTTCTCTACCAGATCGAAGATTTTCATCGACAGTTCGGCATCAACACCATTGGCGACAGCGCCGTCGCGGAAGGTATCGCGCTGCTTGGCCATCTCTTCCGGTTTCTTTTTACCCATGGCGCGGTGTAATAAGTCAGCACCACCCAGCGAATAACCAGACAACACCTGCGCAATCTGCATAACCTGTTCCTGATACAGGATAATGCCGTAAGTGGGTTCCAGTATGGGTTTGAGCGACTCGTGCTGCCAGGTCGAATCCGGATAGGAAATTTCTTCACGGCCGCGTTTACGGTCGATAAAGTTATCCACCATACCTGACTGTAAAGGACCAGGCCGGAACAGCGCCACAAGGGCTATCATATCTTCGAAACAGTCAGGCTGCAGACGGCGTATTAAGTCTTTCATACCACGACTTTCCAGCTGGAATACGGCCGTGGTATCGGCTTTCATCAGCATGTCGTAGCTTTTTTTATCCGTCAGCGGAATGGTATTGATATCGACCAGTGGTTTGCCTTCGCGCTTTAAACGCTCGTTGGCCATATTGACAGCCCACTGCAATATGGTCAGGGTACGCAAACCAAGGAAGTCGAACTTGACCAGACCTGCGTATTCGACGTCGTTTTTATCAAACTGGGTGACAGGGTTATTGCCCTCTTCGTCACAATAGACTGGCGCAAAGTCGGTAATTTTTGTTGGGGCTATTACCACACCACCGGCGTGTTTACCGGCGTTCCGGGTGACACCTTCCAGCTGACGCGCCATGTCGATCAGATCTTTGACTTCCTGATCGGCTTCATAAAGCTCAGGTAAACGGGGTTCTTCTTTAAAGGCCTGTTCCAGCGTCATGCCAGGCGTCGGTGGGATCAGTTTGGAAATGCGGTCAACAAAACCATAAGGATGACCCAAAACCCGACCTACGTCGCGGATTACCGCTTTGGCCGCCATAGTACCGAAAGTGATAATCTGCGACACGGCTTCGCGGCCATACATATCAGAAACGTGTTCTATCACCTCGTCGCGTCTGTCCATACAAAAGTCGACGTCGAAGTCAGGCATAGACACCCGCTCAGGGTTTAAGAAACGTTCGAACAGTAAATCAAATTCCAGCGGATCAAGATCGGTAATACTCAGCGCATAAGCCACTAAAGAACCGGCACCTGAACCCCGGCCAGGGCCTACCGGAATATCATTGTCTTTACTCCACTGGATAAATTCCATCACCACCAGGAAGTAGCCGGGAAACCCCATCTGGTTGATTACACCCAGCTCGATATCCAGACGTTCATCGTACTCAGCTCGTCGTTCAGCACGCACTTGCGGATCGGGAAATAACTGCAGTAAACGTTTTTCCAGACCTTCTTTGGATTTTAACACCAAAAAATCAGCGTCGGATAAACCACCGGTCGGGAAAGCCGGCAGGAAGTATTCACCTAAACGTATGGTGACATTACATCGTTTGGCGATTTCAACCGAGTTTTGCAGCGCTTCCGGTATATCGGAAAACAGCTCCAGCATTTCTTCTGCTGAGCGCAGATACTGCTGCTCACTGTAATTTTTTGGCCGTCTTTTATCTTCTAAGGTGTAACCATCATGAATAGCCACCCGGATTTCGTGGGCCGGAAAATCGTCCGGACTTAACATCACCACTTCGTTGGTGGCGACTACAGGCAATTGCTCACGCTCGGCCAGTTCAACAGCGGCCTGAATATAAGTTTCTTCGTCAGGGCGGCCGGTACGGGTTAGTTCAATAAAAAACCTGTTGGGGAAATGTTCACGATAAAACTGCACTAAAGCCAAAGCGCTGGGTGCATTGCCTTTAATCAGGGCTTTGCCTAAAGGGCCATCTTTGGCGCCTGACAACACCATCAGGCCTTCTTTGTATTCCACCAGCCAGTCATGGTCAATTTGTGGCTTGTGATTCACATGACCACGTAAGTAGGCTTTGGATAACAACATGGTCAGGTTTTGGTAGCCAGTGTTGTCGGCTGCCAAAATTAATAAACGGCAGGCTTCGCCCGGAAACAGCGGATGCTGCACCCACAAATCAGCCCCTACTATAGGCTTAATACCAGCTTCGTGCGCCGTGCTGTAAAAACGCACCAGACCACACATATTCATCTGGTCTGTTAAAGCCAGCGCAGGCATATTCAGCTCTTTTGCCGTTTTAACAATAGGCTTTATTTTTTTGATGCCATCGACCATAGAAAAGTCGCTGTGCACCCGTAAATGAATAAAACCCGGCTCAGCCATGCGCTGCCTCTGCCAAAGAGTCCAGCACATCCCGTACTGGTTTAAAGCTGCGTCTGTGCTCTGCTATCACACCGTGGGTTTTAATAGCAGCTAAGTGTTCAGCTGTTGGATAGCCTTTATGACCGGCAATACCATAGTGCGGATAAGCCGCATCCAGTTGCTGCATTTCTTCATCGCGCGCCACTTTGGCCAGAATAGAAGCGGCGCTGATTTCCGGCACCAAAGCATCACCTTTGACCACAGCACTGGCTTGAACACCTATATCTTTAGGCACACGGTTGCCGTCTATTAAGGCCCATTCCGGCTTGATATGTAAGCCCTGCACAGCACGGGTCATCGCCAGCATAGTGGCATGTAAGATATTTAAACTATCAATTTCGTGCACTTCAGCCCGGCCTAAGCTCCAGCTTAAGGCTTTGGCCTTAATTTCTTCAGCAAGCTGCAGGCGCTTTTTTTCAGACAGTTTTTTCGAGTCGTTTAAACCGACAACAGGGTTATTCGGGTCAAGGATCACTGCAGCTGTCACGACAGCGCCCACCAGCGGGCCACGCCCTACTTCGTCGACACCACAAATCAGTTGTACCTGTGGTCTTTGGTAAGTTTCAGCATTCAGAGCTTTCAGACTCATACCGCATCTTCCATTACTTTTGCTATAGCTGCAGCAGCTTGCTCACTGGCGTTACAACGGATTAATTGATGCAGCTCTGTAAAAGAACCCACGCATGCTTGCTGCGCTTGTTGATCCTGTAATAAAGGCGCCATAGCTTTGACTAAGTTCTGCACTGTGACCTGATCCTGCAGCAGTTCCGTCACTAAAGCTTTGTCGGCCAATAAATTCGGCAGGCTGAAAAACTTCAGTTTGACCAAACGTTTAGCAATCTGATGTGTCAGCCAGTTCATCTTATAACCGACCACCATAGCGGTTTTGGCTAACATGGCTTCCAGCGTGGCTGTGCCTGAGGCAATAAAGACCGCATCTGCCGCAGTTAAAACGGTGCGGGCTTTGCCTATTTCCAGTTGTACTACTAAATCAGGCGCAACCTGCTGTTTGATCTGGCGGAACAACTCTGCTTTTTGTTCTGTCACCATATTACAAATCAGCTGTAAATTCGGTTGCTGAGCTTTAAGCTCTGCAGCAGCACTTAAATAATCTGCAGCTAACAATTTGATTTCATTGGTTCTGCTGCCAGGCATGATCGCCAGCACTGGCGCATCGGGCTTTAAGCCCAGCTCTGTTTTAGCCGCAGCTTTATCCGGCTGCAGCGGCATTTGGTCGGCCAGGGTATGGCCAACAAAGCTGCAGGGCACAGCAAATTTGTCGTAAAAGGCTTTTTCAAAAGGTAATAACGCCAGCACCATGTTGGTGGCTTTGGCGATTTTAAAAATTCGTTTTTGCCGCCAGGCCCAAACCGAAGGGCTGACATAATGCACAGTTTTAATACCAGCGGCTTTGAGTTTAAGCTCCACCGGACTATTAAAATCCGGCGCGTCTATGCCGATAAAGACATCAGGTTGGGTGGTTGTGAGATGTGCCAGCAGCTCTTTGCGAACCTTAAGCAAACGTGGCAAGCGGCCTAACACCTCCACTATGCCCATCACCGCCAGCTCTTCCATATCAAACAAAGCGCTAAAGCCTTCCGCTTTCATCCGCTCGCCGCCTATGCCATAAAATTCGGCTTGCGGATACAGCTGCTTTAAAGCACGGATCAAATCAGCACCTAAAATATC
>CBIMJC010000331.1:0-4380 GCA_966244125.1 uncultured Rheinheimera sp.
GGTGCATGATCTCCATCAGTTCTGTCTTAGCGCGATTTAACCGCACTCTTACTGCGCCCTGACTTAATTGCAGAATTTCTGCGATCTCAGGGGTATCCAAATCTTCCATCGCCAGCAAGATCACCTGACGGTTAGCTGGCGAGAGTTGCCTTACTGCCCGCATCAACTGCTGGCTTTGTTGTTGCTCTCCAACTTCTGCCGACGGGCAATCCTGCACAAACTGGTGCAGGCTATCTTCATCCAGCGGCTGCCACTGCTGGCGTTTGGCTCTGGCTATATGATCCACTGTCACGTTGTGCACAATACGAAACAAATAAGCGCGTGGCATCTCTGCTGCCTGAATACGCTCAGCGGACTGGTGCAATGCCAGATAAATATCCTGTTTTAAATCCTGCCGTGCTGCCGGATCAGCTTCGCATGCCATCAGAGTGCGGCTGATCGCGCCCTGATTTTGATGCCACAACTGCAGTAAAAATTGTTCCGGCGGTATAAGGCCGCTGTTGGATAGCGTCAAAAAAACCTCCCTGTTCAGTATCTTATAGTTCTTATCGAAGTTATTACTCTGTTCGAATTAAGTCTGCCCTAAGCGGTAAAGTGTTACAAAAATAAATAAAAAAAATTTTGTAACAGCTAACGAAATGCTCCCGACTTCTTAAGCAAACACAACAACTTCATTTCGCTTTTTAAGGAGTCTTACCATGAAAACAATGTTTTTAAAAAAGTCGGTAGTGTTTTGTCTGATGGCGGTGTGGCCTGCATTGCAGGCGCTTGCCCAACCACAGGCCGAAACCGTGTTGTATCACAATGCCACTTTACTCAATCCCGCTACAGAGCAAGAGATCCAAAATGGCTGGCTGCTGGTCAAAGCAGGGCGCATAGTGCAAATGGGCCAGCAACAAGCAGATACAACCTTACCTGTGGCCAACAAAGAGGTGGATATTCAGGATCAGTATCTGATGCCAGGTCTGATTGATGTGCATTTGCACCTGACCGCAGGCCCGCACAGGGTGGAAATGCAGGATGGTAAACCTGTGATCAGCATGAAAGGTCACAGCCAGCTGACGCGTTATCACGCAATCAGTACTTTAGCGACCGGAGTGACCACCGCCTTTAGCCCTGCTGGTGATCCGGAAGCGAACGCAGAATATGCCACACAGCAGCAAGCAGGAAACTGGCCAGGGCCAAAGTTAAGTTATGCTGGTTTTATCTTTGAGCCTACGCCTATTTTAGCGGGCTCTGTGCATCCCAAAGACCAGGCGGCCTGGCAAGCTGAAATCAACAGACAAAAGGCCTTGGGTGTCGAGTACATCAAACTCTATCAGGGTTTAACCAAAGAAGAAGTGGCGATGGGGATAAATTTGGCCAAAGCGGCCGGTTTAAAAACCATAGCCCATCTGGATTCTGTGAGCTGGCAGTATGCTGCTGACCTGGGCATAGATATGTTAACTCACGCTTTACCCACCAGTGCTGAGCTGCTGACGGGGGAGAATAAAGCTGCTTATCTGGCAGAGCGCAAAAATCTGCACAGTGCCCGATTTGTATACAGTTGGTTTAAGTATGTGGATTATGACAGCAAGCCCATGCAACAGCTTATCCAGACACTGGCCCGCCAACAAACCCGTATCGATTTGACTTTGGTCGTCAATGAGCTGGTTTATTTCGCCCGGGAGCTGGACACCTTATACCCGGAACAGGACATGTGGGTCTATCACCCAGAAATGCGCAAAGGCTGGCGCGCAACATTAGCTGCGCCGGGTTACGACTGGTCAGCGGAAGAGTTGGCTACAGCACAGCAACAACTCCCCAAGGTACAACAACTGTTCAAACGCTTGTATGACGCTGGTGTGCCGCTTGCCATTGGCACGGACAGCGTGGCCAGCGGACCTTTTTATCTGCGTGAATTACAACTGAGTCAGGTCGCAGGCCTTAGCCATTGGCAGGTATTGCAACTGGCAACCAGCGGTGGGGCTCAGCATCTGGGACTGAATGATCATGGTCAACTGAAAACAGGTTTTGTTGCGGACTTTATTGTGCTCAATGCCAATCCACTCAAAGACCTGAATGCACTGAACACTGTGCATACCGTAGTGCAGCAGGGCAAAGCCTGGTCTGTGGATAAGCTGAAAGCTGAGTTGGCCTCTCTGTCTGATTTGAAACTTTAATTTTGAACGCTTTAAAACTGACCTATTTCACAATCAAAACGAGGATGAGTTGATGGAAACTTTAAACTACTGCGTGTCTGAGCTCAGCAATCAGGTCCACTTCACTGACGCCGAATTCCTGGTGCTTTTTATGGTGCTCTGGCTGGTCGCATCTGTACTGCAAAACAAATTTGAAATGAACACAAACGAGGAGTAAGACATGGATACTTTACAACAATTTTTCGCATCCTTTGTCCAGGCATGGCAACAAGCGGATCTGGTGTTTTTAGTCGGCTTTGGCCTGTTGTTTTTTGTCGTCTGGTTTTTGCCAAGCTTGCTGGCTTTGGCCTTTAATCGCCAGCATGCAGCTAAAATTGCTTTACTGAACCTACCGGCAGGTTTTTCCTGGATAGCCTGGGTGGCTTTAATGGTCTGGGCTGTTACAGGCAAACTGGGCGATAAACTGGCAGAAAAAGCCCGTTTAAAACCCGTTGCCTGATACAAAGCTACTATAACTGCACCTTCTCGCCTTCATTTAAAATCAGCAGCGGCACCTGACTATTCAGGTGCTGCTGCATATGCAACAAGCGCAATAGTGGGGAGTGAGAGCTAATATCTCCCATCTGCCAACTGGCATTACCATAACCCCAGGGGATCATCACTTTACAACCGAGTTCAGTGGCGGCAACCAGGGCATCTTCAGGTGTGGTATGCACATAACGATACCAGGCCCCATGATTTTCATGATGGTAGGACGCTATTGGCAACAGGCAGATGTCAATATCGCCATATTTTTGCTGAATATCGTTAAAATGTTTTGAATAGCCGGTATCCCCTGCAAAAAACAATGTTTTTCCGAGGTGTTCCAGCAACCAGCCTCCCCACATGGCTTTATTGTCATCATCAAACAATTTGCGGTTATTAAAGTGATGGGCCGGTACCATATTGATGTTCAGCTCACCTTGTTGGCTTTGGCTGTACCAGGCGTGCTCAACAATCTTGTATCCGCCTTCTGGCATATAATCAGCCATCCCCAGGGGCAGGTAATAAGTAGGTTTATTGCCTATTTGTTGGATGCTCTGATGACTGAAATGGTCGTAATGCAAATGGGAGTACAGGACTGCATCTGTTTCTGCCAAAGTTGTACTGCTGATAGTCGGGGTATAAGGTCTTTTGATAATGCCGGCAAACCATTGTACCCAACTAACAGGCCAGTCAAATTGACCAAACACCGGATCCAATAATAGCTGCTGCCCATCCGGGGTTTTGACCACAAAGCTGGCATGACCCAGCCATTGCAAAGTAAAGCCTGTGTTCAATACCGGAGCTTGTTGTGTCTTTGTATACTGGCAATCCTGGCCTGGTGAACTACACACAAGTTTTGGATGAGCCGGGTAGCACTGGCTGTCACAGGTCACAGGATAGTGGCGCTCAGCTTCGGTACTTGGGTATAAGTTACGAAATCTGCCTTGATAGTCGCCCTCTGTAACCCGCTCAATCACAGCATTTTCACCTATCTGTTGTTTCACTGTATTGGGGGCAGCGCAGGCCAACAGCAGCATAGTGCCAAGCAAGAGTGTAGAAATCGGGATTGGTCTCATTCATCATCCTTTATTGTTATGGGGTATTCCTGATATTACCCGACAGAGCAATGGTTCACTGCCCTATAAAATGTCATACCCTGGTGTGATCCAGCAGGGGGCACTGAGCCTCTCGTGATCTGGGAGCGCTAGCCAGTTACAGCCTGTTGTTTGGGTTTCAAAGCCAACCCCTGCTGCAACCAATCCAGCAGCAACCGCACTTTGACCGGTAAATGCCGGTTCAGAGGATACAAGGCCCAGATCCCTTCATCGGAGGGTTGTTGCTCTGCTAGCAGCGCTACCAAACGGCCGTCCTCCAAATAAGGTTGCAGGTAATAATCCGGCAGTTGGGTGATACCTAAACCTTTAAGCACTGCATCTGTTAATGCCACGCCACTATTACAACGTAAATAAGGCTGAGGTTTAAATTGCAGTTTTTGGCCTTGTTGCTCAAAACGCCAGAAATCAACAGAGCCAACTAAACAGCGGTGTTGATGCAGCTCGGCTACTGTTGCAGGTGTGCCAAATTTTTGCAAATAGTCAGGACTGGCGCATAAATACAAAGTGCGTTTGCCTAAGGCTTTGGCCTGCAGGCTGGAGTCTGTCAGTTGGCCCAGCCTTATGGCGCAGTCAAAACCGCCTTGCACTAAATCCAGCTG
>CBIMJC010000332.1:0-4320 GCA_966244125.1 uncultured Rheinheimera sp.
AGCTGGTGCCTTACATCGACAGTCGCTACGCAGCTTTCCGCGTGATCGGCAACTACATTAAACAAACCAAACCAGAAGAGCGTGATGCTTTTGTGGTGGCCTTTAAAGACTATATGGTGGCTACTTATGCCGGTGCTTTGACCCAGTACAAAAATCAAAAAGTGATTTTTGAACCTGCTAAAACCTTAGGTAACCAGAACATTGTCACCATCAAAACCCGCGTTATTGATCCGGGTAAACCAGATATCAATATCGAATTTAAACTGCGCCGGGCCAAAGATTCTGCAAATTGGCAGGTATTTGACATGGTGGCTGAAGGTATTTCTCTGCTGGACAGCAAAAGAGCCGAATTGGGTAACCTGATCCGTCAGCAAGGTCTGGCCAGCGTGACTGCTTTGTTAGTGGAAAAATCAAAAGCTCCTATCACAGCACCTCTGCAGGGTAATGATGCTAAAAATTAGTCAGCAAGAACAACAACTGTTTTTTACCGGTGCTTTGGATCGGGATACAGTGCCCACTGTGTGGCCATTTAAGTTGTTAAAAAAACTAAGTGGCACAATAGTGTTTGATTTCAGTGAATTGGCGCTGGTAGATACAGCAGGGCTTGCCTGGTTATTACATCAGGTGGCCCAGGCGGCTAAACAGGGATTAGAGATCCAAATGCGTCATGTGCCGGAGCAGTTAATTTCTCTGGCACAATTGTCAGATGTGTTGGCCTTGTTGCCGCTGGTAAAAGAGGATAAAAGTAATGCAGTGTAATGAGATTGAACAGCTGTTAACAGAAGAGCTGAAGCTTGCCGAAGTTTATGTCAAAGCTGAGGGCAATCATTATGCTGTCACTGCCATAGGAGATTGTTTTGACGGGGTCAGCCGGGTAAAACAGCAACAAATGATTTATGCCCCTTTGATGGCAGCCATTGCAGATGGTAGTATTCACGCCGTTTCGATAAAAACCTTCACGCCGACCCAATGGCGCCGTGAAAAATTACTTAACCCACCTGTATAGTAGTTAAAGATGCAACAATTTCTGGTTTCAGGCGGCGCCACCTTAAAAGGTGACGTTGTTATTTCCGGCGCTAAAAACGCCGCACTTCCTATTTTATTTGCCACTATTCTGGCAGAACAGCCGTCGGTGCTAAGCAATGTACCTGTGTTAAAAGACATAGATACCACCTTCAAATTGTTGCGTATTTTTGGTGCTGAAGTCAGCCGTGACGACCATCAGGTAACAGTGGATGCGACAGCTATTCACAGTCAGATGGCTCCGTACGACTTAGTGAAAACCATGCGCGCTTCTATTCTGGCGTTAGGACCTTTGTTAGCCCGTTTTGGTCACGCTGAAGTGTCGTTACCTGGTGGCTGTGCTATTGGCGCTCGTCCGGTGAATCTGCACATAGATGGTTTGCGCAAAATGGGTGCTGAGATCACAGTGGAAGCCGGTTATATCAAAGCCAGGGCGAGCCGCTTACACGGTGCCCACATTTTTATGGATATCGTCAGTGTCACAGGCACTGAAAACCTGATGATGGCCGCTGTGCTGGCTGATGGTTTAACCATCATTGAAAACGCAGCGCGTGAGCCTGAAGTGGTGGACTTAGCCAAGTATCTGATCGCTATGGGCGCCGATATTCAAGGGGCTGGTACAGACACTATCCGTATTACAGGTAAAGAAAAGCTGCATGGTGCACATCACACTGTATTACCGGATCGTATTGAAACCGGTACCTTCTTAGTGGCTGCCGCTGTGACTGGTGGTGATGTGACCTGCCTAAATGCATCGCCAACTGAGCTCGAAGTGGTGCTGGAAAAGCTGCGTGAAGCGGGTGCTGACGTCAGCTCAGGACCAGACTGGATCCGTCTGAATATGACGGGCCGCACTTTAAAATCAGTCAATGTAAAAACAGTGCCTCACCCGGGTTTTCCTACCGATATGCAAGCACAGTTTACTGTATTGAATGTGGTGGCTGAAGGTGTGGGTATGGTCACTGAAACCATCTTCGAAAATCGTTTTATGCATGTGCCTGAATTACAACGTATGGGCGCAGATATTCAGCTGGAAGGTAATACAGCGCTGATTAAGCATACCGACAAGCTGATGGGGGCTCAGGTGATGGCCACAGATCTACGGGCTTCTGCCAGTTTAGTCATTGCAGGTTTAGTGGCTGAAGGTGAGACAGTGGTTGATCGTATTTATCACATCGACCGTGGTTACGAACAAATAGAACACAAGCTCAAAGGTTTAGGCGCAAATATCCAAAGGATCAATGCTCCTGCCTGATGTTTTGGTGTCGGACCTTATAAAAAGCCAGTGATGAACACTGGCTTTTTTATGACCTTCTGCTGAGGTTTGTTAATTAAGCTCGCGGATCACCACTGGTACAGTCAAGGCTGTGCCGTTACGCTCTATCGACATCTGTAACGTTGTATCTGGTGGGGTTTCGGCAATCACATCCAGTGCATGATGTACGCTGGTTAAGGTCACACCGTTGATTTTTTGCAGTATGTCACCCACTTCCAGACCAGCGATAGCGGCCGGGCTTAAAGGTTCTATAGCGCTGATTTTCACACCAAACAAAGTTTGGGCTGTGGATATCATCAGATCGCCTGCGGGGTTGACTACAGGATCACCACTGACCCCTAAATAGCCGCGGATCACCCGGCCATGCTGAATCAGCTTTTGCAATACATTACTGGCTAACCTGTAAGGCACCGCAAAAAATATGCCCTGAATATCCTGATTACGCTGACGCTGGAAAGCTGCAGTGTTGATACCGACCAATACGCCATTGCTGTTAATTAAGGCACCGCCTGAATTGCCCGCGTTAATAGCCGCATCCATCTGCATAAAATCGGCGTAACCATTGGCAGGGCTTAAACCAGCTCGGCCTGTTGCACTGATCACACCCTGAGTAATAGCCTGGCCTAAATTAAAAGGGTTACCAATCGCCAGTACTACGTCCCCGACTTGTGGCTCTAAACTGGCATCCTGAGGGATAACAGGAAGATTATCTGCTTCAACATACAACACAGCTAAGTCAGTTAATTGATCCTGCCCAATCAACACCGCATCGAAGACACGTCCGTCTTGTAAAGCAACTGAGATTTGATCCGCGCCGTAGACTACATGGTAGTTGGTCAGCACATAACCCTGAGCATTCATAATGACACCTGAACCCAGCTCCTGACGCTCTATAGTGCGGTTCTGATAAGAACGGGGGTCTTGCGTGGTACTTTTGGTATAGACATTGACCACTGCAGGTGCTGCGGCTCGTACCGCTTTAGAGTAAGACACAGGGGCAGGTAATTGCTCTTTTTGCTGCCAAAAGTTCAGGTTTATGCCTTGGTTCTGGTTAAAGAAAACCAGCCACAACATGGCAAGAGCGAGGCCATAAGCAACACTTTTTAACAGGCTTATCAGAAGTTTGGGCACGGGAAGAAATTAAGAAACTAAAAGATTTTGCAAGCATAACACTAAAACAGAAGTTGCAGTAGCAAGCCAAAGGCTTGCTACTGCAAAAAGTTAACGTATTAATACATAAAGGATACGATTGCCACGCTGTACCTGCAACGCGATCACACCTGAGCTTTTACCCAGGATATCGCGCAGTTCTTTGGTGGTGGTCACCCGGCTGCGACTGACGCCTACAATGACATCACCTTTTTCCAGCCCTAAGGCGGCGGCTGGAGAGCGATCTGCAACTGCATTTATCACTATACCGTTTTCGCCATCCGGTGTTTTACCATCCGCTAAGCTTGCGCCGTCAAGCATAGGGTGCAGTACTTTAGCTTCAGCCGTGGTTACATCTTTCGCTTCAAGTTTTGCGGTTAAGGTCAGCTCTTTATCTTCCCGCAATACACCCAGCTTAATTTCTTTACCCACACCTAAAGTGCCTACTTTGGCTTGTAGCTCAGTAAAAGACTCAATGCGTTTACCATTGAGATGAGTAATGATATCACCACTCTTCAGTCCGGCTTTGTCGGCAGCTGAGCCTGGCACCACTTCACCAACCCAACCTCCTTTACTGGTTTTGGCCTTCATCGCTTTGGCTATTTCGGCAGTTAAATCACGGCCGCTAACACCTAAAGCACCGCGCCGAACTGCACCATATTCAATAAACTGATCCACCAGATTTTTCATCATATTGGCGGGGATGGCAAAGCCTATACCTATGTTGCCACCGTTCGGGCCAAGAATGGCAGTATTGATGCCGATTAGCTCACCCTTCAGGTTAACTAAAGCACCACCCGAGTTACCACTGTTGATGGCAGCATCAGTCTGGATAAAGTCTTCATAACCTTCGATACCTAATCCGCCGCGAC
>CBIMJC010000333.1:0-4301 GCA_966244125.1 uncultured Rheinheimera sp.
AAAGCGCCTGGGGTATAACCACCTAAGTTGATAAAAAATAACCGCAGTTCATCGGCCGCTGGTGCCTGCTCAGAAAACCGCACCTGATAACCCTCGACACCATCGACCTCCATCCAGGAATCGATATGCATACCAGCCAAAGTGCCAAACCATTGCTGACGTAACTCTGGATAACAGTCTTCCAGACTATTGCCTGTAACAAACACCACATCATGCACTTCAATTTTTGCTTTTGGGTGTTTACCACCCAGCATCACCACAAATAGCATGAAAAACTCCTGTTAATCTCTGCCGTTATAAATGCGGCCACCTGAGTTTTTGTAGTAATCCAGCACAGCTTTGGCATCAGAGCGTTTAAACTGGCGCACTACCTCCATACCGGCTTTTTCTAAATACTGATAGGACTGCTCAAATACCGGGCCTTCGTCAAAACCTATAGCTCGCGCATCTTCTGCAGCTCCGGCACAAACCATACGGTTGACGCCGCTCCACAGCACAGCGCCCATACACATGGCACAAGGCTCACAAGAGGTAAAAAGCTCGCGACCGCCGTCTGTTGCCAGAGTAAAAGTCCCCAGCGCTTTTTCCGCCATCATAATGGCCACAGTTTCACCATGTAAGGTGGAGTTGCTCAAAGGCACTACCCGGTTGACCCCAACCCCTAACAACTGGCCTGAAGCGCGGTCAAAAATAGCAGTGCCAAAAGGGCCGCCAGTGCCACGTTCGACATTTTGTTTTGACAGTTCAATAGCTAAGGCCATTTTTTCATCATCTGAACTGTATGTTTTTTGCCAGTCGACAAAAGTAGCAACCCAGTCAGGTAACTCCACAGTGACAGCACTGCCCGGCTGGTGCATAAAACCAATACGCTCTTTCATAAGTTGTCCTGTTGCTTGCAGCAAAAAATGGGGCCGACTTTTTACCTTTATATCAGTTGGGCTACAAGTAAAAAATCACTGAATGCTAAATCTTTGTGATAAAGCCTGGCGTCCACTTCAAGTCTGCAGAAACAGGCAATGAGGCTCAGGTTTTGTTCTACCACCACAAAGAGCTGCCCTGCCAAGCTAATGCCATAGCGAATTATCGCTTGGCAACACACTCAACAGGAGCAAGGTTATGTCTGATCTGAATTTAAATTCAAAAACTGAAACAGAGCAAAAAGTTTGGTTTATCACAGGTGCAAACCGGGGTATAGGTGCTGAAATTGCAAAAGCCGCACTCTCTGCAGGGGATTCTGTGGTAGTCACAGGCCGCAATCTGCAGCAGCTGACAGAAAAATTTAGTTATTCAGACAAAGCTTTGGCTTTAGCTCTGGATGTCACAGATATCTCACAGGCGCTGGCGGCCGTTGAGGCGACGGTCAAACATTTTGGCCGTATTGACGTACTGGTCAACAACGCGGGTTATGGTCAGTTAGGTGTGTTTGAAGAGATACCACAACAGGACGTAGAACGGCAGTTTGCCACCAACGTTTTTGGTCTGATGCATGTGACCCGGGCCGTATTGCCTGTCATGCGGGCGCAGCGCAGCGGCCGGATCTTTAACCTGTCTTCTATTGGTGGTGCTTTAGGTTTTGATGCGGCTTCGGTCTACTGTGCCACTAAGTTTGCAATAGAAGGTTTTACTGAATCTCTGGCGCTTGAAGTCAAAGGTTTTGGTATAGAGGTGAATATTGTAGAACCCGGTTTCTTTCGCACGGACTTTCTGGATAGCAGCTCAGTGCAGTATGGCACTGCGAAAGTAGCGGATTATCAGGAGTACTCTACGGCACTGGAACAGGCCTACAGCAAGGTCAGTCATCAACAGGCTGGTGATCCGGCTAAATTAGGGCAAGTGCTGGTGAAACTGGCAAAGGCTGATGTCCTGCCGCTGCGATATGCCGCAGGGTCTGACGCTATCGACTATTTAACAACGGCCTATCAACGCCGCTTGCAGGAATTGAACGACTATAAAGCCTTGTCTATGTCTACAGATATTTGAGTTTATCTGCCACGGGCCCTCGGCTGAGGGCTCGTCACTCTGACACTTCACCATAACTAAAATCAGACAAGTCCGATCCACAAAACATTTGCCAAGCTTTAGATTAACGCGCCTTACAGGTGGGAAATATTTTTTAATAGTCCGCCAGGTTAATTGACCTTAAGGAGCGACCTGAAATGCACTACAGACTATGCACTCTGCTCAAAACACTCACAGTACTGATTGGCCTGACGACTTCAGCCAGTTACGCCGCAGCCCCTAATATCAACGTCGGTACTTTGCACGACTATATCAGTGGAAAACAAAGCACTGAACTCAAACGAATTTATAACGCTGGAGATGCCACAGCCTTTGTTCGGGTGACTGTGCATGAAATTGTTTATGACGAAAAGGGCGTCCCCAAGGAAGTGGAGGCAGGCGAGATTTTAGGCGACAGCCAAAACGCCGATACCTTAATTGTCAGCCCTGCCCGCCTGATTATTCCGGCATCAGGCATTCAGTCAGCGCGTTTATTGTTTGTAGGCCCCCGTGATAAAGAGCGTTACTTTCGGGTGCGTTATATTCCTGTATTGCCGGACATCAGCGACAACTTTAATTTAAGCGCCGAAGAAAGTGCTGACTACAACAGCACATTGCAGGCGGGTTTTAATCTGTTGGCAGGGTACGGCACTATCGTCTTCGTACATCCGGCACAGGAGCTGTATGACACCCAGATCACGGCCTACAACGACAAAGTCGTGATCCGCAATAACGGCAATACCACTATCAAGCTGGATAAGCTGACTCAGTGTGACGCCGGTAACACCAACTGCGACAAACCTATACTGGAGCATATTCTGCCGGGCAAAACCAAAACTCTGCACAAAGATGCAGGTCGCCATTACCGCTTTGAGTTGCAGGAAGGTGAGCAGAAAAAGATGCAGGAGTTTTGAGATGCGTTATGTCTTAATGTTGATGCTGATGGCCTGCCCTTTGCTCCTTGCCGCAGAGCGTTTTGAACACAGAGTGACAGTGTCTTTACAACTGCCCGGTCCTGACTTTCAAATCCGCACTCCGGAGTCCGATCCATGGCTGAATCAAACCCAACAGATGCAATGGGATAGCTACCGACAGCAACTGAACCCCATTCAAAAACAACTTTATATTCAAAGTCGTTTGGGCGGAGTTTCGGCCCGGCTGTTGGCACCGGCGCAACTAAGTTACGCTTCGGAGCATATTCCGCTTCAGGTACAGCTGAACAGAACCTTATTAACGACCTCTTCCCAACTGATACTCAACGCCCAACAAGCCAGCACTGGTCAGCAACTGGATATGATCATTATGGCTTTACCCGCCTCCAGTGGGCTTTACAGAGCAGGTTCTTATCAGGGAGTGGTGAACCTGCTGTTTGAAACCTCACTGCCCTGACTGCGCCTGCTTATTACTGAGTAAAGGCAAAACTCAGATTAGTCCGATAGTTCGTCACCCCTCGCTTATCTAGCATACAGGGCACTTGTTTCATCGGGGAGGGCCTGTGATTGCCAGCTTTTTCACTAAATCAGGTTGCCATCTGTGTCAGTTGCATTTTATTGGCAACCAGCGCTTATGCTCAGCACGGAGCTTCTTCCGTCCCCCTGCTACAACAAGCCAAACAACTGCCGGCGGATTTCGCCTCTCATCTGTTTAATGTGCCGTTGCTGGTTCGGGTCGAGCTGAACACTAACTACCTTGGGGATGCGCTTTTGGTATTAACACAGGACGACCAGGTGCAGCTGTTACGTTTTACCGATGCCTACAACAGTCCTTATGACGATACAGAGCGCAACTTCTGGCTCAATCAGCTTAGCGATAACACATCATTGGGCCCTTGCAATCAGTGTAAAAAAGACTGGCTGGCACTGGAGTACAGTTTGTCCGACTCACGCTTGTCTATTCTGACCCCGAATGTCGAACAGCAAAACTCAGAACAAAAATACCTGCTGTTGCCTGAAAACGGCAGCAAGGGTCTGATTATTCAAAATCAGTTGAATTTACTCAATGCGGAAAGCTCTTCTTCTTCCAGCTATTACCATCTGGAAGCTGTGGCCAGCACGGGCAACTGGACCCATCACACCGGCGCTCAAGTGTCCAAAAGTGGTGTTGCCGGGAATAACACTTACTATGGTTTAAGTCAGCTATACAGCCAGCGCGAACTGCAAGGGCAAGCTATTCGTGCCGGTTATTTTGCCAATGACCCGCAAGGCTTAAGTTTGCGCCCGGGCCGCGGTTCTGGTGGCGAAAATATGCTGGGTCTGATGCTCAGCTCCTCTGACACACTGGTCGCTGAGCAACAATTCCCCAGC
>CBIMJC010000334.1:0-4277 GCA_966244125.1 uncultured Rheinheimera sp.
TGAAGGGCAAACTGGGTGATCTGGAAATGAAAGTCATGATCAAGATGATGGGGGTTTATCCGCCCGGCACAGTGGTTCTGCTATCGGATAAAAGAGTTGGCATAGTGATGGCCGTCAATTCAGAGTCGATGCTCTATCCTAATGTACTGATTTATGATGCCGATGTACCGAGGCTTGAAGCGGCTATTGTCACATTAGAAGCCAATAAACTTTCGATTGAAAAAGTAATTAAACCTAAAGCTTTGCCACCCGAAGTGTTTGCCTATTTAAATCCACGGGCTCAGGTCAGTTATTTTGTGCAACAAAAAAACTGAGTAGACTCAATAGCTTTTGTTTCATTGTCGCAGCAAAGGCATTTTTCGCTACGGGAACAGACTGTTTCGCTTTATAATGTCGGACCAGTTGTAAAGCTCCCTTTAACTTCTGTATACAAATCAATGATCAGCTGTCAGGATGTAGTACGCTGAATTTTTAAACTGCGGTTTCGCAGACGACTTAAAGCGTTTAATAAAGTGGTTTTATTAACGCCGGACAGAACTAAAAATTTATGAATAGTCATCCCGGGACAGAATTACTGATCTCTTTTATCTGGTTATTGGCTTTGATTGCCGGTATTGCCTGGGGTTTTATGGTCAGGCCGCTGCGTATAGCTCCTAAAGCCAGCTTCCGCTTTTTTTCTGCCAATATGTTGTTAAGCGCAGGCACTTATCTGCTAAGTGTACATACTGCTGAAGCCAGTTCACTGCGGTGGTTTTTGGCAGATATAGCCACCTTGTCCAGCTTTATGCTGATTGGCTGGGGGATCCAACAGTTATTTAAACTATCTTCTACAGTAAAACGGGATTGCCTGCTGCTTCTGCTGACCGCAGTGTTGTTGCTGGCAGGTCAGTTTGATCAACCGCATCCGATATTTTTGGGCGTAGTTTTTTCAGTCACAGCCACAGTATTTTTATATTCAGCCAGCCGGAAGAATTTCCAGGCCATACAACAGGATTTTGGTTTTGTCGCGGCTTGTCTGATGTCAGCCCCTTTGTTTATTGCCAGTGTTATTTTTTTCTGCCGGACTTTAATCCTGCTCTGGCCTGAAACAGACGCCGATCGTTTTGTCGCCACAGACACCACAGAAGCTATGCCGTTGTTATGGTCCTACATAGTGCTGATACTGGCCATTAACATAATGATGATAGGTGGAGCTCTGGCCCGTTTGGTCGCCAAAATCCGTCAGTTTGCAGAGCGGGATCAACTGACAGGTTTGTGGAACAGAAGAGCCATATTAAAAAAACTGCAGGACATGCATGAGCTATGGCAAAAACAACAGCAGAGCTACAGCCTGATTTTACTGGATTTGGACCACTTTAAGCTGATCAATGACAGCTTAGGTCATGATGCCGGAGACGCCGCATTACGTCGCTGCGCGACCACTTTATCTGCCGTAGTGCGAAATCAGGATCTGATCAGCCGATATGGCGGCGAAGAATTTTTATTGTTGTTCCCGGGTGTTACTGCCACAGAACTGCCTTTGATTGCCGACAAGGTACGCGCTACTCTTGCCGGCTGCCAGCTGATTTGGCAAAACCAGCCGATTGAACTCAGCGCCAGCCTGGGTTATGTCACAGTGTTTCCTGGTGCTAAAGCAGAACAATTACTGACGCTGGCAGATAAAGCCATGTATCAGGCCAAAGCTGAAGGCCGTAACAGAGCTTGTCTGGCCAAGCTCATGGAATAAAAGCTCAGCGAATAACAGCGGTTTCAGCAGATGAACCCGCTCTGACACTGTGGATCAGATGCCGGATGATCTGCTCCGCCTGATTTTTATAGAGAGGCCATTGCAGGTAATTGCCCTGCGTCAGAACCAGCACCATATCCAGTGTCGGAAATACCACAATATACTGACCACCATCACCTTCAGCTGTGTAATACGTCACGCCATCCTGCTGTCGTAGCCAGAAATAGTAGCCGTAATCACCAGCCGGACTTGTGGCCTGACGGCTGGTCATTTGCTGCACCCAGCCTTCAGGCAGCAGCTGTTCGCCCTGCCACTGGCCTTGTTGCAAATACAAAATACCTAATTTGAGCATATCGCGGGGGCGCAGCCATAAACGGGCTGAACCTTCGGGAATACCATCAGGTTGAGTCTCCCAGCGGTACTGGCTAAATCCTAATTTATCAAACAGTTGCTGTTTGGCCCAAAGCTGCAACGGCTGCTTTAACTCAGGTTGTATAAGTTGTAATAGCAGATTGGGTAAAGCACTGTTGTAAGCCCAGCTTTTGCCTGGCCCGGTATTAGGCTGTTGCAGCAGGTAATTGACAAAATTCTGCTGCTGCCAGAGTTTGACTAAATCATCGCCTGCCCACTCATTCCAGACAAAACCAGCCTGCATCGATAATAACTGATGCAGGCTAATACTGGCCTTAACAGGGTCAGCTTTGATCGCCGGATGCTGCGGTAACAGCTGTGCCAGAGTAGTGTCGACAGTCCATCCTGTCTGCTTTAACGCTATTCCTGTTAAGGTGGCTGTGACAGCTTTGCTCACTGACGCGACATAATGAGGTTGCTCAGCAGTCCAGACAAAATCCTGTTGGCCCTTCACCAACTTTATCCCTTGTTCAAAGTTGATAAAGTCGTTATTGCCCTTTTGATACAATTCGACCACCAAAGCGCCGGATTTATACAACAGCAGGCTATGCAGCTGCTGATATTCAGGCGCAGTGTTGTGCTGAATTTGTGATAATAATTGCTGCAAAACCGCTTCATTAAACCCCAGGTCCACAGGCCTTTTTTGGGGTAAAAAAACATCGGCTCCGGCAGTCTGACTTACACTGCTTTGCGTCTGTGCCGCCTGCAGGTTTTGCGCCCCTGCAGGAAAAAAAGCACAGCACAACAAAGTACAGAGCATCAGCATCTGAGCTGCAGCACCAACCATGGTTCAGATGTCCAGTGTGCAGCCGCGCAGCTGACTTTGCAGTGCCAGCTCTATCAGCCGGATCCCCTGCAAGGCTTCAGCGGCATACACAGGGCTGGTTTTTCCATGCTGCAAAGCGGCCACCAGTTGCTGATAAAAGCGCTGATAATTACCAGCTAAAGTTGGATACCTTCGTTCGCCATCTGCTGTTGCCATTACTCCATACATAGCTTCTGGCTCCAATCCCCACTGTTCACCCACAGGTTTTTGGCCTGCCCTCAGCGCGTCTTCCTGCGGATCCAAACCTGTTTTGTGGTAAGAGCCCAAATCCCCCTGCAGAATAAAACGGGTAGTCGGAAGCGCAGAAAACGGACTGGAATGCAGCACAACTTCTTTGTCACTGTAGTGCAGCAGCAAATGGAAATAGTCGACAGTCTCACTGCCCTGCCGTAAGGCCCGGCAACGGGCAGTCAGCGCTTCAGGTGCACCAAATAAAGCGATGGCCTGATCAATCAGATGTGGCCCCAGATCATACAAAATACCTGTGCCAGCCCCTTGTTGCTCACGCCAGCGTGGCCTTGGTACAGGCCGGAAACGATCAAAATGCGACTCAAAATAACGGATAGCACCAAGTTCACCTGAATGCACTATTTGCTTTAACGTCAGAAAATCACCGTCAAAACGTCTGTTATGGTATACAAAGAGCTGGCGTTGTTGCTGATCCGCCAGTGCAAACAGCTCTTGCCCTTGCGCTGCTGTCAGCACAAAAGGTTTTTCCACCAGCACATGTTTTCCGGCCAGCAAGGCCTGTTTTGCCAGCGGATAATGACTGTCATTGGGTGAGGTAATGACCACTAGCCCGGCATCGGTCAAACGGATCAGTTCATCACCGTTTTGATAATGCTTGAGGTGCGGATAATCCAGTTGCAGCTGAGGCTGACTGCTGCTAATCGCCACCAGCTCCAGCTCAGGTTGCTGCACAATAAAAGGCAAATGAAAGGTTTTGGCAGATAAACCATAGCCAATAACGGCAGTTTTGATCATGGCTGCTCCATTATGAGTTTGGGCATAAACATGCATTGTAATACGCAAATCACTGAGAAGGATGGAAATATAAGAGAAAACAATAGTGTATAGCGGAATCCGGGCAACCGACTGAACTGCTGTCGCCAGACAGCATGCCAAATTTAGCCGTAAAAAAAACCAGCTCAAGGCTGGTTGTTTTGTTTACTGAGTCACAAACCCAGTAAAGTGGCTTCGCTGCCGGGACTCGAACCCGCGACCCCCGGCGTGACAGGCCGGCCATGCTTTAACAGAGAGCAACCGACTGAACTGCTGTCGCCAGACAGCATGCCAAATTTAGCCGTAAAAAAA
>CBIMJC010000335.1:0-4269 GCA_966244125.1 uncultured Rheinheimera sp.
TAAACCCTTGAGATCCGGAGTTACAGTGGACGTTTTTTTCGCCGTATTGTTTTTTTCCTTTTCTACCACTATTACCCCGGGTCCAAATAACATCATGATGTTGTCCTCTGGTGTGAACTATGGGGTGAAAGCCAGTCTGCCGCATTTTTTTGGTATTTGTTTTGGTTTCCCGCTGATGGTGTTGTTAGTGGGCTTAGGTTTTGGTGTGGTATTTGAACGTTTTCCGCAGCTGCATTTGTGGATCAAAGTGACAGGGGTGTTGTACCTGCTGTGGCTGGCCTGGAAAATTGGCTCCGCTACGCCGAGCAGCATTGAAGGCTCAGATGCTAAACCTTTGAGTTTTCTGCAAGCAGCTTTGTTTCAATGGGTGAATGGCAAAGCCTGGATCATGGCATCAGGTGCTGTGGCTGCTTTTACTACTGTAGCTGGCAATGCCTGGTGGGATATCACGCAAATTACCGCTGCATTTTTGCTGGTTAGTTTCCCTTGTGTGGGGGTCTGGTTAAGCTTTGGGGCTTTGCTGCGTTCTGTGTTCAATCAGCCTTTGTATCAGCGGATATTTAACTGGGCTATGGCGCTGCTGCTGGTGTTATCCGTCGCTCCTGTGCTGGCGGAACTCTATGCCAGTTGGATGGCTTAAATGCTGAGTATTGAGAACTTAAGTTTTAGTTACGGCAAACAGCAGCTGTTTTCAAAGTTAAACTTAGAATTACGGCCCGGGCTGCACTGGTTAAGTGGCGCCAATGGCTCTGGTAAATCCAGTTTATTGCGGATTCTGGCCGGGCTGGATAACACACAGCAGGGCAGGATCCGTTTTGAGCAGCATCAGGTCGGCAGTTCTGCTTATCAGGCTTTGGTCAGTATCAGCGCTGATGCGGTAGCCCCTTTACAGGACAATACAGTCGAAGGGGTATTACAACTGGTGGCCCGGTGTCGCGGTACAGCTATGGATCAGTTGCTGTTGCATGCCAGAGCTTTTGCATTAGAGCCTTTGCTGCGCCAAAACGTAGCGGTCCTGTCCTTAGGGCAGCAAAAGAAGTTGAGTTTAACCCTGGCTTTGGCGGCAAAACCACAGTTGTTGTTGCTGGATGAACCTTTTAACGCACTGGACCCTGATGCCTTAGTTTATTGCTCAAAGCAGCTGGAGGCCGCCAAAAAGCGGGGCGCTTTGGTGCTGATCGCCAGTCATTTGTCCCCCCAAAGTTTTCAGCTGGAGCTTAATCAACATCTGGAGTTAAAGGCCGGTGGGCACTTATCTGTTGTTCCGTTATGAGTTGTTCTGGCAACAGGCCCGGCACGCTTTTGCGCCATTAAAACAGTTTTCTTTGATGCTGTTGCTGGTGGCTGGCCATGCGTTGATAGGACTCTGGGCACCTTTGGTGTTACTGGGCTTTCAGTTATTTAATCCAGAGCTGAGTACGGCAGAGCGATGGCCTTATCTGCAGATGTTACTGGTGATGATGTTGTGCTGGCAGGGGGCCATAGCCTGGCAGCAAAAATCCGTGGCTGAGCAATATTTTGTCGAAAGTCTGGCACCTTCAGCTGTTGTGGCCCGGACTGGCAATAAGTTATTGGCACTGCTGAATCAGTTGCCCTTTTGGTTCTTTACCGTGCCGGTCTTTATTTATCTGCTGTTCAGTGGCAAGACTCTGGCATGGCTGGATGCAACACAGCTGCTGTTGGTACTTCTGGTGTTATGTTGGGGTTTTCAAGCCCGCCAGACCAGCTGGCTGGCGCTTTTTGCTGTCTTTGTGTTGCCTGTAGTTAGCTTTTGGAGTCTGCCGCTATTAGCTGTGATGTTGAGCGAGAAGGCTTTGAAACATCAATTGGATGGCAAGCCCTTTTCGGCGGGTTCTTTGTTTCGGTATTGGCTGTATTGGTTTATCGGAGATAAAAAAAATAAAGCCCTGTTATTACTGATTATTTTTGTCTTGGCTTTGTGGCAGTACTGGCTGGTGCAACAGCTGAAAGCTGAAGCTTTGCTTTTTATAAATTGTGTGTTTATCTGGGGTTTAGCGCTGTTGTGTTATGCGCAGCAAAAACTCTGGCAGCAGCAGTTGTTATCACAGCACTACTTCTGGTTAAGCTGGTGCACCCCAAAGCAGCGTTTTTGTTTAAAGCTGATGAATATGTTGCCTGTACTGACAGGTTCTGCCCTGGTTTTGTTTGTTCTGAATGCAACTTCAGCCGTCTGGACCATCATTCTGGCTGTTGTTTTAAGTTTGTCGCCTAAAATGACGTTGTTGTCGGTGGCAGTGTTGTGTTTTATGCTTTTGTTGGTATTAAATGGACAAGGACTCTGGGCATGAAAAAATTACTGATGCTGTTGTTATTGTGGGGGCCAATAGCGGTCGCGCAAAGCCTGTGGATTGATGTGCGTACAGCCGAAGAATTCAAGGCCGGACATTTAGAAGGCGCGATCAATATTCCTTACGATGAAATTGAGCAAAAAATTACCGCAGTTGCAGCAGACAAAGCCGCTGATATTCAGCTGTATTGCCGCAGTGGCCGCCGTTCTGGCATAGCGCTGGAAACCTTAAGGGGCATGGGATACAGCAAAGTGACCAATGCCGGCGCTTATGAGCAGCTAAAACAAAAACAACCTAAGTCTAATGAATAATTTCTGTTGTGTTTGCCTGGTATTTCGGGCGTTTTAATTCGGTTTTAAAGGCGATAAAACTGAAGCGTAACGAGCTTAAGGTCAGTTGTTTTACCAGCCAGTCCGGCAAATCACCACCAGGATTGGCTTTGCCCTGATACTGCAGCTCAAAGCCCTGAGCTTTGGCGGTTAAAGTCCAGACTGCTTTTACATCACGGATCCGCACATAGTCTGTTGTTTGCGGCACCAAATCTGAGCAGTCGGTGATTTGAATACTCAGACTATTGTGCTGTTTGATCAGATCTGCGCAGGTCACCATATCCCGTGGACTCACAGGCCAGACTGCTTTAAAGCGGGTGTAGACTTTCCAGACTTTGTCTGTGCTGCCGTCCAAAAGCCTGGCATCCTGACTTTGTTTCAGCCAACGCCGCACCGAGCCGGTGTCCTGCAACAACAGCAAAAAACTCTCTGCTTTGCCCGGATAAAAAGCGCTGGCTTTGACTTCCAGAGTGGGATTGTATCTGTAACTCAGGCTGATGCCAGCTTTGGTTTTTAATGAAACCCATGGTGCTTCGTCTGCCACAGCGGGCAGCATTATCAGCAGGAACAGAGCAAATAAAAAATGCATAACCACCACAGCTTTTTTCGTTAAGATACAAGCTTATACGAAATATAACTTTGTTGGTCGCGATGAAAAGCAGTAGTGATGAAAAATTAGAACTGGAACATCAGGCAGCCAGAGTTTTTATGCGGCTGTATCAGCAGAAGTTTGGGATCAAAATGCAGCATATCTGGCACAACCAACCGGCCAAGCCTGACGTGTCCTGTTATCTGGAGCAGCAGCGGCTGGATCTGGAAATAGCTCATTTGTATGGCAGTGAAGCTGAGGCGATGAAAATCCTTGGCCGTGAACTCAAAGGTGGTACGCTGGACGCATTGCAATCACTGAGTCAGTTTCCGGTCGCCGAACGTTTATTGCAGGCACTGGATAAACTCATCAGCAACAAAGCGCAAAAAAGTTATGACTCAGAAAAAGTCTGGCTGGTGATCCGCAATGCACATCCGGACTGGCATGCAGAGGAGCTGGAACAAACTCCACATTTATTACAAATTCCGCCCAGACATCCATTCGAGCAGATCTGGCTGGTGGCTGATATGACAGGTCAGGCCGGACTCTTGCCTTTGTATCCTTTGGATTTGGTGGATCAGATGCAGGGTAACTATGCATGAGCATGCTTGAAAGGGCCCGGCGACTGGCACAAAGGCTGTATGTCTGGCGTTTGGGTTTAGTGTTTCTGGGATGTTATGCCTTTGGTTTTGGCTTTTATTACCTGCTACAAGGCCCCTCTGTGGTCTTTGAAGTTGCCTTATTATTGTCTGTGGTGGTACTCGGCTGGGTATTATTGGCCTGGCTGACACTTTTGCTGTTTCGACAGGTGCCAGATTGGCAGCCAGCACAAAGTTTTTGGCAAAAAGTAAAGCAGGCTGTGCATAAATTCTGGTATCAGACCTTGCTTTGGGCCTGCCTGCTGCTTAGTATCGCGACTTTGTATTTAATGGCTAAGGCGCTGAAAGCTTTAGCCAGCCAACTGCTTTTGTAACGTATAGGTAACGCATGCGCTGCGATTTGTTTTGCTCTGTGGTTGATAATTTTGGTGACATTGGCATTT
>CBIMJC010000336.1:0-4234 GCA_966244125.1 uncultured Rheinheimera sp.
GGTCTTTAAATGGTCCTTCCGGCTTGTCTGAGACTGCGACCCCGATAGAAAAACCAAATTGCCCGCCGGTTTGTCCGCCTTCTACTGCGGCATAAAAGTAGTATTTGGTTTTACCTGTGGCATCTTTATGTTGGATCACATGATGGGCATAGGCGTTGCCGGTTTTCTGATCGCCTCTGGCCCAGGCAAAGTCAGAGTAACGAAACACTGCGCCTTTGTTTTGCCAGTTGATTAAATCCTTGCTGGTCCAAAGCCTGTAGTCGTACATACGGTAATCTTTGCCGTCCGGCACAGCTTCATCATGTGTGCTGTACAGATACAAGGTATCTCCTACCACCAAAGCGGCCGGATCTGCGGTGTAGATCAAGTCACCCACTTGATTAGTTGGGTCTTTGGTGTCGTATTTAATAATGGGGTTATCAAAACTTGAGGGCGCTGTCTCTGCCTGTGCTGTACCGCAGGCTAATAAGCCTGAAAAAGATAAAACGAGGCACAGCTGCGCTAAGGGTTTTCTATTTGTACTGAAGGTTTTAACGGTAAACATCAAAGCATATCCTTAAGCCATACGAATGGAATAAGGTACAGTGTGTAGAAATTTTCGGCATAACGGAACGGCTAAGCTGTTACGAATCCGGTTAATAGCTTTACCTTATTTGATCAATAGCCGGGCTTAAAAAATAGTCACTTTTGGCGTTTCAGAGGGGATTTCAGCAGCTGGCTTGCTGCAAAAAAACGGGCGCCCACAAGGAGCGCCCCTACAGCATATATTCAGTGCATTTATATCAAGCGGTAGCTTTTTCCGCCTGAATATACTGATCCACTAACTGCTCCAGCACGTCCAAAGGCACAGCGCCGTTTTTCAGTACTACGTCATGGAATTGGCGGATGTCAAACTTGTCGCCCAGCGCTGTTTTGGCTTTTTCGCGCAGTTCCAACAGTTTCAGCATACCTACAGTATAAGCCGTGGCCTGGCCCGGCATCACAATGTAACGCTCAATAGCGTTCACTGCTTCGCCTTTGGAGTTTGGTGTATTGTCGACCAGATACTGAATGGCCTGTTCGCGGCTCCATTTTTTGTCGTGTAAGCCAGTGTCCACCACTAAACGGCAGGCGCGCCACAGTTCCATGGCTAAACGGCCAAAGTCGGAGTAGGGGTCCTGGTACATGCCAATCTCTTTGGGCAGCAATTCAGTGTATAAACCCCAACCTTCGATATAAGCAGTATAACCACCAAACTTACGGAACTTAGGTACGTTTTCCAGCTCCTGCGCTATAGCGATTTGCATATGGTGGCCCGGAATACCTTCATGGTAAGCCAAAGCTTCCATTTGGTACTTCGGCATACCACTCATGCGGTACAGGTTGGCGTAATAAATACCAGGGCGGCTGCCGTCCATCGAAGGTTGTTCGTAGAAGGCTTTACCCGCGGATTGTTCGCGGAAAGGCTCAACAGCTTTTACCACCATATCGGCTTTAGGCTTGACAATAAACAGCTCGTCCAGACGAGATTTCATCGTATCGATAAGACGGGTGGCTTCAGCTAAATAGGCTGCTTTACCTTCTGCGGTATCCGGGTAATAAAACTGCGGATCGTCGCGCATAAAGGCAAAAAACTGTTGTAAATCACCTTTAAAACCAACCTTTTTCATAATGGCTTTCATTTCATCATGAATACGGGCCACTTCAGATAAACCCAACTGGTGAATTTTTTCCGCACTGTAATCTGTGGTGGTGATACGGGCTAAACGGGTAGCGTAGAACTTATCACCGTCTTTAAATCGCCAGACACCATCTTCAGTACCGGCTTTTTCTTCCAAAGTGGTCAGTAAAGTGATCAGGCTTTCATAAGCTGGTTTTACGCTGCCAATTAAAGCCAGTTCAGCTTCTTTGATCAGCAGATCTTTTTCTGCTTGTTCCAGTTTTAATTCCTGCACTTTGCCACGGAAATCCGCTAACAGTGTGCTGTCGTTGCCGCCGTCAAAAGGGGCACCGCTGATAATATTGCGACTGGCACCTATCACATGAGCAAACACAAATTTAGGCGGCAGAATGCCGGCATCTGCCCGCACCTGTAATTGTTGCTCCAACTGCTTAAAGTAAGTGGTGACATTTTTTAAGCGGCCAATATAAGCCTTGGCGTCGCTTTCATCGCTGATGCTGTGCTGGTTGATCAACAGCGACGGCACATTGGAGTGAGTGCCATACATTTGATTAACAGGGTAGCTGTAGAGATCCCATTTAGCGTCGTCCAGTTCCTCCTGCAAGGAGGCCGTCAGTAATTTCACACTCAATTGACGGCTGCTGTCGAGGCTTTGCATATTCAGCGCCTGCACTAAAGCCAGTTGCTGTTTGGTTTGCTCCAGCTCTTTATCACGCTGGGCCTGAGATAAATCGTCCCATTGATCGTAATTGGTTTTTAAGCCCAGGCCGGTTTGAGTTTCCGGACTATTATCAACAGCTTGCTGGAAAATTTGTTCAAACAGCGCGTCGGCTTTTTGATTTTCCGTCAGAACCACTGTGGCTTCAATGACTTTGCTTTGATCTATCGGTGTCGAAGCCGGTTTACAGCCTGCTACTGCTGCTAAGCTTACCGCCAGCGCCAGTGCTGAGTAACGTAAATGCATAATTGGACCTTCATTATTTTTTGTAGTTAATTGGATCAAATAAATAGCGACAGCAAATCATTCAGGTAGCGTGTACCTTTGGGGCTGATTTGCCAGTCTGTTTCAGTACTGCTAATTAACCCCAGTTGCTCTGCTTTGGCAAGCGCATCCTCCACAGATGTGATGGGCAGGCCTGCATAAGCGCTAAAATCCTGTTTAGGGCAGGCTTCGAGTAAACGAAAACGGTTCATAAAAAACTCAAAAGCTCTGTCGTCCGGAGCGACTTGATTGCACTCATCCAGATAGCCTTTGCTGATATCCATATAACCTTTGGGGTGCTTGATTTTGACAGGCCGGATAATTTGGCCAGTCTCTGGCATAGTAATTTTGCCATGAGCGCCACAACCAATACCCAGATAGTCACCATAACGCCAGTAGTTCAGGTTGTGGCGGCATTGCTGACCTGGCTGGCTGTAGGCCGAAATTTCGTACTGCGTATAACCATGTTGCTGCAACAGTTGATGGCCTTGCTCCTGAATATCCCATAAAGCTTCGTCTTCCGGCAGCACAGGTGGGCGGGAAGCAAAAGCTGTATTAGGTTCAATGGTCAGTTGATACCAGGATAAATGTGGCGGTTTTAAATCTATGGCTTGCTGCAAATCGGCCAAAGCGCCTGTCACATCCTGATCCGGCAGGCCATGCATTAAATCCAGGTTAAAGCTTTTCAGCGCTAAAGTAGCGGCCAGTTGTGCTGCTTTAATGGCTTCATCACAGTTATGAATACGGCCTAAGGCTTTGAGCTGTTCCGCCTGAAAACTTTGTACACCTATAGAAAAACGGGTGACCCCAGCTGCGACATAAGCGGCAAAACGGGAGGCTTCGACAGTGCCGGGGTTGGCTTCCATGGTGATTTCGCAATCCGGGCTAAGCTGAAGCTCTGTGCGCACCCCATCCAAAATAGCCTGAATACCTTCACCACTAAAGGTGCTGGGGGTGCCACCACCAATAAAAATCGAGCTGATTTCACGGCCCTGCACATAGGCTAAATCCTGACGTAAATCGGCCAACAAGTGACTGATGTATTCCTGCTCTGGTATGCCTTGTTTCACCGCATGGGAGTTAAAGTCGCAATAAGGGCATTTTTGAATACACCAGGGAATATGGATATAAAGCGCCAGTGGCGGCAGTTGCAGCTGTATAGTCGATGCAAGGTTCATCAGCCTTGTTCGCCTTTTAACTGTTCACCTTTTAACTGTTCACCTTTTAGCACGGACACCAATAAACGCAGCGCTTTGCCTCTGTGACTAAGCTGCTTTTTCTGCTCTGCGGTTAATTCTGCGGCCGTGCCAGTCGAATCATCAGGTAAAAAAATCGGGTCATAGCCAAAACCACCGGAGCCTGCGGCTTCAAAGGCAATCTGACCATGCCAGATACCATGAGCGATCACAGGGACTGGGTCATCGGCATGACGGACAAAAGCTAATACACAGTGAAACTGAGCGGCACGTTCACCTTGTGGCACTTCTTTTAAATCCAGCAGCAACTGCTGCAGGTTTTTTAAATCATTGCCATGCTCGCCAGCATAACGGGCTGAATATATGCCGGGTGCGCCCCCCAGAGCGTCCACAGCT
>CBIMJC010000337.1:0-4207 GCA_966244125.1 uncultured Rheinheimera sp.
GCTTTTCAATCACATCAAGACGGGCTTCTTTAACCAGACCAGATGCGCGTATTGATTTCAGCAGGGCGGTCAGATCAGCACCTGCCGGCGCCTGAACTATTGCTATCTGCTTATTCACTGCTTTTACCATGCTTAGTCCAAACTCTTGACGCAGCTGTTGTAAGGATGCCTGATCTTTGGCCAGCACAGAAATACGGCCTGTCACCACACCGATTTCGCCTGTCAGCAGGTTTCTCACCACTGAATCAGTTTTAACTTTGCCGTCTGTATTGACCACGGCTTGTTGTACCACAGCCCGGCCATTTAACAGGCCTTGTTGAGTTGAGTCTGCAAGGCTGGAAGGAACCAATGCCAGATCGGGTTGTAGTTTGTACACACCAAAATCGGCGTTTTCGTTCAGCTTTTCTTTTTTCACTTCAGTTTTCACTGCGGCAAACTTTTTCAGTTCAGGGTTTATTTCTGTTGCCTGAACTGCAGTGATGGTTCCGATAGCGGCCAGAGCGGCTAAGGTTAATTTCATTTTCATAACTCTGCACTTCCTCTATTAATGGCCAAATACGCGGATAGCTACACCTTCGACAACAGAAGGTTCAGTATTGTTGACATAACCGTCAACTTCCAGCAAACCACCACTTGAAGCATAGTCTGAAGCGCCTGCATCCAGCACTTTGACAGTCCAGGTGCCTTTGGCATTTTCACCGTAAAAAGCGTTGGTTAAAAACACTGAGTCATGCAGTATATAACCTGGATTGTCAGAGAAATCTTCCGCCAGTGCCGGGTAAATCAGCGCCTGTTTAGACGACAACAATACGCTTTTTGTACCAGCAGGAGACGTGACTTCTATCGCCAAATCTATACCTGCTGTGGTCTGGAAACGACCGTCCACAGTTTCAAAGCCGTAGGCCATTTCAGGGTTAGCAATGGAGAATTTTAACTGAGTACCTTCCAGTACTATGGAATCAGCCACTTCAATAGAAACAGTAGCGCCAGTCACACTGTTGTCAGGCACTGGTAAAGCTAAAGAGGCTGGTGTTGCGGCATAAGAACCTACACCTGTCCAGTCGGCGATGACAGCTTCAGCTAAGTTTGTTTTGTAACTTTTTGCCATAGCAACTGCAGCACCGGCATTCACACGGCCAAAACCATAGTAGTTGTTGAAACTAAAGCCGGCTTTGTTTTTTACCCAGCCCTGGTGAGCCAGGAATTCGCCATCAGCTAAATCCAGAGCCACAGGAGCATTGTCTTTATCTACCATAGTACTGGTGGAAACCAGAATATGGCGGATATCGCGGTAACTTAAGGCTGGGTTGGCTGAAGCAATCAGTGCTACTACACCTGAAGCGTTAGGAGCTGCGGACGAAGTTCCATTAAAGGTTGAGGTGTAATTACAGCTGGCATTTTCAGGATGGCCAGGGTTGTTAAAGGGGTAGAAACCGGCAAAGAAACCAGGGAAATAGAAACTGTCGTAGTCGTCTGCAGAGGCAAAGCTGCTGTAACCCCGTAAACAGGTCATCTGGTCTGTGGTGACCATAGCAGGCGCCAGGTCGCCGTATTCACCGGCTGGAGCTGATACCAACAGGTTAGCACCAGCTGTTGAGTAGCTGGTATGTTTGCCATCGCTGTTCACAGCACCCACGCTGAAGTAATAAGGCGTGGCCTGAGATGGTTCAAAGTTACCGTTGTAACAGGTCAGGCCTAAATCATTGGCACCGTTGACTTCACACAAATCTGAATCGTAATCAGCACGGCCATCCAGGAAGCTGTTGCCGCTGGATTTCATATTCACTGCACCTAAGCCTGAACGTAATTCAGTCGCACTGAAGTGTTGTACTGCTTCGTCAAACTCTGAATAGGCGATAGCAGCAGGAATGGTAATACCATAACTGCGGTTAAATACAGCCAGAGGTTCAGACGCAGTAATGCCACTACCCGGAACACCATGGCTTAACACATAGGCCAGATTACTTTGTTCCTGCAGGTAGTTCATACCAATCAATTTGGCATCCGGAGCCACACCCCGGCCACCTAAGCCATTCCAGCCTACCGCCGCAATTAAGCCGGCAACGCTGGTACCGTGGTCACCAAACAATGAAGTGCTTGTTGGGTTGGTAGGATCTGTGGCGCCCGGCTCAAAATTGATAGAGCGGTTAGGTAGCACGTTGGCTTGCAGATCTTCATGCGCTATCTCCAGACCAGAGTCGACCACTACAGCTATGGTGTTGGCGCCGGTAGAACCTGCAGCATAAGCAGCTGCAACGTTCATATCTTCACCTGCCACCAGAATTTCTGGATTCTTCATTGATTCAACAATTGCAGTGGCTCTTTCTACTGACAAACCTGCCAGTTCAACCAACAGCGTGATGTAAGTCTCATACAAGGAGTCACTCATTGAGTAAGCTTTTTGCCCTGTATTTTTTAGATGCCATTGCTGATAAGCCAGTGGATCTGTGCCTGCACCGGCGATGGTGACTGTTGCAGTGGCTGATTCACTGCCATCAGAAACTGTATAAGAAAATACCTGTTCACCTGCTGCTGTTGGCGTAAATACAAAATTCAGACCACTGACAGCCAATGTGCCTTTGCTGAGTTTATAAACACCATTGGTCGCTGTCACTGCAGTGCCGGCTTCCTTGATAGAGGTTAAAGTCAATGAGTCCTGGTTGGCATCTGAAGCGGCAAAGGTGCCAGGAATGGGCACCCATTCTTTTGCTTCGATGTTAGTGAGAGAAACATTTGTTGCTTGTGGAGCAATATTTTTAGCTCCGTCACTACCGCAGGCTGCAAGAGCAACCAGCACAGCAACGGATAAAGCAGAATGTTTTAGCTTTGACATTGTGTTGTTCTCTGTTCCATATGATTCAGGTTTTTGTTATTAGCTTGTTGGCTAGAAACTGCGCGTGTTTATAACCAGATGCTATTCCATCCTAACATGTTAATAAAATGAAACTCCAGTGGAACTTTTGTGTTTTTCTGTTTTTACAATCTCACCTGATATGAAGGGTTTTTGTGATTTTTTGTTATTGTTTCTGACTTTGGCGCAAAAAAAACGGAGCCAGTGGCTCCGTCTTGTAGTACAGAAGAGATTAGGCAGGTTGCTGCTGAGTAATACAGTGCACGTTGCCGCCACCTAATAAAATCTCCCGGCCAGGCACTGTCACCACCTGATGTTTTGGAAAGACTTTGCTTAAGAGGTCGATCGCTACCTGATCATTGGCATCGTCAAACACCGGCAACACCAAACCGCCATTGCATAAATAGAAGTTGATGTAAGAACCTGCTAAACGGGCTTCTGATTCACGGGGCACTGCAGCGCCTGTTAAATCCACAGTGGCGTATTCGTCGGCTTTGGCCAGCATAGGAGCAGGCACAGGCAGCTTGTGTACTTTGAACTTACGGCCTTTGGCATCTGTGCTGTTTTCCAGTACTTCTAAAGCAGCACGTGAACGTTCGTACTGTGGGTCATTTTTATCGTCCGTCCAGGCCAGCAGTACTTCAGCCGGGCCAACAAAACAGCACATATTGTCGACGTGACCATCGGTTTCGTCGTTAAAAATGCCTTCTTTCAGCCAAATGACTTTATCGATACTTAAATAGTCCGACAGCATCTGCTCGATTTGTTCGCGGGATAAATCCGGGTTACGGTTTTTATTCAGCAAACACTCTTCAGTGGTCAATAAAGTGCCTTCACCATCGACATGAATAGCACCACCTTCGAGTACAAAACCTTCAGTGCGGTAACGTGGCGTGCCTTCGATATTGGCAATCTTCTGCGCAACCTGATCGTCTCTGTGCCAGGGGAAATACAAACCGCCCTCTAAGCCACCCCAGGCGTTAAAGGTCCAGTCAACAGCCCGTACTTCTTTGCCATTAGTGACAAAAGTAGGGCCAGTGTCGCGGCACCAGGCGTCGTCTGTGGAGGTTTCGACCACACGTATCGGGTGAGTGGTTGGCTCCAGGCTTAACTGTGCCTGCGCATTGGCAAACTGAGCGGCAGAAGCCAATACAGTCACAGGTTCAAACCGGGCAATGGCGCGAATCACAGCACAAAAGGCCTGCTGCGCCGGCTTGGCGCCTAAACGCCAGTTGTCGGTGCGCTCAGGCCATACCATCCAGGTTTGTTTATGAGTCGCCCATTCGGCTGGCATAAAAAAACCGTCGGCACGAGGCGTACTTTGTAAGGTAACAGCCATCTTAGTTGTTACCTTCA
>CBIMJC010000338.1:0-4207 GCA_966244125.1 uncultured Rheinheimera sp.
ATCATTTTTTGCCCAGTCGATTTTTTTAGCAGGTATCAAACCAAAAAATGAAGAGATGAAAGTATTATGAAGCTAATCGGCCGGACTGGAAAGTCGAAAATAAAGGCTTATTAAGGAAAAATGTGACTTAAGGCTGAAAAGGCTTAGCAAAGTTCTGCCAATTTAACCGGCTGGCCAGTAATAATTCTCTTAAACTCAACACCCGGGGGCTTTTACGTTCGCCGTTGAGCCACTGATGACCACAACAAGCGGCCGTCATTAAGCTTTTTGTTGGCTTGAGCAGGAATTTATCACTGTTTTCATCGGTTAGAGGAGTGCCGTTAAAACTAAACCAGCCATGTTCATTGCAATGCAGTCTTTGACCTGTCAGATCAATTTCATCCACTGAGTCCAGCCAGACCGTTTCCTGCGCCTGCTGGTTCTGATAAACAGGCACTATCAAGGCTAATTTTTTGTGTTTTGAATAAAACTGTTCAATTTGCTCTATACCCTGCTCTTTAGCCGGACACTGAGGGCTTTGCCGTCCCATCCAACTGGCATTCTGGCTGTCCATTTCAAGTGGGGATTGATGCGACAAAATACTACTGGCGCAGCGGCGGATATAAAAAGGCAAACTGGCAATTTTTTTGGGAAGACCAGCTAAAAACTCAGGGGCGGTTTTGGCATAACGCATCAATTCACGTTCATACAAATCATTACAAAGCTCTGTATAAGTCAGGTCCTGCGCCGGGCCATGCCACAGCTGATGTTGATCGGCTGAATGTTTTTTCATCCGTTGATGGTAATCAAGGCAGCAAAACCAATCAAGGGCTCAGTATCAACGACACTGGCCCCTGATTGTTTTGTTTAGGCCGGCTTACGCCTGGCCTTTAATTTCTACACGGCCACGGTAAGGGGCTTTAGCGCCTAATTCCTGCTCAATACGCAGTAACTGGTTGTACTTAGACACCCGGTCTGAACGGCATAAAGAACCAGTTTTGATTTGACCTGCAGCTGTACCTACAGCCAAGTCAGCAATAAAGGCATCTTCAGTTTCGCCTGAACGGTGTGAAATAACTGCAGTAAAACCTGCGTCTTTTGCCATTTTAATAGCAGCTAAAGTTTCAGTTAAGCTACCGATTTGGTTAAATTTGATCAGGATAGAGTTACCAATGCCCTGCTCAATACCACGGGTCAGGATTTTGGTGTTAGTCACGAATAAATCATCACCGACCAGCTGGATTTTGTTGCCCAGTTTATTGGTCATGTCTTTCCAGCCATCCCAATCTGACTCATCCAAACCGTCTTCAATAGACACTATAGGGAAACGGGTGGCTAAACCAGCCAGGAAGTCGTTGAACTCATAAGAGGTGAATTCTTTGCCTTCGCCAGACAGTTTGTATTTACCATCGACATAAAACTCAGAGGCAGCACAGTCTAAGGCTAAAGTGATGTCTTTGTTCAGCTCGTAACCTGCAGCAGCAACGGCTTTAGAGATCACTGTTAAAGCTTCTTCATTGGACTTCAGATCCGGTGCAAAACCACCTTCATCACCTACAGCTGTATTTAAGCCCTGGCTGTGCAGTTCTTTTTTCAGCTGGTGGAAAATTTCAGCGCCCATACGCAAAGCTTCAGCGAAGGTTTTAGCGCCCACAGGCTGAACCATAAATTCCTGAATGTCGACGTTGTTATCCGCATGCTCACCACCGTTGATGATGTTCATCATAGGAACAGGCATGGAGTAGACACCAGGAGTGCCGTTTAAGTCAGCAATGTGCTGATACAGTGGGATTTTTTTGTCAGCAGCTGCTGCGCGGGCTACTGCTAAAGACACAGCCAGAATAGCATTGGCGCCTAATTTAGACTTAGACTCAGTGCCGTCCAGATCAATCATGATCTGGTCAATTTCTGCTTGTTTATACGCATTTTTACCCAGTAAAGCGGCTTTGATTGGACCATCTATATTGGCCACTGCAGTACGTACACCTTTACCTAAATAACGGCTTTTGTCACCATCGCGTAACTCTAAAGCTTCACGGGTACCGGTAGAAGCACCAGATGGCGCGCAACCACGGCCCATGGCACCACTGGCCAGAAACACATCGGCTTCTACTGTTGGGTTACCACGTGAATCCATGATCTCACGGGCGATAATATTGACGATCTCAGACATGTAAATTCCCTCATTATGTGTCGCATAAAATAAAAAGCCGGACTCATAGCCCGGCTGCAACTGGTTATACGAGTTGCTGTTTCTGATATTTATAAGCGGCGGCCACGAAGCCCTGGAATAACGGATGTCCGTCACGTGGTGTTGAGTTAAATTCCGGATGGAACTGACCCGCCACAAACCATGGGTGTGTAGGTATTTCAATCATTTCAACCAACTGGTTGTCCGCCGACAAACCAGAGATCTTTAAGCCAGCCTCTTCGAGCTGAGCAACATAATTGTTGTTCACTTCATATCTGTGGCGGTGACGTTCGCTGACGATGTCGCTGCCATAGATCTCACGGGCTTTGGTATTGGCTTTGAGGTTACAGTTTTGACTGCCCAGACGCATAGTGCCGCCCATGTCAGACTTATCAGTCCGCTGTTCAACTTTACCGTCTGCATCCAGCCATTCTGTGATGAGACCCACCACAGGGTAAGGCGTGTTCTTATTAAATTCGGTTGAGTGCGCATCTTTCATACCCGCCACATTACGGGCATATTCAATCAGCGCCACTTGCATACCTAAACAAATACCTAAGTAAGGCACTTTGTGTTCGCGGGCATAACGGGCAGCAATAATTTTGCCTTCGACACCACGTTCACCAAAACCACCAGGCACAAGAATCGCATCCACACCAGCTAACACATCTGTGCCTTTGCTTTCGACGTCTTGCGAGTCAATGTATTTGATATGCACTGTTAAACGGTTTTTTAAACCGGCATGGTTTAACGCTTCGTTGACTGACTTGTAAGCGTCAGGCAGTTCAACATATTTACCCACCATACCAATAGTCACTTCACCTGTAGGGTTGGACTCCTGATACAGCACCTGTTCCCATTCGGTCAGGTCGGCTTCAGGGCAGGTCATATGGAAACGACGTACTACTAAGTCATCCAGCCCCTGAGATTTTAACAAGGCAGGAATTTGGTAAATACTGGAGACGTCTTTTAACGAAATAACAGCGCGCTCTTCCACATTGGTGAACAGCGAAATTTTTGCTTTTTCGTTAGACGGAATAGCACGGTCAGAACGGCAAACCAGAATATCCGGCTGAATACCAATAGAACGCAGCTCTTTAACCGAATGCTGGGTCGGCTTGGTTTTGATTTCGCCGGCCGTGCCCAGGTAAGGCACCAAAGTCAGGTGCATAAACATGGCGCGTTCACGGCCAATTTCAGTACCTAACTGACGAATAGCTTCTAAAAATGGTAAAGATTCGATATCGCCTACAGTGCCACCAATTTCGACTATAGCAATGTCATAACCTTCAGCACCGGCCACCACACGGCTTTTGATTTCGTTGGTGATATGAGGGATCACCTGAATAGTGGCACCTAAATAATCACCACGGCGCTCACGACGTAATACGTCTGAATAAATACGGCCTTGAGTGAAGTTATTACGTTTGGTCATTTTGGTGCGGATAAAGCGCTCATAGTGACCTAAATCGAGGTCGGTTTCTGCGCCGTCTTCTGTGACGTACACTTCACCGTGCTGAATTGGGCTCATGGTGCCCGGATCCAGGTTAATGTACGGATCCAGTTTAAGGATGGTCACTTTCAGGCCACGGGCTTCTAAAATAGCAGCTAAGGATGCTGCTGCAATGCCTTTACCTAAGGATGAGACAACCCCACCCGTCACGAAGATGTATCTTGTAGTCATGAGACCCCTGAGACGCCATTGGCAATAAAGAATTTACGAACTAAGGACGGGAGAAAATTATAACAAAGGGCAGCTTGCTGCTCAATCAAAAGGCTGGATAAAAAAATAATAAATCACGGATCTGGTGAGGCCGCTGCGGTTTTGCATCTAAAACAGAACAAAAAGGCAGCCTGAGCTGCCTTTTTTATCCGGGTTCTTATGAACCCTGTTTGTCGCTATGACGCATATGTGGGAACAGGATCACGTCACGGATACTTGGCGCGTCGGCCAGTAACATCACTAAACGGTCGATACCAATACCCTGACCTGCAGTCGGCGGTAAACCATGTTCCAATGCTGTGACAAAATCTTCG
>CBIMJC010000339.1:0-4185 GCA_966244125.1 uncultured Rheinheimera sp.
ACTGCTGTTGAACCCGCTGTTCGACCTGACTTGTGATTATATTATTGCGATAACTGTTATTTCGCAAGTATATTTTTGAATTATTTTAAAGAAATTTATTAAGTTTATGATTTTAAATGTTTTTTATTTTGTATTTATACAGAAAGTTAAAGTCTGCTGGTGCAAAGAGCTGCTGTTTTTGTCTTTGAATTGATTGGTGACTAGTAAGGCGGACCGGATTTATGTTGCAAAAAGGATAACAGATAGGTCACTATCTGTAGCTCATCAATCAAGGAGAGCATAGATGAAGTTAAAATTATTAGGTGGAGCCAGTATTTTGTTCTGTAGTTTTGTCAGTCTGGCTGAGCCTGCTAAGCCTGAAACTGTTGAACTATTTCTGAAAGTAACGGATGCCGCAGCTACTCTGGATTATGCTTATGCGCAATTGGATCAGATGAGCGAACAAATGGTCCGCTCTCAGGGTGATGCAGTAAAAGACGATCCTTTAATGCGCAAGCACCTGCAGGAATTAAATCAATTGATCCGAACTGAACTATCCTGGCAACAGTTAGAGCAGCCAATGATCGCTATCTATTCCAGTGTTTTTACCGAAGAGGAATTGCAGGGCATTATCGCTTTTTATCAGTCAGAGGCGGGTCAGAAGATGGTAAAACGTCAGCCTGAGCTGATGCAGGCCAGCATGGCCGTGATGCAGGAGCAGTCCATGCTGTTAATGCCGAAAATTAAGCAACTGGCGGAAAAACAAAGTAAAGAAAGGATGGCTCGACAACAAGCCAACTAATCGCTGCTTCATCAAGGGGTGTCATCACCCCTTCTTCTTCGCCCTTGGATGCGCATTGTCATAGACTTTGGCGAGCTGCTGGAAATCCAGATGGGTGTACACCTGAGTGGTATTGAGGTTAGCGTGGCCTAGCAGCTCTTGCACGGCGCGCAGGTCTGAGCTGGATTCGAGCATATGAGTGGCGAAGGAGTGGCGTAGCATATGAGGGTGTAAATGCTGGGCCAACCCCTGACGTTCCGACCAGAGGTTGACGCGTTGTTGCACTTGCCTGTGGCTGATGCGGTTTTTCTGTTTGCTTAAAAACAACGCATCCGGCTCTGAGCCGACGTAAGCACTGCGCACTTTTAACCAGTCTTTCAGAGCTGTGACTGCCATCCGGCCTATAGGCAGAACCCGTTGTTTATTGCCTTTGCCGCGCACCCTTATTAAGGCTTCGGACCAATCAATATCCTGCAGGTTAGCGCTGACCAGTTCATCCAGCCGTAAGCCTGAGGAGTAAAACAACTCCAGTATGGCTTTGTCACGGCAGGCGAGGGCGTCTTCGCTGGTATCAAAATCCAGCAGGTGATTGACCTGGTCGACATCGAGGTTTTTTGGCAAAGGTTTGTCGAATTTGGGCACCTGTAAATAGGAAGCCGGGTTTTCTTTTAGTTTGCCTTGTTGCACCAGATAACGGTAAAAGCTGCGCAAAGACGCGACCCGAAGCGCTAAGCTGCGGGCCTTCAGACTTTTACGGCACGAAGAGATATGCAGTTGTAACTGAGTTTCGCTGAGCTCAACCCAATGACTGGCTTGTGCTGCCAGCTGGCTGGCGACAGCGCAAAGCTGTAATTGGTAGCTGGTAAGCGTTTTATCGCTGTAACCCCGCTCATGTTTTAAATAAGCCAGAAAAGCCGACAAGTCGGCTTGCCAGTGAGCGAGTTCAGGCGGCAGTTCCATCACTTAAACAGCAGAGGGCAAAACGGCTAACACCAGCTTCGCCAGATGATCCAAAAACAAGGTATCCATGCCAGGCTGGAAATGCTCGTCTGAGTCGCTGCCAAAAGCCAGCAGGAACTGTTGGTCTTCAGACAGCTTTAATAGTTGCAAGGACACAGAATGAATATGGGGTTCAAATAAGGCGGCCATTTCATCGCGATTTAACCGGCCAAAATAATAGCTTTTGCCACTTAAACGGCGCTGCAAAATCAGCTGCAACTGCGCGACCTGATCGGTTTTTTGCTGCAAATCAACCAGGGCACAACTTTGCACCTGTGGCATTTTGGCGGTAAATGCCTGCAGTGCACTGATTAAGGCGGTTTGATCGGCGGCTTTTAACAACTCTAAGTGCAGATCGTTCAGCGCATAAAAAATCTGTTCGTTCTGGCGGGCTATACCCATCAGGCGGGTAATGTCGTCTTCTAAAGAGCGGATTTTTTCGCGTTGTATTTCCAGCTGACGTTCCACTAAAGACACCACACCTCTTTGCTGGTGCGGTAAACGTAATCGGCTGAGCAGCTCCGGATGCTGCAGAAAAAATTCAGGATGATCATAAAGATAATCCACAATCAGGCTGGCTTCGGCCAGTTCAGGGTTTTCCAGCGCTGTATCGAGAGGAAGGTCGCTCATAAGAATAATTGTCCATCAAAAACATGTTCGGCTGGCCCCGTCATTTTCACGGGTTGGCCAGGTCCTTGCCAGCGGATCTGCAATGAGCCGCCCGGTAAATCGACTCGTACCTGAGTTTGTAATTTTTTCTGCATCTGGCCTACCACAGCAGCAGCGCATGCGCCTGTGCCACAAGCTAAGGTTTCACCAGCGCCTCTTTCCCATACTCTTAATTTGACATGAGAAGGCGACAGCACCTGCATAAAACCTATATTGGCGCGCTCAGGGAAACGTTCGTGATGTTCAAACACCGGCCCCCACTGATGCACCGGAGCTGTCTGAATATCATCGACCAAAATTACGGCATGCGGATTGCCCATAGACACCACACCACATAACGTAGTGGCGTCTTCGCTGTGCAAAATATAGTTCAGCTCTTGTTTCTGTGCTTTAAAAGGCACTTTGGCCGGATCAAACTGCGGCACACCCATATTGACCGTAACCTGACCATCCTGCTCTACATACAAAGTGATTTTGCCGGACTTGGTGCTGACCGAAATTTTGTATTTATTAGTCAGGCCTTTATAGCGGACAAACTTAGCAAAACAGCGGGCACCATTGCCACATTGTTCCACTTCAGAACCATCGGCATTAAAGATGCGGTAATGAAAATCCAGATCCGGATCGTAAGGCGGTTCCACCATCAGCAACTGGTCAAAACCCACACCAAAGTTGCGATCGGCCAGCTTTTTAATTTGTTCTTTGGTTAAGAACACATTTTGGCTGACGGCGTCTATCACCATAAAGTCATTGCCCAAACCGTGCATTTTTGAAAAATGCACTAATGTCTGGTTGTTGCGATCTTTAAATTTATTGTCTGGGATCATTCAGGGTACCAACTGTTCACCGCGCCACAGGTCCTGCCATTGTTCACGCTGGCGGACTAAATAGCTACGGTCACCATCCACCAGCACTTCGGCGGCTCTGGGTCTGCTGTTGTAGTTGGAACTCATGGTAAAACCATAAGCACCTGCTGAGCGCACCACCAGTAAATCACCTGGCTCTACCGCTAAAGCACGGTCTTTACCGAGGAAATCACCTGTTTCACAAACCGGACCTACCACATCGTAAGTCACAGCAGGAATTTCAGCTTTTTGCTGCACCGGAATAATAGCCTGCCATGCACTGTACAGCGCAGGGCGAATCAAGTCGTTCATCGCCGCATCGACAATAGCAAAATGTTTTTCCTGCCCAGGTTTTAAATATTCTACTTTGGTCAGCAGTACACCGGCATTGGCCATAATGGCGCGGCCCGGTTCAAAAATCAGTGATAACTGCGGATAAGCTGCCAGCTTCTCTACTACTTTAGCGGCGTATTCAGCCGGATGGGGCGGAGTTTCGCCATCGTAAGGCACACCTAAACCACCACCTATATCGATATGACTCAGGTGGATACCTGCTGCAGCTAATTTGTCGATCAATGCCAGTAATTTATCCAGAGCATCTAAAAACGGCTGGGTTTCGGTCAGCTGTGAGCCGATATGACAATCCACACCACAAACTTTTAAATGCGAAGCGGCATCGGCTTGCTGGTACATGGCCAGCGCATCGTTAATGTCGATACCAAACTTATTGGCTTTTAAGCCAGTAGAAATATAAGGATGGGTTTTGGCGTCTATATCCGGGTTTACCCGAATAGAAATGGGCGCAATGATATTCAGCCGGCTGGCCACTTGCTGAATACGTTCCAGCTCTGGAATAGATTCGACGTTAAAACATTTGATGCCGGTTCGCAGGGCAAACTCAATTTCAGTTAC
>CBIMJC010000340.1:0-4176 GCA_966244125.1 uncultured Rheinheimera sp.
CACTGACGATTTGGTGCTGTGCAAAAGGTTGTATGAACTCGGCTGCCAAGTGCTGATGCCCTGGGCTGCGCCTATAGGTTCGGGTTTAGGTGTACTCAATCCTTATGCACTGCGGACTTTACGAGAGCGTTTACCGGATGCCACTTTAATAGTGGATGCAGGTTTAGGTTTGCCCAGCCACGCCTGTCAGGTGATGGAAATGGGTTTTGATGGTGTATTACTGAATTCTGCCGTGGCTTTGGCCAAGGATCCTGTATTGATGGCTTTGGCTTTTTCGCAGGCCGTAGCAGCTGGCCGCTCTGCATTTTTAGCCGGTGCTATGCCAAAACAGGACTTTGCCAGCCCTTCTACACCAGTGCTTGGTATGCCGTTTTGGTTGCAGGAGGCGCCATGATGCAAGCAACTCATGCAGCAAATCAGGCAACAATGCAGACAACAATACTGTGGAGCATAGCAGGCTCAGACAATAGCGCGGGCGCTGGTATTCAGGCCGACTTAAAAACCATTCAGAGTTTTTCCACGCCAGAGCAGCCCTTGCACTTATGCACTTTAGTTACAGCCATTACCGCCCAGCATAGTTCTGCTGTTGATGCCTGTATGGCGGTCTCTGTGGATCTATTGCACCAGCAGGCTATGGCTTTACTCAAAGATGCAAAACCTTCGGTGATAAAAATTGGTTTACTGGTGAACAAGGCTCAGGTGTTATGGCTGGCTGATTTTCTAAAGCAGCTTAAAAAAAACCAGCCTGACTTACTGGTGATTTACGACCCTGTCGCTATCAGCAGTTCAGGCTCAAGCATGGCAGAGCCTGATTTATATCAGGCTGTGATCCGGCATTTATTGCCACAACTGGATCTGCTGACGCCTAACTTGCCAGAGCTGGAGGCTTTAACCCAAAGCTCCGATAGTCAGCAGGCTGTTGAGCTGCTATTTAAAACCGGAGTAAAAGCTGTACTGCTCAAAGGCGGTCATACAGAGACAACAGTCTGTACCGATCAGCTTTTTATCAGCGCTGATTTTCGCTACCGCGGTTATCCGGCTTATACCCATAAAATCCGCCTTCGCAGCCCACGCCAACAACATGCTTTTAACCATGGCACAGGCTGTTGTTTAAGCAGTGCTTTGGCTGCAGCTTTGGCTTTAGGTTATACGCTGGAAGATGCTTTTGTGGTGGCGAAAACTTATATCAATCAAGGCTTAAGCCTGCCAGTTGTCATCACTGAGTCTTCTGGCACTTTAGGTCATTATGGTTTTCCCACTGATCCGCTCTATCTGCCAGAGCTGCTCACAGACAACCTGCCGCCAGCCCGGCCCTTTGCACCTTTAAAAGCTCCTTTGGCTTTATATGTGATAGTGCCCTCAGTTACAGAGTTACAAAGGGCCTTAGCAGCCGGAGTAAAAACCCTGCAACTACGGATAAAAAACACAGATCAGCAGCTGCTACGCCAACAGATCAAAGAAGCTATCCAACTTTGTCAGCACCCTGATATTCAGCTTTTTATTAACGATCACTGGCAATTGGCGCTGGAGCTTGGCGCTTATGGCGTGCATTTGGGTCAGGAAGATATTGGGCAAGCCGACTTAGCGGCTTTGCAACAAGCCGGAATTCGGTTGGGTATCTCTAATCATGGTTTTTATAAACTTTTAAGGGCACAGCAACTCAGGCCCAGTTATCTGGCGATAGGTGCAGTTTTTGCCACCCAAACCAAAGCCATGGACGGCAAGTTACAAGGGCTGCAAAAACTGGCTCATTATCCCGCCTTATTCCCCACTATTCCGCTGGTGGCTATTGGTGGCATCAATACAAACAATGCCAAAGCTGTATTGGCGACGGGTATCAAACACTTAGCTGTGGTGCAGGCTTTTGCGCAAGCAACAAATGCCAAACTTTGGCTGCAACAGATGCAGCAGCTGATCGGGCAGGCCCAACCGGAGCAAAAACCATGCTGACTGATTTAGAATTTATCCGTTATAGCCGCCAGCTGATGTTGCCGGATTTTGGCGAAGCGGCTCAGCTAAAACTAAAACGGGCGAAGGTATTGCTGATTGGTTGTGGTGGTTTAGGCCATGCCGCCAGTCAGTATCTGGTGTCGTCAGGTTTAGGCCAGCTCACTTTAGTCGATGGCGATAAAGTGGAGTTATCTAACCTGCAGCGGCAGGTGTTATTCCGCGACGCAGACAAAGGGTTTAACAAAGCCAAAATGGCGGCGCATCAGCTTAAACAGCTGAATCCTTATGTGCAGCTCGCTGCTATTGAACAGCATTTTAGCGCCGACAATGCCAATGAGTTATTGGCAAAGGCTGACTGGGTGCTGGACTGCACTGACAATTTCAACAGTCGCAAACTGATTAATCAACTCTGCCAGCAGTATCAAATCAGCCTGCTAAGCGCTGCCGCTATAGGCCAACTAGGCCAGTTGATGCTCTGGCCTTTTGCACATAACCAAAGCCCCTGCTACAGCTGTTTATTCCCGGATTTAACAGATCAATCCGGCAATTGCAGCAACCTGGGTGTGTTAGCGCCTTTGCCCGGCATTCTGGGCGCTATGCAAGCTATGTTGCTGATCCAACAAATTATTCAGCCGGATCAGCAGGCAAAATTCTGGCAGTTTGAAGGCCTGGGGTTCAGGTTATCTGGTTATGAAATACCAGCTCAAGGCTGCAGCTGTCGGGTTAAAAAAACAAACTGAAATAGGTTTTGTTGGTCAGGTTAAAACCACGGCCTTAAGACTGTGGCTTTAACAAACCTCTTTATCAATTAATTATTTAGTCAGGTAGCGTGGGCCTGGTTTGGTATGACCAAAACGCTGTGATAATGCTTTTCGGGCGGCTTCAAACCCATCCCATTCAGCGCCGTCCTGTAATGGTGGGATAGTGATCACTTCACCTGCATCCAGACCTGCCAAAGCGGCATCCACCATATCTGCGGTGTTCATCACAATTTCAGTAGGTAAATGTTCGTGCGGAAGCCCTGCCACACCCCAAAAATCTGTGGCTGTGGCTCCTGGCAATACCGCCTGAATTCGAATGCCCTGCGAGGCCAGTTCATGCTGCAGTGACTGCGTCAGCGCCAGCACATAAGCTTTGGTTGCCCCATACACGCCGTTCAGAATTTCCGGCCCGACAGCGACAATAGAAGCGATATTAATTAAGGTGCCGCCGCCCTGTTTGACGAAGGCTGGCACTGCGGCATAGGTCAGGCGGGTTAAGGCAGTGACATTGATATCAATCATGCTGACCATGTCCTTAATATCACTTTGCAGTAAAGGAGCCACAGCGCCAAAACCTGCGTTATTGACCAGCAGATCAATACCACCCTGAGCCAGCACTGCTTCCACTTGAGCGGATTCCGCCGGGTTCGCTAAATCAGCCTGGATCAGTTGCACAGTGCGACCTGTTGCACTGCGTATTGAAGTTGCTACAGCCTCCAGACGCTCTTTATTCCGCGCCACCAGGACGAGGTTATAACCACGACGGGCTAAACGGTCCGCATACACAGCACCTATGCCAGATGAAGCACCAGTGATCAAAGCAGTTTTCGTATTCATGTTATTTTCCTTAAATAGGTGTTGAAGACGACTTTATTCTGGCAGAGCAGAAAACAAGATAAATGACACAAAAAACGCATTTAAGGACACAATCTGGCATTGGGTTAAATAGGAAAAATAAACTTAACACAGCTGGACAAAGCCTGATAAAGCACAAATAATGCACAACATATATTTATACCTTATTAAGTATTACCCTCCTTTAAGGACATCAGATGAACAAACGTATCGGGCTCATTGTGTATGATGATTTTCAGATCCTGGACTTAGCCGCACTGACCGTCTTTGAGTTCGCCAATACAATGCAGCAAAAAATCCAGTATCAGTTTGCGTCTTTATCGGTGGACGGTGGTGCAGTCAGAAGCTCCACCGGAGTCGTGATAGAGACACAACCCATTGGTTTTGGTAGCTACGATACCCTGATGATCGCAGGCGCTTTGCTTATTCCAAACCCTATGCCGGCCTTAGAGGAAAAATTAAACGAAGCGGCCTCAGGCACAACCCGGATTGCCAGCATTTGTACCGGCGCTTTTGTACTGGCCAACGCAGGTTTATTAGATGGTAAAAGAGCCACTACACACTGGGCCTGGGGCCGACATCTGCAGGACTATCATCCTGCAGTACAGGT
>CBIMJC010000341.1:0-4175 GCA_966244125.1 uncultured Rheinheimera sp.
TGCAGCCCGTGATCAGGTCCTATTGCCATTGTGCGATCAGTTATTAAGCGAAATCAAAACCTTAGCTCAGAAGTACAAAGCTATTCCTATGATGGCCCGTACTCATGGCCAGCCTGCCTCCCCTACCACTTTAGGTAAAGAGATGGCGAACGTGTATATGAGGTTAAAGCGTCAGCGTGAGCAAATTGCCAAAGTGGAACTGCTGGGTAAAATCAACGGTGCTGTTGGTAACTACAACGCGCATTTATCCGCTTACCCAAACCTGAACTGGCATCGGTTTGCAGAAGAGTTTGTCACCAGCTTAGGTTTAAGCTGGAACCCATACACCACGCAAATTGAACCGCATGACTACATTGCTGAGCTGTTTGACGCCATAGCGCGTTTTAACACCATTCTGCTGGACTTCGACCGTGATGTCTGGGGTTATATAGCGTTAGGACACTTTAAACAGCGTACTATTGCAGGCGAGATTGGCTCGTCCACTATGCCGCATAAAGTCAACCCAATAGACTTTGAAAACTCCGAAGGCAATCTGGGTCTGGCTAACGCCATATTCCAGCATTTATCGTCCAAGCTCCCGGTATCACGCTGGCAGCGTGATTTAACAGATTCGACTGTGCTGCGTAACTTAGGTGTAGGTTTTGCGTATACAGTGATTGCTTATCATGCGAGCTTAAAAGGCATCAGCAAACTGGAAGTGAACGAAGCCAACCTGCTCAGTGAACTGGATCAAAACTGGGAATTACTGGCTGAGCCGGTGCAGACCGTGATGCGTAAATATGGCATTGAACAGCCCTATGAAAAGCTGAAAGAACTGACCCGCGGAAAACGCATCACACCACAGGATTTAGCTGTGTTTATCGACAAGTTAGAACTGCCGGAACAAGTGAAAACCGAACTTAAAGCACTGCGCCCGGATAACTATATAGGTGCAGCTATCGAGTTAGTCGATTTACTGGACTAAACTAAGCTTCAGTTAGAATTTTTATACAGGGCGATTTTATCGCCCTGTTTTTATGGTGATTTATGTACCAATTATTTTTAAATGAATTAACACCTGCGCAGTTTTTAGCAGAGTACTGGCAGAAAAAGCCACTGCTTATCAAGGCGGGCTTTAGAAACTTTGTCGACCCTATCAGTCCGGACGAATTAGCAGGCCTCGCCGGTGAAGAAGAAATCGAATCCCGTATTGTCAGCAATAAAAATGCAGTCTGGGATATGGAAACAGGTCCTTTTGAAGATTTCAGCCATTTAGGTGAAGAAGGCTGGACTTTGTTAGTACAGGCTGTCGATCACTGGCACCCACAATCCGCCGCTTTGATCGAGCCGTTTCGTTTTATTCCGAACTGGCGTATTGACGATTTGATGGTGAGCTTTTCTACTGCAGGGGGCGGCGTGGGCCCGCATCTGGACCAATACGACGTCTTTATTATTCAGGGTCAGGGCAAAAGGCACTGGCGGGTCGGTATGCCGGACAGTAGCTTAAAACAGCACTGCCCTCACCCCCGTTTATTGCAGGTTAGCCCTTTTATCGACTGCATCAATGTGATCACTGAACCTGGCGATATTTTATATATTCCACCGGGTTGCCCGCATGATGGTATCTCTTTGGATCCGTCACTGAACTACTCGGTCGGTTTCCGTGCGCCGGCGCAAAAAGATTTGCTAACAGGTCTGGCTGATCATCTGATCGATCAGGACATCACAGGCCAGCGTTTTACTGATCCGGAACGTCTGGTCCCCGCATCTGTAGGCGCTATCAGCGAGCAGGATTTAAGCCAGGTCCAGGCTTTGTTACGCCAGTTAGTGGATGATAAAGCTTTTGCCGCAGAGTGGTTTGGCAGTTACATCAGTCATGCTAAACATGAACTGGATACCACTGAACCCGATCCACATTATGAAGCTGAAGAAATTGCAGAATATCTGGAAGAAGGCTCAGTGCTGGCCAAATTAGGCGGGCTGCGCACTTTGTATTATCAGGCAGGCCCTGCAGATGATATCCAGCTGTTTATTAACGGTGATCGCTTTTTAGTGCCTGCAGCTGCGCTTGAACTGGTGAAAAAACTGACGGATCAAACCAGCCTGAGCCCGCAGGATTGCCTGGATTTTGCGTCGAATCATGGCCCGTTACAGTTGTTGACCTTGCTGATCAATAAAGGCTACTGGTACTTTACTGAGTAATGTTAAGCTTGTAGCTGAACATAAAAAAACCGCCATAAGGCGGTTTTTTTATGTATTACCTGGCTTGAATGACAGGATGCAGTTGCCTGTTCAGTCAAGCTGTAAAGATTTATATACTCAAGAGCTTGGTAGTTGGATGCTTTCCACAACTCTTCTTTGTTAAACAGATCGTACAAACCGTGTGCTCTGTTCACCAACAGGTTAGCGAAATCGGCTTTGGTTTTGTCTATAGAGCCAGACTGCATCACCTGCTCTGCTTTGATCTGCCAGTTGAAAGAGAAAGCTCTTACCGCATCCCTTGCATCTTTTGCCGCAGATAAAGGCAAATGATCTGTAGGTAAATCACCACTAATTACCCAATATTGTTTTCGATCCTGAGCCGTAATCTTCCAAACGGCTAATAATGGTGTTAAATAACGAGATTCAGATACTGCCACGTTATCTGGCAATATACCTTTTTCAGCCAGGTATTGGTTTGCCTTCTGGAACTGAGTACGAACCCACTCACTGTTCGCTTGCTCTTGTTGTTCCTGAGTTAATTGTTCTGCCATTGTTCTTTTCCTTTCTTCAGGTGGCGCTACTTTATGTGACTCAATGCAGACAATCAAGAGTTCGCTGCAATTGTCGACAATCACCTGGTCTAACCAGATTTTGTTTTTACAGATGGATGGCGAAAGACCTGTTGAAGTGGTACATTCCGCGGCGCAAAAAGTCCTAACGCCCTGCCTTTGTGGTGCGATGAGTTATATCAACGGAGAATAAGTCGTGGCTGTATTTAACCATCCTGAATTTGATAACCATGAACAAGTTGTATTCTGCAGTGATGAAAGCACTGGTTTAAAAGCCATTATTGCGATCCACAGCACAGCCTTAGGTCCGGCGACAGGTGGCTGCCGCATGTGGGATTATGTGGCTGATGAAGATGCTTTAGTTGACGTATTACGTTTATCCCGCGGCATGACCTACAAAAATGCTATGGCAGGTCTGCCCTTAGGTGGCGGTAAGGCTGTGATTATTGGTGATGCGAAAAAAATTAAATCTGAAGCCCTGTTTCGTAAGTTTGGCCAGTTTGTGCATTCATTAAGCGGCCGTTATGTCAGCGCTGAAGACGTAAATATCACCACTGGCGATATTATGATCGTCAATAAAGAAACTCCTTTTGTCGCAGGTTTAGAAGGCTTAAGTGGCAACCCAGGCCCATTTACCGCACTTGGAACCTACCGCGGTATTAAAGCGGCGGCTAAACACAAGTTTGGCACTGATGACTTAGATGGTTTGACTGTGGCCGTGCAAGGTTTAGGCAGTGTTGGTTTTTACCTCTGTGAATACCTGCACAAAGAAGGTGCCAAACTGATTGTGACGGACATCAATCAGGACGCCGTCAGCCGCGCTGTAGCTCAGTTTAATGCGACAGCTGTGGGCTTAGATGAAATCTATGCGGTGGATGCCGATATCTACGCACCTTGTGCTTTAGGTGCCACTATCAATGACAACAGCATTCCACAACTGAAATGCAAAATCATTGCCGGTTGCGCCAATAACCAGTTAAAAGAAAGCCGTCATGGTGAAATTTTACGTCAGAAGGGCATTTTGTATGCACCGGATTACGTGATCAATGCCGGTGGCATTATCAACGTCGCGATGGAAATGCGCGAGCAAGGCTACAACGCTGAAGAGTCAACAGCTAAAGTCAACCAGATTTACCATACCCTGATTAATATCTTTGAACGTGCCGACGCGCAGCAAAAACCAACCAACGAAGTGGCTGATTTAATGGCGCAGGAAATTATCCGTAACGCCCGTTAACTGTATGCCCATAAAATGTAGGGGCGACCTTTATGGTCGCCCTTCTATTCGTTGACATAATGACCCGCAGACATCGTCAGGAACCCGGGGTATACCAGTCAGTCCAGTCTTTTGTTAATGAATACACCTGCAAACTGGCCGTTTCAGCAGCCAGCTTAGAAAACAAGTCATAGTTCGATAAATTCACC
>CBIMJC010000342.1:0-4169 GCA_966244125.1 uncultured Rheinheimera sp.
AAATAAAATCAAAACGCCCCGCCGCTGCGGCTATCTCGTCAGCATTTCTGGAGTTAATACAATGATGTGCACCTAATTCTTTGGCTTCGGCCGTTTTGCTGTCGCTGGAAGTAAAAGCTGTGACTTCACAACCAAAAGCCCGTAAAAACTGCAGCGCTATATGGCCTAAACCGCCAATACCTATCACCGCCACTTTGTCGGTCGCTTTGACATCAAATTGCACCAGTGGGTTAAACACTGTAATGCCACCACAAAACAAAGGGCCTGCAGTTTTCGCATCCATGCCTTCAGGCAAGGCCACCACACTGGCCGCACTGGCCCGCACTTTATCGGCAAAACCGCCGTGACGGCCCACTATAGTGCCCTGTGCGGTAGCACATAAATTATGATCACCACTGCCACAACTGCTGCAAACCTGACAATAACCCGAATGCCAGCCCAGCCCCACCACCTGACCTTTTTTCAGATGCAACACGTCTTCGCCTAAAGCGCTGATCCGCCCTACCACTTCATGGCCTGCCACCAAAGGGTAAGCCGACATGCCCCAGTCGTTATTGAGCATGGATAAGTCGGAGTGACAAATACCACAATAATCCACCTCAATTTCCACATCCTGACGACCCAAAGGACCGGGTTCAAATTCAATCACTGACAAAGGGGAATGAGGTTTGTGCGCTGCATAAGCTTTGATCATAAAATCTCTCCTGCGAAACAATGGAAAAGTTACGCCAAGAGTATTAACGAAGATCCGTATGATGGCAGCTCTGTCTGCGTTATTTTTCTGGCTTTTTAGCAACTTTTACTTCAAGGCTCAGCAGAGACAAAGATAAGCCCCTTTGTTGAGTGTTTTTTATACAGCAAGGACTGTTTCTTCCAACCGATTCAGGTATAATCCGCGCACTTTTTTTCCGGCCCTTTTACTTTGCAGGATTTACATGACAGTCGAAACCTTTGATCCATCACAAACCACCACACTGGAAACTCCGGTGAAAAGTCTGACAGCACAGGCTCAGGCCAATGGCACAGGCGCAAAAATAGGGTTTGTAAGCTTAGGTTGCCCAAAGAACCTGGTGGACTCAGAGCGTATTCTGACTCAGTTAAAAACTGAAGGTTATCAAATAGTTCCAAGCTATGACGATGCTGAGCTGGTGATAGTCAACACCTGTGGTTTTATCGACAGCGCTGTGCAGGAATCCTTAGATACCATAGGCGAAGCTTTGGCAGAAAACGGCAAAGTAATAGTGACTGGCTGTCTGGGTGCACGTGAAGATGAAATCCGTGAAGTGCATCCGAATGTATTGGGGATCACTGGCCCACATGCGTATGAAAACGTATTAAAGCAGGTGCATGATTTTGTGCCTAAGCCAAAATACGATCCGTTTATTCAACTGGTGCCGGACCACGGCATTAAGTTAACGCCTAAGCATTACGCTTATTTAAAAATTTCTGAAGGCTGTAACCACCGTTGTACCTTCTGCATTATTCCGTCTATGCGTGGTGACTTAGTCAGCCGCCCTATTGGCGAAGTGCTGGACGAAGCGGCCCGTTTGCAAAAAGCCGGTGTCAAAGAGCTGTTGATTATCTCTCAGGACACCAGCGCTTATGGCGTCGATGTAAAACACCGCACAGGTTTCTGGAATGGCCAGCCGGTCAAAACCTCAATGCAGTCGTTGTGCGAAGCTTTAGCCGATTTAGGCATCTGGGTTCGTTTGCATTATGTCTATCCGTATCCACATGTGGATGATGTCATTCCTCTGATGGCGCAAGGGAAGTTATTGCCTTATCTGGATATTCCATTCCAGCACGCCAGCCCGCGTATTTTAAAGCTGATGAAACGCCCGGGTCAGTCTGACCGTGTACTGGAGCGCATCAAAAAGTGGCGTGAAATCTGCCCAGAACTGACCATTCGTTCGACTTTTATCGTTGGTTTCCCTGGCGAAACTGAAGAAGAGTTCCAGGAATTATTAAACTGGCTGGAAGAAGCTCAGTTAGACCGCGTTGGCTGCTTTAAATACAGCCCGGTGGAAGGTGCTAAAGCCAACGACTTGCCGGATCAAATTGCGGAAGAAGTCAAAGAAGAACGTTACCACCGCTTTATGGAAACTCAGCAGCGCATCAGCGCCGCTCGTTTACAAAGCAAAATTGGCCGCACTATCAAAGTACTGATTGATGAAGTGGACGACGAAGGCGCTATTGGCCGCAGCTTCGCAGACGCGCCGGAAATTGACGGCGCTGTGTACTTAAATGGCGAAACCTCATTAAAGCCGGGTGATCTGGTGGATGTGGTGGTGGAAGAAGCCGACGAATACGACTTATGGGGCAGCTTAGTCGAATAAGTAGGTCGAATAAGTGGACTGACTAAGTCAGATTTGAATTAAAAAAACGGCCTGTTGGCCGTTTTTTTATTCGCAGGTTTTGATGCTCAGACAGGCTCAGAGCCAAATACTATCCGGTTACGCCCTTCGGCTTTGGCCTGATACAAAGCCTGATCGGCATCGGCCAATAAGTCTTTCAGATCCCGCAGAGCGCCGACGCAACTGGCGCCGCCCACACTGACAGTTAATTTCACCGGTCTGGCTTCAATTTCCCATGCATGGTGCGCAATACGTTCACATAAACGCTGACCAATCAACGCCGCTTGTTCCGCACTGGTGTGTGGCATTAATACGGCAAATTCTTCCCCGCCGAGCCGGCCAATCAGGTCTGAAGTGCGCAGCCCCACTTTGAGCAAATCAGCCACTTTTTTCAGCGCTAAATCACCAATGGCATGACCCCATCTGTCGTTAATCAGCTTAAAGTGATCCAGGTCAATCATCAGCACCACCACGCTGTACTGCTGACGTCTGTTGTGTAACAAAGCCTGCTCAGCTCTTTTTAAAAACTCACGGCGGTTAAGCAACTGGGTTAAATCATCCAATTCAGTCAGCCGCAGTAACTGACTCTCAGTGTGAGAAAAGGACAACAAAGGCAACATCAGACCTGTGCTGGTGGTCAGCAGCAAATGCCCCAGCAACACCCATTGCAGCCCCGGCAGGCTGAACGTGTTGAAGTCTTCGCCTATATAAGGCAACAGCAACAGCACTTGCAGCAGCATCAATACAGCGTGCGACAAAAACATAGTTTGCAGCACCAGTACAGGAAACACAGGTTTTAATCTGGCCTGTTTCAAAAGCACTGTGGCGTAAATAAACAGCACCGCAATACTAAAGGCCGTAAAAGCGGAAGACGCATTCTGAACCTGATGCAACATGCTCTGCATCAGCAGGTACAAGGTTACTAACAAGGCGACCTGCTGTCTGGATCTGGTACTCAAACGGCCCCGCGTAAAAAGCACTAAGCCAGTCACCAGCAAAGCAGGGGCACATAAGAGTAAAAAATCTGCCAACAGATAGGTGATCAGAGGTTGGTCTAGATAAGCTCTTGCCCCGGCAGCACAACCTCCGGCGACAAAAACTAAACAGGCGAGAGACCAGAGCAGAAAACTTTTATCATGGCGGCGCAACAAATACACCATCGCCAGATAACAGCCAATCATCAGATTCACCACTAAAGTCAGCAGCAACAGCGTAGGTAAATCTAACTCAAATCCATGAAAATTAATGACTAATTACTCCGTTGTCTGATCACCATGGCAGTATAGCCTTTTGCGTTTCACTTTTACAAACAACTTAAACAGCTGTTTTAAACTCTGTCATGCTCCTGACTCAGTTGTATTTCCTGATCAACAGAAAGCAAACGGGGCACCGGCAGGACTCCCTCTAACTGAATCAAACGCTCACTGAGCTGCGCCACTCTTTGCGTCAGACCAAAAATAATCTTGTCTTTAATGGCAGAACGCACCCGCTCCGGCAGTTGCAAAAAGCTGTCACTGTCTATTTTCATCAGCACCATATCGGTTTCGGCCAACACTGTAGCGCTGCGGGGCTCATTGCAAATAAAGCCCACTTCTCCGACAAACTGGCTGGGCATTAACTGCCCAATCTGATGATGACGGTGATACACCAGAGCCTGCCCCGACAAGATGATATAAAAAAATGGTTCATAGCCCCCTTCTTTAATCAAGGCCTGGCCCTGACTGTAGACCTCAAAAGCTTTGGGCATTTGCAGGATCAGTTCACGGTCTGCAGGCGATAAGTCTTTAAACAACGGGATCCGGGCAAGAATTTCCA
>CBIMJC010000343.1:0-4165 GCA_966244125.1 uncultured Rheinheimera sp.
TCTTCTCTGTTAATACTGACCAAAACCAATAACAAATCCCGTGTGCACCGTCCTGCCTATATCGACTATGTCGGTATTAAACGTTTTGACGACAAAGGCCATGTGATAGGCGAAGACCGTTTTATTGGTTTGTACTCGTCCTCTTTATACAACAACAGCGCTGCTGATATTCCACTATTGAAAAACAAGCTGGCCAAAGTGATGGCCAAGTCTGGTTTTGCTCATGGCACTCATGCTTATAAGGCGCTGTTAAATATTCTTGAGACTTACCCACGGGATGAGTTGATCCAGGCCACCACAGACGAGTTGTTGGATGTGTCGACCGGCGTACTGCAAATGCAGGAACGGGATATGACCCGTCTGTTTGTGCGCAAAGATGCTTTTGGCCGTTTTGTCTCGGCTATGGTCTATGTGCCGCGTGAGCGTTATAACACTCAGCTGCGTAAAGACACGCAACAGATTTTAGCTCAGTCTCTGGGCAGCACTGAAGCTGTGGAATTTACCACTTACTTCTCTGAGTCTGTGCTGGCACGTACCCATTATTTCGTTCGGATCAACGATAACAATATCGAGTTTAATGTGAAAGAAATTGAACGTAATTTAGTCGAAGCGGCCCGTACCTGGGAAGATAAGCTGGAATCAGCGCTGGTTGGCCATTATGGCGAAGCCCGTGGTCGTGAGCTGGCCCGCAAGTATTTAACGGCTTTCCCTTCATCGTACAAAGATGAAATGTTGCCAAACGATGCGCTGGTCGACATCGAAAAAATCGAGTCGCTGAACGACGAACACCGTCTGGACATGTTGTTTTACCGTCCACAGGAAGAACGTAACGACAGCAAAGCGGTACGTCTGAACCTGTTCCACAAAGATCACCCAATCCATTTATCCGATGTATTGCCGATACTGGAAAACTTCGGTTTACGTGTGATAGGTGAAACTCCTTATGCAGTGCGCTGCCCGGATGGTTCTGTCAGCTGGATCTTAAATTTCGCGATGGAAGTCAACGGCGCTATGCCAACGGACTTTGAACAGGCACAGCTTTCGTTCCAGGATTCCTTTGCCAAAGTATGGAAAGGCGAGCTGGAAGACGACGGCTTTAACCGTCTGATTTTAGGCGCAGGCTTAACAGGCCGGGAAGCCTCGTTATTACGTGCTTATGCTAAATACAAGCGTCAGATCGGCGGTACCTTCAGCCAGTCTTACGTCGAAAACGCTTTCGCCCGTTATCCAAAACTGGCGCATTTGTTAGTGCAGTTGTTTAACACCAAGTTTGATCCACAAAACACAGGTGACGCTGCAGCTATCGAAGCTATTGAAAAGCAGCTTAATGAGCAACTGGATAGCGTAGTCAACCTGGATGATGACCGTATTATCCGTCGTTTTGTTGCCATGATGTCGGCAACTTTACGGACCAACTACTTCCAGCCTAATGCGCAGGGCCAGCAGAAGAGCTACATCTCCTTTAAGGTGAAGTCCTCTTTAGTGCCGGATATGCCATTGCCAGTGCCGGCTTTTGAAATATTCGTTTATTCGCCGCGTGTGGAAGGTGTGCATTTACGCGGTGGTAAAGTAGCCCGTGGTGGTCTGCGTTGGTCTGACCGTCGTGAAGACTTCCGTACCGAAGTTTTAGGTCTGGTTAAAGCCCAGCAAGTAAAAAACACTGTGATAGTACCAGTAGGTGCCAAAGGTGGTTTTGTTTGTAAAAAACTACCTGAAACCGGTGGCCGTGAAGCCTACTTAAACGAAGGCAAAGAATGTTACCGCACCTTTATCCGAGGTTTGTTAGACATCACAGATAATATAGTGCAGGGCCAAATCGTTCCGCCAAAATCTGTAGTGCGTCTGGACGAAGATGACCCGTATTTAGTAGTAGCTGCAGATAAAGGCACGGCCACTTTCTCAGACATAGCCAACGCTATATCTGCGGAATACAACCACTGGTTAGGTGATGCCTTTGCATCGGGTGGCTCCAACGGTTACGACCACAAAGGTATGGGTATTACTGCCCGTGGTGGTTGGGAATCTGTTAAGCGTCACTTCCGTGAAATTGGCATTGACTGTCAGACCACGGATTTCACTTGTGTGGGTATAGGTGATATGGCCGGTGACGTCTTTGGTAACGGTATGCTGTTATCCAAACATATTCGTCTGCAGGTTGCTTTTAACCATATGCATATTTTTGTTGATCCAAATCCTGATGCAGCAAAAACCTTTGTTGAACGTGAGCGTATGTTTAATCTGCCGACCTCAACCTGGGAAGACTTTGATAAGTCACTGATCTCAGAAGGCGGCGGTATTTTCCTGCGCAGCGCCAAATCTATCAAACTGACACCACAGATGCAGCAAATGCTGGGCACCAGTGCAGCCAGCCTGACGCCTAACGAATTTATCCGTGCTGCGCTGATGATGGACGTGGATCTGATTTGGAACGGCGGTATCGGTACTTATGTGAAGGCGACGGACGAAACTCATGCCGAAGTGGGTGACCGTGGTTCAGAAGCGCTGCGTGTTAACGGTAAAGACGTTAAAGCTAAAATCATAGGTGAGGGCGGTAACTTAGGCACGACTCAACGTGGTCGTATTGAATACGCCGCCAATGGTGGTCGTATCAACACCGACTTCATCGACAACGTCGGTGGCGTCGACTGCTCAGATAACGAAGTCAACATCAAGATCCTGCTCAACGCTCTGGTGGCCAGCGGCGATATGACGCTGAAACAACGTAACGAGTTGTTAGCGGCTATGACCACTGATGTGGCGGATATAGTGATTAACGACTGTTACCGTCAGACTCAGAGTATTTCTGTGTCTTCAGTGCTGGGCGCTGAGCAGATGAAGGAATACACCCGCTTTATCCATGCGTTGGAAAAAGACGGCAAGTTAAACCGTGAACTGGAGTTTTTACCTTCAGATGATGCGTTGGCTGAACGTACAGTCAAAGGTCAGGGTTTAACCCGTCCTGAGCTGGCGATTCTGACTGCGTATGGCAAAATGGTGATGAAAGAGTGGCTGGTTCTGCCGGAAATTTATGAAAACAGCTACTTTAAACGTCATCTGTTTACCGCTTTCCCGAAAGTGCTGCAGCAAAATTATGCCAAAGAGATGGAAACTCACCCGTTAAAGGCTGAGATCATCGCCACTAAACTGGCGAACCTGATGGTCAATGATATGGGCGCTAACTTTGCTCAGCGTATGATGGAAGAAACAGGTTCTTCTATTGCTGAAGTGGCAGTTTGTTACACCATAGCCCGTGATTTATTTGATGTGGAAGCGGTGTGGAACAAGCTGGAAGAATTAGATAACTCGATTCCGGCAGCGCTGCAGATCAAATTGTTCCACCAACTGCGCCGCACTATGCGTCGCACAACACGCTGGTTCTTACGTCACCGTAACAAGGCGCTGGATATTCAGCAGACCATAGATTTCTTCAAACCAGCTTTTGTTGAAATCAGCAATAATCTGCAAAAATTACTGGCACCAGCCGAAGCAGAACAACTGGCCGCGAACGAGCAAGCCTTTATTGCCCAAGGTGTACCTGCCGATGTCGCCCGTTATTTAGCTCAGCTGAGTACTTGTTTCTCTGTGATGGACATTGCCCAGGTGGCGGATGCAGAGAAAAACTCATTGCTTCTGAGTGCTGAAATTTACTTCAAGCTGGGTGATCGCTTGGATCTGCACTGGTTCCTGGAGCAAATTACCCAGCAACCAGTAGCAAACCACTGGCAGGCACTGGCCCGCGCTTCTTACCGTGAAGAGCTGGACTGGCAACAACGTGCTCTGTCTGCTGTGGTCGTGCGTGGTTGTGGTGGTGCCTGTGATGCTGAAGCTGTGATCAGCAGTTGGATCACGGAGCATGAACCCGTACTGGCGCGTTGGCGTTTGATGCTGGCTGAGTTCAAAACCACCAAGAGTCATGAATTTGCCAAGTTCTCAGTGGCACTTCGTGAACTGATGTTACTCAGCCATCACTGTGACCCTGTGAAATAATTCAGCGTCCAGCTAGAATACACCGGCTCTTTTCAGAGCCGGTGCTTTTTTTGGCACGCTATGATGTTTATTTTTCCCCTTTACTGACAAAAGCAGGTTGTTATGTTTTATTCACTGGCGCGTTCTTTAATGTTTTGTACAGATGCTGAGTTTTCACATCACCTGGCCCTTGGCAGCT
>CBIMJC010000344.1:0-4141 GCA_966244125.1 uncultured Rheinheimera sp.
CGCTCTGGTTTCTGCGCTTCCATCAGCCAGGAGTCCGGTGTTTCGCACTGTAAAAACTGCTGAATGGGCTGGAGTAATTCGGTAAAGCTCATAAAAATCTCAGGATCAAGCGGGTGAAAGGGCGTTAAAGTGCAGTTGCCAGCTATCTGCTGACACATCCAGATAAGAACTCTGGCTATACCAGTCGCCTAACACATAACGTTGTGCTGCGCTGCCATCGGCAAGTTGCAATTGGTGCACTGCAGGTCTGTGGGTATGGCCATGAATTAAATGCTGCACCTGATATTGCGCCATAACTTGAGGCACTTCATCCGGTGTTACATCCATAATGTCAGAGGTTTTGCCTTTTTTATCCATAGCACTGACCCGGCGCGCTTTACGGGCCAGATGTTGCCGGTACCATAAGGGCAGCGACAAGATTAACTTTTGCCACCATTTTTGATCCCACCAGGCGCGAAATTTCTGATAACCAATATCCAGGGTGCAAAGCGAATCACCATGCATCAGCAAGGTTGGACTGCCGTATAAATCAACCACAGTCAGAGGTGCAAGCAACTGCATGCCAGAACGTGTCGCAAAGGTTTTACCGAGCAAAAAATCGCGGTTGCCATGGCAAAAATAAACTGGCACAGAGCTGTCGGCTAAAACTTTGATGGCCGTTGCAACTTCAGTCAGTAAAGGCGAGGGGTTATCATCACCAATCCAGACTTCAAACAAATCGCCCAGAATATACAGGGCATCCGCACTAACTGCTTTTTGCTGTAAAAAAAGCAAAAACGCCGCGGTAATATCCGGGCGTTGTTCGCTTAAATGCAGATCGGCAATAAAAAGGCTGTGGCCTTTAGCCATGGATTTCTGCTTTTTCGATGATCACAACATCGTTTGGTACGTCAGCATGACCAAACTTGCGTCCTGTAGACACAGTTTTGATTTTATTCACCACATCCATGCCTTCGACCACTTCACCAAAGACACAGTAACCCCAGCCTTGTGAGCTTTCTGAGCTGAAATCTAAAAAGTCGTTGTTGGCGACGTTAATAAAAAACTGACAGGTAGCAGAATGTGGATCGCTGGTGCGGGCCATAGCTATAGTGCCGGTTTTATTGGACACTTTGTTATTGGCTTCGTTTTTAATGGTTTTGCCTGTTTCTTTTTGTTCCATATCAGGAGTGAAACCACCGCCCTGGATCATAAAGCCATTGATCACACGGTGAAAAATGGTGTTGTCGTAAAAACCTTCTTTTACATAGTTCAGGAAGTTTTCTACTGTTGCAGGGGCTTTGTCGGCAAATAATGCCAGTTTAATAACACCAAAATTGGTATGTAAGCTAACCATGATGATCTCCTCAAGCTTAAAAACGGCGATAGTGTACCCCAGCTGTCGTCTATACCCAAGTAACTTCCGTATGCAGAATTCAGTATCCTGAATGGGGAGCACAAAGCGCAAAGCGAGGATAGCTCAAGGCTTTTGCTGATGTTACACTGTTGCGCTTTGTGATTGCCGTTTTGATGATTTCCCGAGGAGCCCATGCTACAGATTTTTAATACCCTGACCCGTAAAAAAGAGCCCTTTGTGCCTTTAGTGCCTGGCAAAGTTTCTATGTATGTCTGCGGCATCACAATTTATGATTTCTGTCATGTCGGCCACGCCCGCACTTATGTGGCTTTTGATGTGATGAACCGTTACTTACGTTTCAGCGGTTATGACGTCACTTATGTGCGTAATATCACAGATGTGGACGACAAAATTATCAAAAGAGCCAATGAAAATGGCGAAAGCTGTGATGCGTTAACAGCCCGTTATACCATTGCTATGCATGATGACTTTCATGCGCTGGGCTTAATGCCAGCCGATATTGAACCCCGTGTCACGACGCATATGGCGGAAATCATTGAGCTGATTGAAACCTTAGTCGCCAAAGGTTATGCCTACATCGCCTCTGACGGTGATGTGCTGTTTGATGTCAGCAAATATGCCGCCTATGGTCAGCTCAGTCAGCAAAACCTTGAGATGCTGCAATCCGGTGCCCGGGTGGAAATTGATCAGGCCAAAGACGATCCGCTGGATTTTGTATTGTGGAAAATGGCCAAGCCGAATGAGCCAAGCTGGTCTTCGCCATGGGGCGAGGGCCGTCCGGGCTGGCATATCGAATGTTCTGCCATGAGTGCCAAACATTTAGGCAAACATTTTGATATTCACGGTGGTGGTTCAGATTTACAGTTCCCGCACCATGAAAATGAAATTGCCCAGTCTTGCTGCGCTCATGACACGCCTTACGTCAATACCTGGATCCATACAGGTATGGTGCAGGTGGATAAAGAAAAGATGTCTAAATCTTTAGGCAACTTTTTTACGGTCAAAGATGTGCTGGCAGATTACAACGCTGAAGCTGTGCGTTATTTCCTGATCTCCAGCCATTACCGCAGCCAACTGAACTATTCGGCGGAAAACTTGTTGCAGGCCCATTCTGCTTTAGGCCGTTTGTACACCGCCTTACGGGAAGTGACTCCAGCGACAGAGGTCGATTTGAATAACGACTATGTGAAAACTTTCCGTGCAGCTATGGATGATGACTTTAATACAGCTCTGGCTTTGCCTGTGTTGTTTGAATTGGCGCGTGATATTAATAAAGAAAAAGCCACAGATCCGGCCAAAGCCTCACAGCTTGCGGGCTTATTAATTAAACTCGGCGGTGTGATGGGGATTTTGCAAGGTGATGCTGAAGCCTTTTTGCAATCCGGTACAGACTCGGATGATGTGGCTGAAATTGAGGCCTTGATCGCTCAGCGTAATACAGCCCGCGCTAACAAAGACTGGGCAGCTGCAGATGCGGCCCGTGACGCTTTGGTGGCTAAGGGTATTATTCTGGAGGATAAGGCGGGCGTAACGACCTGGCGCCGGGGTTAACAGCCAGAGGGTCTAGCCAGAGGGTCAGGCCTTGAATGTTGAATTGGGATTCAACATTCAAGGCCTGACCCTGAGTCTCTTATTGATCGTGGAACTGCTCACAGGCTTCTAAAGTATTTTCAATCAGACAGGCCACTGTCATAGGGCCTACACCACCTGGTACAGGCGTAATAAAACGTGCATGCTCTTTAGCCTTATCAAATTCAACGTCACCCACCAGTTTGCCGGATTCTAAACGGTTGATACCTACATCTATCACCAGAGCACCGGGTTTAATCCAGTCACCGGGAATAAATTCTGCTTTACCTACGGCCACTACTACTAAATCTGCGCGGCGGACATGCTGCTCCAGCTGTTTGGTAAATTTATGGCAGACAGTAGTGGTGCAACCTGCTAATAACAGCTCCAGTGCCATAGGGCGGCCGACAATGTTGGAGGCGCCTACTACTACTGCATCCAGGCCACGGATTTGAATCCCCGTGCTTTGCAGCAGCTTGATAATACCTTTGGGTGTGCAAGGGCGCAGAGCAGGCATACGCTGAGCTAAACGGCCTATATTGTAAGGGTGGAAACCATCTACATCTTTCAGTGGATGAATGCGCTCCAGAATGGCGGAGGCGTCTAAACCTGCAGGTAAAGGCAATTGCACCAGAATACCGTCTACTTTGTTATCTGCATTTAAGCTGTCGATTAAATCAAATAACTCCTGCTGGGTCGTGCTTGCTGGCAAATCGTAAGAGAAGGACTCAAAACCTACTTCTTCACAGGCTTTACGTTTACTGCCTACATAGACCTGAGAGGCTGCATCCATACCTACCAGTACCACCGCAAGGCCCGGGGCTCTTTTTCCTGCTGCAAGGCGTTGCTGAACCCTTAATGCGACCTGTTGACGGGTAGATTGTGCTACCGCTTTGCCATCTATGATTTGTGCTGCCATAAAACTGCTCTGTTGACCTGAAATCTGAGGATTTGTATTTTCGCACAGCTACGTCAAAGAGGCCAAGCAGATCAGTTTAAGTAAGGTAAAAAGTTAAAAAATCAGCATATTTTTCCGCTTCGGAACCCTTTTGCGGTAAATGGGTTCAAATATTAAGCAATCAGTTTTTTAGCTGCAAAAAAGGTTTGACGCTCTGGGGCTTGGGCTGTAATATTCCGCCCCGTTGCAGTAGTGTAGCGAAGTCGGTGATTAGCGCAGCTTGGTAGCGCACTTGGTTTGGGTCCAAGGGGTCGCAA
>CBIMJC010000345.1:0-4114 GCA_966244125.1 uncultured Rheinheimera sp.
TGAGCTGTACAGCACAGAACAAGCTATTTCCCGCCGTCGTTTAGATGGTTATTTAGCTGCAGCACAGGAACAAGGCCGTGATTTACCCGCAGATGCGGTCTGGCATATTCCGGTCAATACTCACCATTTTGCTTTGATAGCAGCCCGTGAGGCTTTAACCCAGTATCCACGGCCACAGGTTTTGCTGTGTATGAGCGACCGTATCGCCCTGGCTGCCATGGCAGTGGCCCGTGAGCTGGACATTCACATTCCTGATGATTTAGTTCTGGTTGGTTTTGATGGTATTGATGAAGCAGAGCGGGCTTACCCCAGCCTGACCACTATAGCCCAGCATAGCGATGAAAAAGGCCGCACTGCAGCCCGTATTTTGTTGTCGGGTGACTTTGGCGCAGACCTTTTAATGCCGTCCGAATTAATAATACGGCAAAGTTGTTAAGTTAGCGTGTTGTCTTCTTTTTACTTAAACAGGCTCACTACATGAAACTTTTACTGCTTATTTTATCCCTGCTGATTTTGCCTCAACTGGTTTTGCCACAGCTGGCGCATGCCGAATCACTCAAACTAATGAGCTACAACATTAGGTGTGGCAACTGTGAAGCCGAAGGTACACCACAGTACTGGCCTGAGCGTAAGTTTTTGCTGGCGCATTTAATTCAAACCCAACAGCCAGACTTAATTGGTTTGCAGGAAGCTGAACTCTTTCAGGTGCATGATTTAATCGCCATGTTGCCGCAGTATCAATGGTTTGGCGAAGGCCGTGACGACGGTAAAACCAAAGGTGAAAGCACAGCTGTGCTTTACCGCAAAGACAAACTGCAGCTGCTGTCGGCCAAAACTTTGTGGTTATCAGAAACACCGGAAAAAGTCTCCAAAGGCTGGGATGCAAACCTGAACCGCACTTTTACCAAAACTCAATTTAAAGCGCTGAAATCCGGCCAGAGTTTTTATTTTTTGAATACCCATTTTGACCATATGGGCAAGCAGGCGCAGCTGCAAAGCGCCTTGTTGCTAAAAGCCGAAGCGGAACAGTTAGCGGCCAACAGCAAAGTGCTGCTGACAGGAGATTTTAATGTCGAGCCCGGCAGCGAACCCTACAAGGCGCTGAGTAAAAGCTTAAACGACAGTGCATTAGTGGCTAAAGATAAGCTTTCGAAAAATGCTGGTACTTTTAACGGTTTTGGCCGCGAGCCTGATAGCCCAAGCCAAACCATAGATTTTATTTTTGTAAGTAAAAACCTGCAGGTCAGCAGTTATCAGGTAGATAACAGAAGATACAACGGCTTGTATCCTTCGGATCATGAGGCGCTGGTGGTTGTAGTAGAGCTAGACTGAACTCGGAAAATCCAGCACATTATCTTTTAAAGACAAAGCAGGCCGTTATCAATAGAAAAGGCAGGAGCAGCTATGAACAGAGGTTTGGCAGCGGTGTTGTTTTTGTTTTGTGGCGTTTTATCTACAGCGCTTTATGCCCAGAGCCTGGACATTCAGTTGCCTGATCAGAAGTTAAGCTGGAGTCTGGCCGAGATCAAACAAAAGGTACCAGTACAGCAGATCAAGCTGTTTGACCCTGTTTATAACAGCGACAAAAGCTTTGAAGGTGTGTCTTTACTGCAGCTGTTACAGGCTGCAGGTTACAAGCCCGGGCAAGCTGCGGATGAAGTAGTGCTGACCGCCTCTGATGGCTACGCGCCCAGTATGCCACTGGAGTTTTTGCTGGACGACCAGGCTGTATTAGTCTTTGCCGAAAGCGGCAAAAAGGACTTTGAATTTGCGTTAGTCGCCCAGGGCAAAGCTATGGTGTCACCTGCACCATTTTATCTGGTGTGGAAACAAGGCAAAGCGGTGGAGAAAACCAGACCCTGGCCCTATCAATTAGTAAAGTTAGAGCTGGTCAGTTTCCAGCAACGTTACCCCAAACTATACCCAACCAACGCAGCCCAAAACTCAGCGGCATATCAGGGCTTTTTGCTGTTTAAACAAAGCTGCATCAGCTGCCATTCCATCAACCTGCAAGGTGGCGAGTTAGGCCCTGAGCTAAACGCACCAAAAAACGTTACCGAATACTGGACAGAGGATCACTTAAAAGCTTTTATCCCCAACGCCTCCGGCTACAGATACAAAAGCAAAATGCCGACATTTCCTCAGTTTAGCGCAGAGGATATCGACCACTTAGTGGCGTATTTAAAGCATATGAAGGGTTATAAAATTCAGCTGCCTTAGGGGGATAGCTAGCGTACCGGAGATCCAACTTTATTTACTGATTTGGTATTTGAGCCAAAGTGAAATTCAGCGAAAAGGGGTTGTTGTTATCTGAGCTAAAGCATGTTAAACAATTGTTTGCGATTGAATTTTTTAGCGTTATCTGGACAAAGCCAGATTTCGTCCGCTTCAGATAAGAATTGCTATTAAAAGAGCAAGCAGTAAGAACATGTTGTGAATTTTTGCTGATCGCTTTGTATCTTTACAGTTAGTAAAAACATAAAAAGAAAAGTCAAAGGTGCTTGAGTCATAAAGTGCAGTTAAATTGAGGCATTGTTTTCAGGATTTGCCTGTGAAAACCCTGATAAAAAAATCTAAAAATAGGCATAACCGGCTCGAAAGAGCAGGAGGACGGATGAAGTGTTATTGGGTTGGTGTCTTGTTCTCAGGTTGTATATGTTTGATGTCATTGCCTGTTTCAGCGAGCTGTCTCGGTAGTGAAGATGCTGAAATAGATACTCTTGCCAAAGATATAGGCCGTCAGCCATATCAGGCTTTATCTGCTATAGAGCAGGCCTTAAAACCAAACCAAAATCTGACTACAGAGCGCCGCGCTTGGCTAGAAGCTGCGCGAGCGCAGGCTAAACGGATGTTAGGCTTAGAAAAGAGCGAGCTGCCACTTGCAATTGAGTCTGCGAGGCAGCTGCCTGCAGGGCACCCCGCCTTGCTGCACTTGCAAATCGCTCATCTGTACGGTACAGACTTATTACAACCTCTTGAAGACACCATAGACACTCTGCTTGGTCAGATAGCATTGTTACCCTCTAACCAGCCTGCCAGTCTGTGTTTGAAAATCCGGCTTGCTTCGGTGATGGCCGAACGTGAAGAGTTGAATGGTGAAACATTTGAGCTTGCCTCAAACGCTTATCGCCATGCGGATACAAAACAGCTTGCCTGGATGCGCGCCGAAGCCGCCTCTGTACTGGGTCAGGTCGTTCTGAGAACAGATCCTGCCTATGCGCGAGCGTTGAGTGGAGAGGCCCTGCATTACTTCGAGTCGCAAGCGATGCACGACATGGTGGCCAACGAGTTATTTATGGAGGCTTTATCATGGTGGGCGCAGCGCGATTCAGACTCTTTAAAAAAAGCTGCTCAGCAGTATCGTCGCTCAGAGGCTGCGGCCCGACTCGCTCAAAACTCTTTTGCTGTTGCGTATGCTAAGGCCGGATTTTGCGGAGTGTTGAGCCAGTCAGGCCAGATTCAAGAGGCGCTAAAAAGTTGCGGGGAGAGTGTGGAGCAACTCAAAGGTATGGGTCATGTTACAGAGTACAGTGCTCTTATCAACTATGCATCGGCATTACTTGCAGACAATAAACCAGATCAGGCGATGGAGTTGCTTGCACCTATGACAAAAGACTGGCCGGGTTTTAACGCTGGTTATTATGGATACCGTTTCTACTATGTAAGGGGGCTGACCCAAGAAGCTTTGGGAAACGACCAGGCCGCTATTGCGGATCTAAAAGCAGCGCTACATGAACTGCGCGAATATGAGGGCAATAGCTGGGCACGTAATAATCGTTTAATTCAGTCACGCTTTAGAGTTGAACAGTTAGAACAAAATCTGGAACGAAAGACTCTGGAGGCTGAAGAAAAAGAGCGGCGTAATCAATTGATGATCGGTAGCAGCCTACTAGTACTGAGCCTGCTTAGCATTATAGTGATGACGCTGATCAGACACAGGCGTTTGTATCGCCGCCTGGCATTCACGGATCCACTGACCGGGGTAGCGAATCGTCGTTTTACTCAGGTGCGTGCGCAGGAAGCTTTTGAATCCGCTCGCGCTCGACAACAGCCTTTGTATCTGGCACTGATTGATTTGGATAAGTTCAAAACCTGTAATGACAACTATGGGCAT
>CBIMJC010000346.1:0-4096 GCA_966244125.1 uncultured Rheinheimera sp.
TGGGTCCCAGCCTGATACATCCAGACCATGAGCCTCGAGCTCGCGCAAATCATCACCTCGGCCACAACCGTAATCAAATACCGAGTAATCACCTTGCAAAAAACCGTGCTTGGCCAGAGTTTTCATTGGGGCCGATAGTTCATGGCGGACTAAAGCAGTTTTGTGTCTGTCGATACTGTGTTCATCTGCCACTGTATTAACGGCCAAGCTTCGGAATAATCGGCCATCAACGACTTCATAGCCATGCTTGGCAATAAGCCTTAGCCAGCTGGCTTTAAAGCCTATCATTCGTGGATTTTCATACAGGCCTGCGGCCTCACCTTCCTTAGTGATCAGGCAGAAGCTTTCGTAGTCAGAATGTTCGGCCAGAATAAAAAGCTCTTTGCGGTGCAGAATTGGGGGATTGTCATGCTCATCGTAACGCGTTAAACGGTGTTGCAGCTTAGCTAAATCCACAATGACACTTTGCTTTAACACTGGGTAGGGATCGTTATAAAAATCTGGGTAATGCAATAAAGACAAGCGAAAATCTGCTTTGGACAGTTTGACAATATTCCAGTCGCTGTCCGCTATTTTTAAGGCTGCAGCTACTACTTTAATAAACTTTGCCAGCAGTGGTGGCAAAGCGCTAAAAGCGTCTTTATGTAAATACACCGCATCCGGTAACTTTTTGCCTGCAGTGACTTGTTTTACCAATTTACTAAAGTCAGCTGCATTCATAGCTAAAGCTCTTTTGCTAAAGCTAAGGCGTTATCAGAAAAAGCTTTTTTACCGGGATAACGCCTGCCATTTTTATCGTGTTGCATCACCTGTAAATGCCGTAATGGCGACTCAGAAATACTCAGGTGAATAGGCTTGTTCCGACCATAAAAGTACAGCCTATCAAAAGCCAGATGCTGACAAATAAACAACACCACTTCATGCATTCTGTCCTCGAAGCCGAGTACAAAAAAATCACAAGCAGCTCCAGGACGCTGACTGATAGCTTTACCTTTGCTATTCACTTCGCAGCAAGCGTGTTGATCCAACAAAGGCGCTGTGCCAACTGGTGAATGGCGATGGATGTAACGATTTAACTCTGGACCAACAAAGCCATAGCTAATGGATACTTCACCTAAGTTTTCTTCGATTGGAAGTAATAAATTATTGACCAACAGCGCGAGATATCTGGCTGATTCAACGGAGGGAGTGTTACAACATTGCAGCTGGTGCTTTTGTTGAAACCACTGAATAAGCTGGTTATGCAAAGCTTGATCTTTAGCATCCATCAGTCAACCTTTAGCGAGCCGTTTGTAGCAGGTAATTGATACATAAAACTATTCCCCACTTTTTTAAATACAAATTTGCCAGCCATACGCTGATGCATTAATTCACAGCCTGACAGCTTCAGGGCTTTTTGCATCTCTTTGCTGGTTAGCCACAACTCGTCTGTTTTGTTGCTGTAATCTTTTTTGATGCTGCTATCGGATACCAAATTGTCCTCATGCATTGTTAGTTAATGTAGTGCTTAACCATAGCTTGAATGGCTGAGTTCATAAACTACCTATTGAAATAACCACAAACACAGTTATTTAAAAAACTCAGTACCCAGCATTTTTACCGCAAAGCTAAGCACCAGACCGATTCAGTTCACCCGCACTTTCTGTTAAACTCCACCGCGCCTTTTTTCAGCCACAGAAGAAGTGAAGATGACTCTTGCAACTCAGGTCCTGGCGGTCAATGACGACTTGCCTATTCGTACAGATTTACCAGTTCATTCAGGCAAAGTTCGTAGTGTGTACTGGCTGACTGCCGCTGACAGCGCGCGCTTAATCCGCGAAAAAAACTACCCTGTAGCACCAGACACGCCGCTGGCTATTATGGTGATCAGCGACCGCATCTCCGCTTTTGACTGCATCTGGCATGGCGAAAATGGTTTAAATGGTGTGCCGGGTAAAGGCGCGGCGTTAAACGCTATTTCCAATCACTGGTTTGCTTTGTTTAAACAACATGGCCTGGCCGACAGTCATATTCTGGACATTCCGCACCCGCTGGTGTGGATAGTGCAAAAAGCCCGTCCGCTGAAAATTGAAGCTATTGCCCGCCAGTACATTACCGGCTCTATGTGGCGTGCTTACAGCAAAGGCGAACGTGAATTCTGTGGTATTACCCTGCCGGAAGGCCTGCAAAAAGATCAAAAACTGCCGGAGATTTTAATTACTCCGTCCACCAAGGGCATTCTGACTGGCTTAGCCGGTGTGCCGGAAGCGGACGATGTCAACATTTCCCGCGCCGATATTGAACGCCATAGCGCTGCTTTTGGTTTTGAACAATTATCCGACATCAGCCTGTACGAAACCCTGTTAAAACAAGGTTTTGGCGTAATCAGCGACGCTTTGGCTGCTCTGGATCAGATGTTTGTCGATACCAAGTTTGAATTTGGTTATGTCAACGACGCAGAAGGCCGCAGCAAACTGATTTATATGGACGAAGTGGGCACACCAGACAGCTCACGGATTTGGGATGGCGCCAGCTGGCGCAATGGCAGCATTGTCGAGCAATCAAAAGAAGGCTTCCGCCAGTGGCTGCTGAGCAACTTCCCGGATCCGGATATTTTACTGAATAAAGACCGGATGCCAGAGCGCGCTGCGCTGGCCCGCGACAACGCTTTACCTACAGAAGTGATGATGGATATTTCCCGCACTTACCTTGGTATAGCGGAAAAAGTCACAGGCCGTAAAATTGAACTCGCCGCTAACCCGAAAGCCGAAATTATTGAGGTGTTAGGTCGCGATTATGGTTTGATAGTCGGTTAATACCGGCCGAAGCATCTAACAGTAGCAATGCCAGTTTTCGAACTGGCATTTTTGTATTCAACACAAAGGAGATACTGATGATCCGCAGTGCAACCTCAGCAGACGCCGCAGCTATTGCAGCCATTTATAACCACTATGTGCTCAATACCAGTGTTACTTTTGAAGAAGAAGCTGTGAGTACTGAGCAGATGGCGGAGCGCATCATGCAGGTACAAAACGATGCTTTGCCATGGTTGGTACTGGAGCAAAACGGAGAACTGCTGGGGTATGCTTATGCGACCAAATGGCGGGTAAGATCAGCTTATCGATTTTCGGTGGAAAGTACTGTATATGTCAAAGAGGGCCTGACGGCTCGTGGCATCGGCAGCCAGTTGTATCAGCAGTTACTGACTGAGCTGAAAGCTTTAGGTTTGCATTTGGTGATAGGCGGCATCACTTTACCTAATGACAAAAGCGTAGCGCTGCATGAAAAATTTGGCTTTGAGAAATGCGGCCATTTTCAACAGGTCGGCTTTAAGTTTGAGCAGTGGCGCGATGTCGGCTACTGGCAAAAGTTGTTGTAAGGTATTCTAAATTTAATCCGAAGCCAGCGCTTTATGCTGAGCATCAATAAAATACAAATTGTCCTGTCCCTGAATTTCTTCAACTATGCTCAACACTTGTAACCTATAACCAGACCTGGAGAAAATACAGGGGTAGTTACATGAAAATAAAAGATGAAGACAGGCAGCTACCGCTGTTTGAAACTGAAGATTACTCCCCACCTTCAGTACTCGTGGCTACAAAAAAAGAGCGTGCTGAAAGCTCCTATTCGCCCTTTAGCAAATACATTATCTATGTAGATGAAAGTGGCGATCATAGCTTACAAAGTATCGACGATAACTACCCTGTGTTTGTATTAGCATTTTGTATTTTCCACAAAAGACATTACAGCGAAGCGATAGTCCCGGCGCTGGAGAAGTTTAAGTTCAACCACTTTGGTCATGACCAGGTCGTGTTACACGAAAACGAAATTCGTAAGGAAAAAGGCGCATTTAATATTTTCAGGAGCAAAGAAGAGAAAATTCAGTTTCTGAATGAATTAACCCATATCATTGAATTTAGTAACTTTATATTAATCAGCTGTACCATAGACAAAAGATCACTGAAAAAACAAGCCGATTTAGAATCTAATCCTTATCACACAGCCCTTGGCTTCTGCATGGAAACCTTGTACGAATTTCTCAAGGAAAAAGGCGAGCATCAGAAAAAGACATTCATCGTCGTCGAATGTAGGGGAAACAAAGAAGACAGAGAGCTTG
>CBIMJC010000347.1:0-4075 GCA_966244125.1 uncultured Rheinheimera sp.
TGAACCTCTGTTGTTGCAGTTGTTCTTCAGCTTTACAGATCCACTTCCATATCTTCCGGCACCATACCAAAATCTTCTGCCGGTGACGGTGCACCTTTGGATGGTTCCAGTAACAACATACGGCGTAATTCAGCTTCAATTTCTTTGGCCACCGCAGGGTTTTCCTGCAGGTACTTCATGGCGTTGGCTTTACCCTGACCAATTTTGTTGCCTTTGTAGGCATACCAGGCGCCAGCTTTGTCGATCAGCTTGTGCAGTACACCTAAGTCGATTAACTCACCATCTTTGCTGATACCAGCACCGTACATAATAATAAATTCAGCTTGTTTAAATGGTGGCGCGACTTTGTTTTTCACCACTTTGACGCGGGTTTCGTTGCCTGTGACTTCGTCACCTTCTTTAACTGAACCGGTACGACGGATATCTAAACGCACTGAAGCGTAGAATTTTAACGCGTTACCACCTGTGGTGGTTTCTGGTGAACCAAACATCACGCCAATTTTCATCCGGATTTGGTTGATGAAAATACATAAGGTATTGGAACGTTTGATATTACCCGTCAGTTTACGCAGCGCCTGAGACATTAAACGCGCCTGTAAACCTACATGGCTGTCGCCCATATCGCCTTCAATTTCAGCCCGGGGTGTTAAAGCGGCCACTGAGTCGACAATAACCACGTCTACCGCAGCAGAACGCACTAACATGTCACAAATTTCCAGCGCCTGTTCGCCTGTATCTGGCTGAGACACTAATAAATCATCCACATTTACGCCTAATTTTTTGGCGTAGACAGGATCAAGTGCGTGTTCAGCATCGATAAAAGCACAGGTTTTGCCCATACGCTGAGCTTCAGCCACAACCTGCAAAGTTAAGGTTGTTTTACCTGAGGATTCAGGACCGTAGATCTCAACAATACGACCACAAGGCAAACCACCTATACCCAGCGCTATATCCAAACCTAACGAACCTGTAGGAATAAAGTCGATATCAAGCGCAGTGCTGTCGCCCAAACGCATAATAGAACCTTTACCAAACTGGCGTTCGATTTGACCTAAGGCTGCGGTCAGTGCTTTTTGTTTATTGTCGTCCATTGCTCTCTCCGGTGGATTCTTGGATGCACTCAAAGTGCTGTATGCTCATACAGTAGTCTTTTTGCTTTAGTCTGTCAATAACAAGATCAACTGCTGCAACACAAAATCTATCGCCTGTTGGCGCACTGTCGCTCTGTCACCATCAAAGATACGATGCGACAACACCTGATGGCCCTGAATTTCAAAACAAAAATGCACTGTGCCCACAGGTTTAGTGGCAGAGCCACCATCAGGACCTGCAATACCAGACACAGCGACCGCCACTTCAGCCCCGGCCGCTTTGGCGGCCCCTACGGCCATTTCCAGTACTGTTTCTTTACTGACAGCACCGTATTGCAACAAAGTTTCGGCTTTTACCCCCAGCAGTTGTTGTTTGGCTTTATTGCTGTAAGTGACAAAAGATCGGTCCAGATAAGCAGAGCTGCCGGGCACTGCGGTCAACACATAAGCAATACCTCCACCAGTACAGGATTCAGCTGTGGTGATACTGAAGTTTTTCCGCAATAATAGCGCTCCGAGATCCGCCGCCAATTGATAGGTGGTTACTGGAATTGTCATCTTAGATCCAACGCAGGAAGTAATAAGTCATTATGCCGCCAGAACAGAAAGACGGGCAAGCCCTAAGCCCGCATACTCCGATGATGCAACAGTACCTTGGTCTGAAATGCCAGCATCCTGATATTTTGCTGTTTTATCGGATGGGTGACTTTTACGAGCTGTTTTACGATGACGCCAAAAAAGCCTCTGCGCTGTTGGATATTTCTTTAACCAAAAGAGGCCAGTCAGCCGGCCAGCCTATTCCTATGGCGGGTGTACCTTATCATTCGATTGAAGGTTATTTAGCCCGTTTAGTGCAGCTGGGTGAATCTGCTGCGATTTGTGAACAAATAGGCGACCCGGCTTTAAGTAAAGGCCCGGTTGAACGTGCTGTAGTGCGGATAGTGACGCCGGGCACAGTCACAGACGAAGCCCTGCTGAATGAACGTCAGGACACCCTGGTGTCAGCTTTGTACCAGCACAAAGGCAGTTATGGTTTTGCTTATTTAGATGTAAGCAGCGGCCGCTTTTTAATCAATGAAGTTTCACATTTAGATGACTTATTGGCCTTATTACAACGCTTAAACCCGGCAGAAATTTTATATGCCGAAGAGCAGGACTGGCCGGAAAGTGTGATCAACCGCAAAGGGGTACGCCGTCGCCCTGTCTGGGAATTTGAGCTGAGCCATGCCAAACGTTTATTGACCCAGCAATTTGGCACCCGGGATTTACAAAGTTTTGGCGTGGAACAGGCCCCTGTGGCGCTGATGGCTGCGGGCTGTTTAATGGGTTATGTCAAAGACACCCAACGCGCTCAGCTGCCGCATATCCGCTCTATCGCATTAGAACGCAATCAGGACTGCATCGTATTAGATGCCGCCACCCGGCGTAACCTGGAACTGACCCAAACTTTAGCAGGCCAATTTGATCACACGCTCGCTGCTGTGCTTGATCAATGCCAGACCGCTATGGGCAGTCGTCTACTCAAACGCTGGATCCATGCACCACTGCGTGATCAGGCCTTAGTAGCAGCACGGCATCAGGCCGTGGCTGAATTGCAGCACCATCACCACAGCTTACAACCGCTGTTTAAGCAAGTAGGTGATACCGAACGGGTGATTGCCCGTTTAGCGCTTCGTAGCGCACGACCCCGAGATTTCTCCCGTTTACGTGCGGCTTTGCAATTGTTGCCTGAACTGGCACCTGCACTTAGCCCATTACAGAGCCCTTTATTGGCGCAGCTCTCTGCTAAATGTCAGCCACTGCCAGAGCTGTGCGATTTATTAGAGCGCGCTATAGTCGACACCCCACCTATGCTGATCCGTGATGGGGGTGTAATAGCTCAGGGCTATAACGCAGAGCTGGACCAATGGCGGGAGCTGGCCACAGGTGCCACTGATTATCTGGAGCGGCTGGAGCAACGCGAAAAAGAGCGTACCGGCATAGCCTCGCTCAAGGTAGGTTTTAACAGAGTAGCTGGTTATTACATTGAAACCGGCCGCAGTGCAGCCGATCAGGTGCCAGCGGATTATATTCGCCGCCAGACCTTAAAAAACAACGAACGTTTTATTATTCCTGAATTAAAAGAATACGAAGACAAGGTACTTGGCAGTCAAAGTAAAGCTTTGGCGCTGGAAAAACAGCTCTACGATGAGCTGTTTGATTTAACAGCACCTTATCTGGCTGACTTGCAACAGCTGTCAGAGGCTTTGGCCGAACTGGATTTACTGACCAACTTTGCCGAACGTGCTGAGCAGCTGAATTATCATCAGCCTGAGCTGACACCAGAGCCTGGCATAGAGATAGAAGCTGGCCGTCACCCTGTGGTGGAACAGGTGATGACAGAACCTTTTATCGCCAACCCACTCAAGCTGTCGCCAGAACGGCGTATGCTGATGATTACAGGCCCGAATATGGGCGGTAAATCAACCTATATGCGCCAGAACGCTTTGATTGTGTTGATGGCTTATATAGGTAGCTTTGTGCCTGCCGACAAAGCTGTATTAGGCCCGGTTGACCGGATTTTTACCCGGGTCGGTGCATCCGATGACCTGGCTTCAGGCCGCTCGACTTTTATGGTGGAAATGACAGAAACCGCCACCATTTTGCATCATGCCACAGCTCAGAGTTTAGTGCTGATGGATGAAATAGGCCGTGGCACCAGCACTTATGATGGTTTGTCTCTGGCATGGGCCTGTGCTGACTATCTGGCGCAGCAACTCAAAGCCATGACCTTATTTGCGACCCACTATTTTGAGCTGACCGAGCTGGCCTCTCAGTTGCAGGGCTTAGCCAATATCCATCTGGATGCAGTAGAACACGATGAACATATTGTGTTTATGCATCAGGTGCAGGACGGTGCTGCCAGCAAAAGTTATGGTTTACAGGTGGCACAGCTGGCCGGTGTGCCGCGTGAGGTGATTGCGCAGGCGCGGAAGTATCTCGAA
>CBIMJC010000348.1:0-4065 GCA_966244125.1 uncultured Rheinheimera sp.
TGGTTTTATTGTTACTGACGCTGCTTGCAGCACTTCAGCACCGCTTGTGGCTTGGCCAGCATAGCGTGATGGAGTATTGGGCGCATAAAACTGAACTCGCCAAGATGGAACAACAAAATGAAGTGCTGGCCAAACGTAATAAATTACTTAAAGCCGACGTCACAGATCTGCAAATAGGCTTAGATGCGATTGAAGAGCGCGCCCGTAACGAGTTAGGTTTGATCAGACAAGACGAAGTCTTTTTCCGGATTATTAGCCCGCTGGATAAAAAATGACCGCTATTCCTGCTATTGCGACTGTGATCCCAGCCGCTGGTGTTGGCAAACGAATGAAGGCGGATAAGCCCAAGCAGTACCTGCAACTTTGTGGAGCTACAGTGCTTGAGCAAACTCTGTTTCGTTTAAAACAAGTTCCTGGGTTACAGCAGTTTTATCTGGCATTAAGTCCGGATGATGATTATTTTCCTGAATTACCTTTAGCGACAGACCCGCAGGTCCAACGGCTGGATGGGGGGGCTGAACGCGCCAATTCAGTGCACAATGCCTTGCTGCAGATTGACGCTGAAGTTTTTCCCTGGGTGCTGGTGCACGACGCTGCCCGTCCTGTAGTGCGGGTCAGTGATATCAAACTTTTAATTGATAGCTGTATTGGTAAAGGCCAGGGCGGCATTTTAGCCACTCCTGTACGCGATACGATGAAACGTGGCTCTGACACTGTGCTGCACACAGTCGACAGGGCTGACTTATGGCATGCCTATACACCACAGTTGTTTCCTACCGCATTACTCCGGGACTCGCTGCAACAGGCTTTAGCTCAGGGCGTTGCTATTACTGATGAAGCCAGTGCTATGGAATGGGCCGGCTTGCCCGTACTTCTGGTGCAAGGTCATGCTGACAATATCAAAATTACTCAGGCTGAAGATTTAGCTTTAGCCGCCTTTTACCTGGAGCATTCTGTATGATGCCGTTTCGTATTGGTCATGGTTTTGACGTGCACGCTTTTGGTGGCGAAGGCCCTGTTACTTTAGGCGGTGTAAAAATTGCCTACGAACAAGGTTTGCTGGCGCATTCAGATGGTGATGTGGTGCTGCATGCAGTCTCTGATGCTTTGTTAGGCGCTATGGCTTTAGGTGATATTGGCCATCATTTCCCGGACACAGATGCCGCTTTTAAAGGCATCGACAGCCGGATCCTGCTGCGTAAAGTCTTTGCTGATGTTAAAGCTTTAGGTTATGAAATCGGTAACCTGGATGTGACCATTATGGCGCAGGCGCCAAAAATGGCGCCTCATATTGATGCGATGCGTGCTTGTATTGCTGAAGATCTGGTTTGTGGTGTATCGCAAGTGAATGTCAAAGCGACAACCACAGAGAAACTAGGTTTTGTAGGACGCAAAGAAGGCATAGCTGTTGAAGCCGTTGTGCTGCTGGTGAAATCCTGATGCAAAAAAAAGTAGAGCTGCCAGCCTTAAGTTATTTATACGGTCAGCCTGAAACTACAGCCTTATTACGTGTACAACCTGATGATTTTATTGTGCACGAGGAATTGAGTTTTACACCGACAGGTGCGGGCGAGCATATGCTGTTGCTGGTGGAGAAAATTGGTCAGAACACCCAGTATGTTGCTAAGTTGCTGGCTGAACTAGCAGGCTGTAAAGCCCGCCAGGTCAGTTATGCAGGTTTAAAAGACCGGCATGCGGTGACCCGTCAGTGGTTTTGTCTGCCAGTGCCTATCAAACAACAACTGAACTGGCAGGACTGGAGCATTGAAGGCGTCAAAATTCTCGACAGTATCCGTCATCAGCGCAGGTTAAAGTTAGGCTCAATCAAATACAATGAATTTAGCCTGACTTTAAGGGATGTCAGTGATGTGCCTGCGCTATTAGCCCGGTTAGAGCTTGTTAAAAAAGGCGTGCCAAATTATTACGGAGAGCAACGTTTTGGTATTCAGGGCGGCAATTTAGCTTTGGCCGAACAGCTGTTTTCCGGTGGTGGTATTGAAGATCGGAAAATACGCGGTCTGGCTTTGTCGGCCAGCCGGTCTTTTTTGTTTAATCTGCAGGTGGATGCGAGGGTAAAAGCTGGTACTTTTAATCAGCTTCTGACGGGCGAAGTTGTCCAACTGGATGGTTCAGGTTCGATTTTTAAAGTGCCGGTCGTAGATGAGACTTTACGCCAACGTTTGCTGGACGCCGATATTCATCCAACCGCCGCTTTACCGGGTTTAGGTGAAGCTTTAACCAGCGCCGATGCGCTTTGTTTTGAGCAGCAAAGCCTGCACCCCTGGCAGCAGTGGGTGGATAAACTGGCCGACTTGAATGTCAGAGCCGAACGTCGGGCTATCCGGGTACTACCGGCCGATGTAAAGGCCCAGGTGCAAGGTCAGAATGTCAGAATTAGCTTTAAACTCTATTCGGGTTGTTTTGCCACGTCCGTCTTACGGGAGCTGGTGAATTACCAGGATGTGCAACGTAATTACGCCACTTTGGATTAAATAAGTTGTAGGCGAGGGTGGATTATAAATGCGAATTTTATTAAGTAACGACGATGGTGTTTACGCCAAAGGCATACAGGTGTTGCAGCAGGCGTTGGCAGAAATTGCTGAAGTGACCACTGTAGGGCCGGATCGGAACTGCAGTGGTGCCAGTAACTCGCTGACCTTGTTAAACCCTTTGCGCACTCAGCAACTGGACAACGGTTTTATTGCCGTCAACGGCACGCCAACAGACTGTGTGCATCTGGCGATCAATCAGTTGTTGCCACAAGCTCCGGATCTGGTAGTGGCTGGTATTAATCATGGTGCAAATTTGGGTGACGATGTGCTGTATTCAGGCACTGTCGCTGCAGCAACAGAAGGCCGTCACTTAGGTTTACCTGCTATTGCAGTGTCATTGGCCGGACGGGATGAGCAGCATTTTGCCACAGCAGCTTATGTCACAGTGCAGGTGATTAAAAAACTAAAATCTCAGCCATTACCTGCCGATCAGATTTTAAATATCAATGTACCAGCAGTCCCATTGGAGCAACTGAAAGGTATACAGGTGACCCGTTTAGGGCGCCGCCATAAAGCTGAGACTATGCAAAGTGCAACAGACCCATGGGGGCGGCCAATTTATTGGTACGGCTCTTTAGGGCCAGAGTTAGATGCAGGGCCAGGTACAGATTTTTATGCGGTAGCTCAGGGTTATGCTTCTATTACGCCTTTGCATGTCGATATGACGGCTTATCGCAGTATGGAATTATTAACGAACTGGTTAGATGGAATTGAGTGTTAATTTATGGCTGTAGTCACCCATCGCAGTGCCGCAGTACTGGCACAAAAGCTTCAACAGGATGGTATTCAGGACAGTCGTGTTTTGTCTGCTATCGCCCAGACCCCCCGGCATTTATTCGTCGAAGCAGTTCTGGCTCATAAAGCATACGAAAATACCGCTTTACCTATAGGTCAGGGCCAAACCATTTCACAGCCCTATATAGTGGCGAAAATGACTGAATTGCTGCTGCAATCCCAGCAATGCCAAAAGGTGCTGGAAATTGGTACTGGTTCTGGTTATCAGACTGCTGTACTGGCGCGTTTATTTTCACAGGTTTGTAGTGTAGAACGGATAAAGTCGTTGCAGTTCCAGGCAAAACGCCGGCTGCAGCAGCTGGATTTGCATAATGTCTCGATGAAACATGGAGATGGCTGGCTGGGATGGGCCAGTAAAGCGCCTTTTGACTGCATCATAGTGACAGCGGCACCACATGAAGTGCCACAAGCTTTGTTGCAGCAGCTCTCAGAAGGGGGCCGTTTAGTGATCCCCGTTGGCGCTCAGGAACAAGTGCTGAGAGTGTTCACCCGTGTGGGTGATACATTCGAGCAAAAAGATGTGGAAGCCGTACGCTTTGTGCCTTTAGTGCCCGGCGAGCTGGCCTGATCAACAGATAAAGGAAAAGCACTTGAAAATTTTTCAGTGGATGTATGACAAAGCGCTGGTCTGGGCAAAACACCGCCATGCCGAGCGGTATTTAGCGGGTTTAAGTTTTACAGAATCTGTGATCTTTCCAATTCCGCCTGATGTGATTCT
>CBIMJC010000349.1:0-4062 GCA_966244125.1 uncultured Rheinheimera sp.
TAACACGACTGAATCTGGTCAGCCTGTTCGAAGGCGAAGGCTATGATGTGGTTGAAGCAGTGAATGGCGAAGAAATGAACCAGAAACTGGCTGAACACAAAGTCAATCTGATTGTTATGGATATCAATCTGCCTGGTAAAAACGGTCTGATCCTTGCCCGTGAATTACGCCAGAAAGAAAACGTGGGTCTGATTTTTCTGACCGGACGTGACAGTGAGGTCGATCGCATTTTAGGTCTGGAAATTGGCGCTGACGATTACCTGACCAAACCTTTTAACCCGCGTGAATTGACCATTCGTGCCCGCAATCTGTTAAACCGCACTGTATCTCAACCTGTAGTGGAAGAACATAAAAGTGTGGTGAAATTTAATGGTTGGGTACTGGATGAGAACAGCCGCAACCTGACCTCGCCGGAAGGTGAATCACGTCGTTTACCTAAAGGTGAATACCGTGCCTTACGTTTAATGCTGGACAGTCCGGGCAAAATTTTTACCCGAGAGCAACTGATCCGCCATATGACAGGCCGTGAACTCAGAGCAAACGACAGAACTGTGGATGTCACTATCCGCCGCATCCGTAAACATTTTGAAACTGACGTTGAAAGCCCGGAGCTGATCAGCACCATCCACGGTGAAGGTTACCGCTTTGTAGGCAAGCTGGAAAAGTAATCCAAAGGGCGGGTATTATACCCGCCCTTGCCGGGTTCAATCCGATCTCTGACGGGTTAAACAGACTGTTCGATATATTCCTGCAAGGCCGCCAGATGCCGCTCTATCGTGATATGGAAATTGATTAACTGCTTTTCCATACCCTGTAGTTCAGTTGCCTGCTCCATTAACTTTGCCTGATGTTGCACCCACAATAAGCCAACAGAAGCGGCTGCCCCCTTAAGTTTGTGTGCTGCTTCCTGAAATTCATTAACGTCCTGCTGCACTGCTGTTTCCATCATCTTATTGATGTAACCCGGCAACAATTGCACAAACAACTGCACGCTGCGTAACATGGTGGTTTTCCCCAAAGACTGCAGATAGTCATCCAGCGTCTGCTGATCCAAAATTTGCTGATCATGGGCTTTACCGATGCTGATTTCTTTGGGTTCCGGAGCGCCAAACAGCTGATGTAAAATTTGATCCAGTTTGTTGGTATTAATAGGTTTTGCCAAAGCACCGTCCACCCGAACATCCTGCAACTGCTGCTCTGCTTTACGCACATTGGCACTTAACACTACTACAGGTAATCTGGCTAAAGAGGGTTCGGCACGGATAAAACGTGCCACCTGATCACCGGACATATCAGGCAGCTGCATATCCAAAAGCACCAGATCTATATCATCTTCTGTTTCCAGCAAAGCCAAAGCATCTTCACCTGTTTCAGCCAGAATCACCTGATGGCCTCTTTGTTCCAGCAGGTTAGTTGCAATTTCAGCGTTGAGGGGAACGTCTTCAACTAACAGAACAGTTAAAGCAGGGTACTGGGCCTGAGGTACTGCAACAGGAGCTGCAGTCAGCTCCGCTGGTAAAGAAACACTAAAAGTACTGCCCTTACCTACTGCACTTTCAAGCTTGATCTGGCCCGACATAGCCTCCACTAAAGCACGGGATACAGATAAACCTATACCAGAACCCACTATGCTTAAACGCCTGCCATCACTGGATTTATAATACATATCAAAAATACGTTGCTGCTCGGACTCAACTATACCTATACCTGTATCAGTGACGCTAAAACAAAGCTCTGCCGGGTTTTCAGTGCTTAATGAAACGCTAAGTTTTACTGAACCACGGGCTGTGAATTTCACCGCATTATTAATTAAGTTCCATAACACCTGCCGCACCCGGGTCGGGTCCAGCCGGACATAAAGCTGGTTTGGCACAGCTTCAGGTTCAATAAAACTCAAACCTTTTTGCTGACAGATGAGGTGGGCAAAATTGCAGATATCGTGCACAAAGTCGCAAAGTTGTACCGACTGATAGAGAATATCTAAATCCTGGCGGTCTATTTTATCTAAGTCGATAATATCGTTAAAAATATTACCTAAGGTTTCTGCGCTGCTGAAAATGGTATTACTCCAGCTGCGTTGCTCGGTCGATAAAGGACTTTCCAGCAAACGGCGGGTTAAGCCTACTATGCCGTTTAACGGGGTACGCAGTTCATGACTTAAAGTGGCAATAAACTTACCTTTATCCTGATAAGCTTTTTCCAGTGCCTGCTCTGCCAGCTTACGTGAAGTAATGTCGCGGCCGAACCCCAACAAACCAATGTAACGGCCTTGTTTATCAAAAAAGGGCACCTTGCGCATTTCAAACCACAACATACGGCCATCCGGAGTCTGATAATCCACATCCAGGGTCAGCTCAACTCTGCTGGCAGAGATTTCCTGATCGGTCAGAATAGCAATAGGCGTAGATTCAGCATCATAAAGCTCAGCCGGATAATGCCCTATCAGCTCTTTCGCAGACTTGCCCATTATGACTTCAAACATCTTATTGCAACTGACAAAACGGCCGGTTTCGTCACGGTAGTAGAATAAATCGGGAGAGCTGTCGACTATAGAGCGGATTAATAAACTTTGTTCTTCCAGTTCCTGCTGGGTTTTACGCCGCTCCGTAATTTCACGGCGCAATTCATCCACAGCCCGGCGCTTGGCCTGAAAAGCTTTTTTCCGTTCTTCAATTTCGAAGTTCAGTTGGCGGATAGTTTCCTGCATATTCTGATTCAGCAGCTTTTCCTGCCGTATCGAATCCTGTAAATAAAACAAAGCCTCATCTAAATGACGGACCAGATAAAAACTGCTTAATAAAAAGGCCGGAGTCACAGAAGCAGAAAACAACAAGGCTCCCAACACCATGGACCAGAGCACCATATCGTGCAGCAGCAGGCTGTATAAGCCGGTTATCACACCGGTTAAAGCCTGTAATAAAATAAAGCCCAGGCAAAAACACTGTAACCAGCCCCATTGCTTTAAAAATCCGGCCAGACGCCTGACTAAAGGATGAACGTTTTGTTGCATTAAATGCCTGCTAAAGAAACTGCCCGCAAAAACAGTAAACTGAAGGCATTAAGTCTGCCAGATTAACTTGAGGCTTGTCCTGTAAATTTTCGTAACAGAGTTCGGGAAAACTACGGAACAAGAACATTTTTTGAGCACCAAGGCGCCACAACATACAACTTTGATTGACAGTAGTCGGATAACTGGTTAATTCTAGACACCTTAAAATATTTCATCTTCGTTGTAATATGCTGAAAAAAGCCTTATCGCTGACTACATATTACTACTCGCCTTACTACCTTTCGGAGTGGTTTAACGAGTAGCCAAACCACCAGTTCACTGCTGGTTTTGGTTATTTATGCCGTCTTTTTTAACTACAGTATGGTCAAAGACGGCGCTGTTATATCAACTCAACAGGTAAATTTTCATGCAAGTTACCAACAAAAAACCGGTCAGCATGCCGGATGCTTTTGTCATACTCTTTTTTGTGATGATAGCTGCAGCTATTGCATCACACCTTATTCCAGCCGGTTCTTTTCAGATGCTGCCGGAAACTGTCAATGCCGCTGGCGAAACAGTGAAAGCCCGTATTGATCCCAACAGCTTTCAGTTTGCTGCAGAACAAAACAAAGCTGTGCCTTTGTTTGGTGAAGGCGGTCAGGTTGGCTTTTTAAACTATGCCTTTGAAGGTATGGTGTCAGGCGACAAGATGGGCGCCGCTATTGGTGTTATCGCCTTTATTCTGCTGACCGGTGGTGCTTTTGGCATCATTATGAAAACAGGTGCTGTCAACAACGGTATTCTGGCCTTAATAGCCAAAACCAAAGACATAGACTTTTTATTTATCCCGCTAATGTTTCTGCTGTTTTCTTTAGGTGGTGCTGTTTTTGGCATGGGTGAAGAAGCCATCGCCTTTTGTATAGTGTTGCTGCCTTTAATGTTGGCTCTGGGTTACGACGCTATCACTACAGTGCTGGTGACTTACATTGCCACCCAAATTGGTTTTGCTACCTCCTGGATGAACCCTTTTAGTGTCGCTATAGCTCAGGGTATTGCCGGCTTACCTCTGATGT
>CBIMJC010000350.1:0-4047 GCA_966244125.1 uncultured Rheinheimera sp.
CCGACGATGCCTACAGCCTCGGCTTATTCCACAATGCAGGCATGCTGTTGATCAGCAACCAGTTTAAAGATTACGCCAAAGTGATGAAACAAGCTCATTTGGCAGGGTATAGCATGTCCGAAGCGGAAGAGCAGAATTTCCAGACCACCCATGAGCTGCTGGGTTATATGATCGCCCAGTCCTGGGGTTTGGCGCCTGAGTTGACGAATGTGATCGCATACCACCATAGCCACGCGTTGATCCTGGCCTCTGATGATATCTACGAAAAACGTTTATTTGCATTGCTGAAACTGGCAGAGCATATGACGGATGAAAACAAAGTTTTGCTGGATATAGACATGGATCCGGAATGGGATCATCACAAAGCCACTATCCTGGATATTCTGGAACTGGATGAGCTGGCGCTGCATGACTTAGGTGACTACCTGCAGCTGCAGGGTGTGCCAAATCGTTATCACGCTTAAGACAGGGAGCTTAGGCTCCCGTTTTTTATTCTGAAGAGTTTATCAAGATGCGTATTGTATTAGCCCCAATGGAGGGTGTAGTGGACCATTTAATGCGGGATATGCTCACCCGTATTGGTGGTTTTGATTTATGCATCACTGAATTTGTCCGGGTGGTTGACCAACTCTTGCCAAACCGGGTTTTTACCCGTATTTGCCCTGAATTAAAACAAGGTGGAGTGACACCTGCCGGTGTGCCTGTGCGGGTGCAGTTGTTGGGTCAAGAACCACAATGGCTGGCTGAAAATGCCGTGCGCGCCGTGCAATTGGGTTCTCCCGGCGTCGATTTGAATTTTGGTTGTCCGGCTAAAGCAGTGAATAAAAGCCGCGGCGGCGCTGTATTGTTAAAAGAAACCGAAACCCTGTATCAGATTATTAAAGCAGTACGTGACGCTGTGCCTGCTCAGTTTCCGGTTACAGCCAAAATCCGTTTAGGTTTTGACGATACCAGTTTAACTCTCGACAATGCCCGGGCTATTTATGAAGCCGGTGCAACTGAGCTGACAGTGCATGCCCGCACTAAAAGCGACGGCTACAGACCCCCTGCTTATTGGCCCTGGATAGAAAAAATCCGCCAGACTATTCCAATCAATGTGGTGGCGAATGGTGAAATCTGGACCCCTCAGGATGCAGCTTTATGTTTGCAGCAATCCGGCAGCACAGATTTAATGCTCGGTCGTGGCGCTTTAGCCAGCCCAGGTTTAGCCCGCGACATTAAGCAGCATTTTGCCAATGGCAGTCATCAGAAAATGCCATGGCCCCAGGTGCTGGAGTTGTTGTTGCAGTATTCAGACTATGAGATTGCAGGCGACAAAGGCCTGTATTATTCCAACCGCATCAAACAATGGTTTAGTTATCTTAAATTGCAGTACACCGAAGCCGAAGTCTTGTTCCAGCAATTGCGTGTACAACAAAAAGCAGCGGATTTAGTAGCAACTTTGCATGGGGCTTTGCATCAGATTTCAGACATCGCTGAACATTGACCTGCGGAGATTCGACTCAAACGGCGCGATCAACTACTACGCAGACAAGTCGTAGAGCTCTTATCAGGCACGGGGTTTTGCAGCGCAAAATCCGTTCTGTCGGCGGCAAGTCAGACGACGGACTTACTGAAACTCCGCCTTCCCCCATGCTGGACAGGGTCTGCTAAGACAGTTGTCCGGCTGTTTACTGAGATCGTTGCTATCGTCACTTTGTGCCAGTTGCTGACATTTGTATTGTCATATTCAAAAATTAGCTTTTGATCCGTTGCGGACATTCATGCCTTATCGCTCTAAATGTCAGTTGACAGGCTACAGCCAAGGACGTGACATCGTTTCCATTCGTGCTTGAATGCGTTTGAGCATGACGAGCTTCAGGTCTTCAAAACCTGCCACACTTTCAAAAGCCTTGTTCAAATTTTGCGACATCTTTTTAACCAAAGAATGGATCAGTTTCTTAGCAGCCTTTTGGTCCAGCCCCAGTTGAGCGGCAAACGCAACAAAGTCATGTTCAGTGTAATAGCCGTAGTTGTCGTATGAACTGGTGCTTTTGGCGTCTTTTACCTCAGTTTCCATCAGCCAGATACTAAGCTCTGATCCGTCGTACTCTTTGTATGGAGCTACTGATACCATGTCATAGATTTTTGAAAATCCGGTCGCAATATCAGTATCGAGCGGCCTAACCAGGCTTAGATTTTTCAGATGTAAATCGTTATTCCCAACCAGGTACGCCATTAGCACCTGCAAAAAACCGTCCCGAAGCACCTGAGCGTGGTAGCCGCAGCTGGCATGGGCAACTTTTAATGCACGTTCGTAGGATAATGTCTCGCTACTTTTATTGCCGGGTGCAACATCCATAACAGAGGCCAAATCTTCGATGAATTCGATGTTTCTGCCAGCAGTGTCCAAATCAAACCGACCTGTCACGTAGGCCAGTTCACCACAGGAAAAGGGGACCAGAGCATGATCTGCTACATTGAACCCAACCAATTTGCATAGCCGCATAATGATAAATTCATTGACCGCTAAATGGGGTAAATCTTTGGGGGATGGTTTCACTATGTACGGCCCAATACCGAAGCTTGCCGCCAAAGTTTTTTTAGCGTTGGCTTTATGAGTGAGAAACATTTTAGGCTGAACTCCTGAAATGGAAGCTCTTCCTAATGACTTGATAGCAACTTCATTAAAGTCATCTCTGGCAAAGTCGATGATGAAGCCTTTCAGGTTTTGCTGTGGTAGCTCAGATCTACGGCCTGCTTCTTCATTTTTCAGCAGACCCGGAAGCACCCTGATTGGTCCGATAAGCTCTGCACCATGCGCAAGCAGAAGGCCAAATTTATCATCTACATCTAGTCTGGCCAGCTGTGCTTGATGGCGTTTTACCCACCCCTCGCTCATTAAATTGGTGAAAAAGGCCGGGAGATGGTTTTTGCGAAGTGGTACGTCAGTCAGTGGGAGGTTGGTGCCAATCCTGGCGAGCCCGATTTGCAAGTAATTCGTATCATAACGAAATTCATATTCGTAACCAGCCTGAACCGAATACTCAGTGATAGTCCCCGCCAATCTATCATTGCAGTACACAAAACCTATTCTTGTGGGGGCGTCCATTATTTATTCCCTTGACGCTTGCCGATAAAAAGCTGCAAACCAACAGCACCGATCAGACTGTTGAGCTTACCTACAGATACCACATCCACCCGCTGTATCGCGTTGTAATAGGTTTGCATCGATACACCAGAAAAAGCTACCAAATCAGAGATAGAAAGATCACCTCTGTGCGCCTCTATGCTGGATTGCACTGACTCGCTGCTCACCGGTCGATATCCGTCGATTGCTGACTGCTGCAATTTAGCCTGTATGCTTTCGTCCAAATGAGCCATTAGCTGCTGAAGCCTGATGCGCTCTTGAACGAGCTCTGGCAGTGATGCTGCGAGGGAATTTATATTATTTTTTGACATATTAATGCCTCTAAAATTCATTCATAAAATACATTATCACAATTTATCTTGTTTATTTAATTCACAGAATAAAATTATAGTGAAATCAACTTTACAGATAAATTGTAAGTTATAAACTTCAAAAAATTCATCTATAAATAAATTTTGAGGCGAAAGGTCTGATGTCCTGACGATTTTAAGGTGCAAATTTAGCTGGCCAACAGCGGATTTTCTGCAGTGTTCTCCCCTTAATTCCCAATTAACTGATGTCGGTTTGGTAAAACATCCTTTAACCCTCGAAGCTCAAAAAACGAATGTTTGAAAAAAGAGCAAAGTCAGCATTCGTTTTTGCGCCCCCTGTTCCGGACAAGTGCAATTCGCTCTTAGCTGCCAATCAGAAAAGGCCATACTAACTACGGCCACCAAATCCCCATTAGGCGGAGAAAACAGCCAGCGGAAAAAGGTTTTGCGGTATACATCATTGACTGGTTACAGCAGGTTCCAAACCAGCCGGCTGCTCTGGCGATAACTCTTCAGACTGAATATCCGCACTCAACACCAAAGCCGAAGTCGGCTGAATACAACAAGCCAATACTTCATCGGTACTGCAGCTCATGCTGGGCTCCA
>CBIMJC010000351.1:0-4043 GCA_966244125.1 uncultured Rheinheimera sp.
GCCTAAAGCGCTTTTATCTCCCGCTGAATTCTGCATCTTGAAGTTACTTGGGTATCACTGCCAGCCGGTTTCCCCACCAGGTGCAATCTCAATTCTGACACCGGTAATTTCGGCCTGACCTTGCGGGTATTTTAGTAAGGTTCCATCCCAGCTTTGGCTGGTTTTTAACACAGGCGTGACTTTCACGGCGGCACTTGTTTCGATGGCGGATAACACAGGGCTGGTTAACAGCAATAAAACACAGCTGGTATGGATGATTTTTTTCATACTTCATTCCGATCTGTAACAGGAAGAATGAAGTGTAGCCGGAGCGCGGCAGATCACAAAAATGCAAAAAGCGTCGAAACCATCAGATGGTGGTTCCGACACTCAGTGGTTTTACTCTATCCCCAGCTCATCGGCCAGTGCATTGGTTTCTTCGCCAAACTTTTGCTGCTGTTTCTGTTGTTTTTGCTCCAGTTCTTTTTGCAAGGCTGCGGCTTTTTGCTGCATAGCTTTTAGCTTTTCCGGATCTTTGGCCAGAGCCTGCATCGCATCAATCTGTTGCTGGCTTTGGCCTGCCAGCTGCTGACTTAGTCTGTCGCGTTGTTCAGCCAGCTTTTGTTCTGCCAAATCCATTTTGTCATCCTGTTCAGCCAGATTATAAAACTGGCTGGCCCGCTGATACTGCTCTGCGGCCATGGCTTTATCCCCAGCCGCCAGAGCCTGCACCCGGACTTTTTGCACCAAATCGGCACGATCAGACTGCTGATAAAAACTTAAAGCCTGCCGCAAAATGTCGTGACTCTGTGCATAATCCCGGCTAAACCAGTCTGCTTGTTCCAGCATTGCGGCTTCAATCTGATGCTTTAACAATTCAGCCTTTTTGTAATCCGGCATTTGTCTGGTCCATTCAAGCGCCAGGTCAAAATTTTTGGCAGAAGAGTCCAGTCCTTTATCACGCCATTTTTCTGCAAACACTCTGGCCTGTTGCTCCAGCTGCATTTGCCCAGCCAGATCTGTAGCGCGCATAGTGTCTTGCTTAACAGCGAGTGCTGCCAGTTCGTCCAGATAGTCTTTAGGCACCAGCTCAGACTGTGTTTTTAATAACAGCCTGACATTGTCTGCCGGCAAAGCTGCCACATAATCAAAATGCTGTGGTGACATCTGATAAGCTTCAGTGACCGCGATAAGATCCGCACTGTTGCGGCCAAAATAATCCATTGACCTGTGGCGGAAATGTTGCTGTGCCATGGCGGATAACTGACGATTGGCCGGTTCCTGCTTTAGGGCCTGCACTAAAGCATGGTCAGCTTTGGCAAAGTAACCCGATTGTTCGTACCACTGAAAAGCCCCATACTGGCTGCTGTTTTCATCAAACCAATGTTTTTTCTGCTCCGCTAAGGCACCATTTTTTTTACCTAAAAAAGCAGCTCTTTCCAGTGACTGACGTAATACAGGGTTCCCTCCCTTATCGCAGACATAACCCTGAGCTTGTATATAACTTTGTAAAGCGGCAGCGTCCTGGCCTTTGTCCTGTAATTGACGGCCTTTCGCAAAAAAGTTTTTGGCTTCTTCAGCGGTCAGATCGGCCACACAATCGGCCCGGCTGAGCGGGCTTAACAGCAACAACAGCAGGGGTATGATTCTGATTTTATAATTCATCTTCAATTCCCCAACCCACCCATCATGGAGTTCATGTTTGGCATAGGATTCAGTCCTTCCGGCAATTCAAATAAAGCGGCGTCCTGTTTCCCCAGTTTGAGGTTGCTCATGCTCATTTTCACTCTGGACTTTTCCCCACCGTCCTTGCTGATAAAATCCATCTGCAGCGGAATATGCTCAGCGGTCAACCAGATAAAACCACCAGCGGATTTGTCTTTCATCAGCATTTTGTATTTGGTAGTTGCTATACCGTTGACAGTATCTGGTCCCATTTTTTCGATCGTCATATCGTCCGGGGCTTGCCCTGTCATGCTTCCGGCTTTGTCAGCATCAATTTCCATATAAATTTCAAGCATAGGCATCAGATTCCAGAATTTGCCTAAATCCGGTCTGGATATCATCACTGTTTGCATCCCTTCCATCTGCATCTCGATCCGTTCTTTGCCTAACGAATGAAATACTTTTTGTTCCATCTCCCCCATCTCACTGGAAATAGTGCGATCAGCGCTGTATTCAGCAGAGGCTACAGGTAAAGTTTCGGCATAAAGTGTAAAAACACTGCACAGGCTCAGCAGCAGCCCTAATAATTTGTTCATTATTTCTGTCCTTTGTGTTGATCCATAGTCTGGCCACTGCAAAGAAAATTCCCTGACCACCAGAGTGCCTGACGTTGCGTGCTTCACTGCTCAAATAAGCACCGAAGGGCGGCTAATTTACAACCACCCCAAACTGCGGGTTGTTAAAGAGTGTTATTAAAAAAACAGCATCAATTCAGTGGCTCTTCAGCTAGTATTCTTTAAATTAGATAGACTTAGATTGAACTGGCGCAGCAACTCTGCGTAAAAACACTACAAAGTCTTTATTAATTTTTACCAATGCGTAGCTTTTGAAATAATTTGTCACTTCTTTACTCCAGAGGATTTCCCCAAATGCAGCCCACATCTTCAGCTTTTCGCTTTAGTTTAAAATTCAGTAGTGGCCTTTTTGTGCTGCTGACCTTGTGGCTGCTGTATCTGGACTGGCAACTGTTAGTGCCGGGTTGGCTGAAGTATGGCTTTGTGCTGATCAACGCTGTGACTTTATTTGGTTACTGGCGTGATAAAAAAGCGGCGGAACAACAGGCCTGGCGTACTCAGGAAAGTACCTTGCTGCTATTAGGTTTAGCGGGAGGCTGGCCAGCGGCTTTTGTGGCTCAGCACTGGTTCCGGCATAAAAACCGCAAAGTCAGTTTTCAGTTGTTGTTCTGGCTGACGGTATTACTCAACACCTCAGCTCTGTACAGCCTGTGGATCTCCGGCTGGTTGCTGCCATAAGGGCAAAAACTGCGACCAGAAACCACAGTTGCTCTATACCCAAAGTACAAAGCGCGATAGATTAAGAAAAAAAGACAACTGCCTTGCAGTTCAAACTATCGAGGGATCTATGCGCTTTTCACTATTATCCATCAGTTTAATCGCCGCTTTGGGTTTGCAGGCTCAGGCCGCAGACTTTACTCAGCAAGCCAATAAAATCGCTCAAAGCAAGCTGATTATCGACACTCATATCGACGTGCCTTATCGCTTGCATGACGACTGGGAAGATGTCACCAAAGCGACCAAAAGAGGGGAATTTGATTACCCCCGCGCCAAAGCCGGTGGTTTAAATGCGCCTTTTATGTCGATTTATATCCCGTCCTCTTACGAGAAAAAAGGCGGCGGTTATTTGCTGGCGAACCAGTTGATTGACAATATGGAGGCCTTAGTGGGCCGGGCGCCGGATAAATTCGCTATGGCCTACAGCAGCGCTGATTTAGCCAAACACTTTAAAGAAGGCAAAATCTCTTTGGCCCTGGGTATGGAAAACGGCACTCCTATTGAAGGCAAGCTGGAAAATCTGCAGCATTTTTATGACCGTGGCATTCGTTATATCACGCTGGCACACTCTGAGAGCAACCATATAGCCGATTCCAGCTATGATTTGCGCCGGCAGTGGAAAGGCTTAAGCCCTTTTGGTAAAGAGCTGGTTAAAGCGATGAATGAAACAGGGGTGATGATTGATATCTCTCATGTGTCTGACGATGCCTTTTATCAGGCCGTTGAGCTCAGTAAAGTACCAGTTATTGCATCCCACTCTTCACTGCGGGCTTTTGTGCCGGGTTTTGAGCGCAATATGGATGACAAAATGATCAAGGCGCTGGCGAAAAACGGCGGGGTGATCCAGATTAACTTTGGTTCAGCTTTTGTGGTTTCAGCAGCTAACCAATGGGGTCTGCAGCGGGATGGCGCTTTTAAAGCCTCAGGCCAGACAGATAAAGACGCTTTTACAGCTGAATACAGAAAGAAAAACCCATATCCATTTGCCTCTTTGGAAAAGGTGCTGGATCATATCGACTATGTGAAAAAGCTGGTCGGCATCGACTA
>CBIMJC010000352.1:0-3994 GCA_966244125.1 uncultured Rheinheimera sp.
TGCCACTGCTCACGATCCAGCTCGACGAGCCGATCCCGCTGCGGCTCAGCGGCAGCTCATGTAGCCTGATGCCCAATGCACGGAGTTGTTCTGCTTTATCAGTAACAGCACAAGCCAGATGCACCTCATAACCCTGTTTCATCGCCGCAAGGGCTATAGGCAGGCGATGCGAAACAAAAAACCAGTCAACGTTTACTACAAATAAAAGCCGTTTTGTCATAGATGGTGTTTCTCATACCAGCTTTGAAACATCAGAATATCCCATAAATGATATTGCCAGTTTCTTTTGCCTGACTGATGCTCCTGCCACAAGGTGGCGATTTGTTCAGGATCAAAAAAACCTTCTTTGGCAAGACGCTCGGGCTGGAGCAGTTGTTCTGCCCAGGTTTTCAGCGGGCCTCTGAGCCATTCTGCTACAGGAACGGCAAAACCAGCTTTAGGACGTTCTATCAGGCGCTGTGGTACATATTTGTAGAGTATGTTTCGTAAGCAGACTTTGGTTGTCCCGTTATTCATTTTTAAATGCTGTGGCATACTCCAGGCGTATTCAAATACCCTGTGATCCAAAAAGGGCACTCTGGTCTCCAGTGATACAGCCATAGCAGCCCTGTCAACTTTAACCAAAATATCGTCAGGCAGATAACTCAGGGTATCCAGTGCCATCATACGTGGGATATTGCCCTGAAAACGCTGAGTTTGTTCCGGGTTATTTAACAAAGTTCCGGCTTCTTTGCCACCCAGAACCACAGCCGCCGGGTTTTTCCAGTGGGATATCAGGCCATAATACAATTCATCTGCTGTGGCAGAACTTAAGACATCTGCCGCTTTGTGTAACTTGTCCCCCAGATTTGCCATTTTAAAACGGGAGGGCAACACAGCGTTTAATTTGTTCCAAACATCTACAGGTACAGCCACAAGGAGTTTTGCCGCCAGTTTGCGGACGAAAACCGGAACTTTCGCCAACTTGTTCCAGGTCATGTCTGTGAGTCTGTATCTGTTGTAGCCACAAAATACTTCATCCCCTGCATCTCCTGAAAGAGAGACAGTGACATGTTGTTTTGCCATTTGCGAAACCAGATAAGTAGGTAACTGCGACGAATCGGCAAAAGGCTCGTCATAAACTTCTGCCATTTTTGACACCAGTTTCAGCGCATCATCCGAAGATACATAAAGCTCTGTGTGATCTGTGCCCAAATGAGTGGCTACAGCTTTTGCATGTTCTGCCTCGTTAAATTCTTTTTCATCAAAACCAATAGAAAAAGTTTTAATCGGCTTGTCGGACTGCTGCTGCATCAGAGCCACTATCAAAGATGAATCCACCCCGCCTGACAAAAATGCACCCAAAGGCACATCGGCCATCATTTGATCCCCAACAGCCTGTTTTAACAACAGCTCCAGAGTGTCCATCCTGGCTTCATCTGTCTGATTGTGTTGAGGCGCAGCAGCCATCACGGCTTTGGCATCCCAGTATTGCTCAAGCACCACATCGGTTTGACCCGCTTTTAAACTGGCGATAGTCGCAGGCAAGAGTTTGGCTATACCCTGATAAATAGAGTAGGGCGCTGGTACATAGTTATGCCGCAGGTATAAACATAAAGCGTCGCGGTCTATCTGTGGGCTGAAATCCGGATGAGCGCGGAAGGACTTTAATTCCGAACCAAATAAAAACACTTTGTTATTCCAGCCGTAATACAGTGGTTTTTCACCAAAACGATCCCGTGCCAGCTGCAATTCTTTAGTCTGAGTATCCCATAAGGCCAAAGCAAACATACCTACACAACGTTGTAGTGTCTTTTTTAAACCCCAGATTTCAATACCAGCCAACAAAGTTTCGGTATCTGAATGCCCACGCCATTGCCATGCAGAGATTTGCTCAAGCTCAGATCTGATCGTCAGGTGATTATAAATTTCACCGTTAAATGCAATAACATAGCGGCCTGAAGAGGAACGCATTGGCTGATGGCCTGCAGGGGACAAATCTACTATAGCAAGACGACGATGCGATAAACCTATAGCTGAGCCGGCATCAAACCAGATGTCCTGACTGTCTGGACCACGGTTTGCAATAGCCTGGCCCATCGCCTGCAGAATAGCCGGGGCTGCAGCGGGAAAAGTATCACGATAAAAAAAACCGGAAAAACCGCACATGAAATCTGACTCCAATCCTGTTTAAACACGCCCGGGTTCCATGAGCGTTTGCAGGCAACATACATCAGGAAGAATGAGTTACAACTGAACAAGGCTATTCTGAGCACAAAATGGCTTTTGTATAAGCTGTTTAATCTTTAGAAAAATGCAGTGTTTATTTATTAAACAAGCTGCAGTTCCTGATGTTTATCTAAAAAAATGATGCGTAATTTAACACAACTGTTGCGAACTGGCACAATCTAAGTTGTACAGAATCTATATGATTGAAAGTTATTTGTTTGGCATCAGCACTTTGTTATGGCTGAACTTCAACATCCCGTTGAAAATGCAGCTGTCTTAAGAGTAACATAACCAAATCAGGGCGGGCAGCGTCTTTGTTGCAACTATGTTTTTTTAATCTTTCTGCCAGAATCCCCGCATTTTCTTTGCTGAATTAAGGAATTAAGTGACAGCTGCATTTCTCATTTTTAATACTGATGTTCAATCCAGCCTGCAATGGTGCCTTTAAATGCATCTGCTTTATGTAGTGACAAGAGGAGACGTCATTGGCGGTGCCAGTATGCATGTTTTGCAGCTTGCTACAGCAGTTAAGCAATCCGGCTGTGCCGTGACTGTGGTTTTTGGTGGTGTCGAAGGCAAAATTGTTGCCATGTGTAAAGACGCGGGGCTGGATACTATTGTACTGCCTTCATTGGTCAGAGCCTTAAGACCCTGGCAGGATCTGAAGGCTTTGTTTGCCCTGCGACAACTGATTAAAAGAATACAACCCGATCTTGTCCATCTGCACTCTGCCAAGGCCGCATTACTTGGTCGCATTGCAGCCTGGCTCTGCAAAGTTCCGGCACTGGTTACTGTGCATGGCTGGCCTTTTGTTAATCCTCAATCCAGAGTGTCGAGACTATTTTATTTGACCCTTGAGCGCGCTATGGTAGCTTTAACGGCAAAATTCATTACGGTCAGTGCTGTGGATTATCAGGTTGCAGTGCATCAACTAAAAGTTCCGCCCGGACAACTGGCATTGATACACAATGGGATCGATAACAAGCTGTCGTGTGTGCGGATTAAATCTGATACCATAACTACAAAATGCAGCATCATCTGTGTTGCCCGTTTTGATGTTCCGAAAGATCACCGGACTCTTTTGCTTGCCTTGCAGCAGGTTAACCCCATGCTATGGCATTTGAAGCTGGTTGGTTCAGGCCCTTTGTTGGCAGAAATAAAACAATTAGCCGGGCAATTGGGTATGTCTGAAAACGTTGAATTTTTGGGAGAGCGTTCAGATGTGGCTGAGTTATTAACTCAGGCTGATCTGTTTGTGCTGCTTAGCCATTGGGAGAGTCTTCCTATTAGTATTATTGAAGCGATGCGAGCTGGTTTACCTGTGATAGCTTCGAATGTCGGCGGAATTACAGAATTAGTGGACGATGGTATTTCTGGCAAGGTGGTTGCTGCCGGAAGTATATCAGAGGCCGCAGATGCATTGCGCACGCTGATCAGTGATGCCCGGTTGCGTCAGTCTATGTCAGAACAGAGTAAACAGAAGTTTCTCCGGCAATTTACTGCTGATTTGATGCTGCGCAAAACGCTGGGTTGTTACCAACAACTGGTTAAGGTCATGCAATGAGGCTTGTTGTTACAGGCAGCTCTGGTTTCATCGGCCGTAATTTGCTGCTGTGGTTGCGCCAGCAAGGCTACAACGATTTGGTGTTGCCGCTGCGCAAAACAGCTTCTGCATCACATCCTATGCCAGAGGCCACAGTGATAGTGCAGGATTTCTGCAGCGAAGAGCAATGGGCTGAAGTATTACAGCAAGGTGATGTTGTGGTGCATCTGGCTGGTCTTGCCC
>CBIMJC010000353.1:0-3949 GCA_966244125.1 uncultured Rheinheimera sp.
TGGATGATTTAGGTGAACCTACTTTTTCGTTGTCAGTGGCAAAAACCTTCAATTGGCTTTAGGTGACAGTTATGCAGTTAAATTCCTTACGATTTAAGCTTACTTTGGGTGTAGCACTGTTACTGGCTATCAGTATCAGCGGTATGGCTTTTATTGGCTGGTATTCGATGACCAGCAGCAATGCTTCTGCAGTGACCAAACTCACCCAATCGGTGCGGACCTTAGCCGAACAAATTCTGACAGAAGCGGCACAGCGTACAGCGCTTGAAACAAGCAGCGTGCTGGATCGTAATTTTGATACGGCAAAAAACTTTGCAGCTCTGTTATCTGGTTCAGCTATAGGCAGCGGACAAACCCCTTATAGCCGGGATCAGGTCAAAGCTATGGCCGGCCATATTCTGGCCAGTAATACGGGGATCTCCTCGTTGTTTGGTCAGTTTGAACCTAATGGCTACGATGGTGCAGACAGTCAGTTTTCGATTGCCAATGACCACAGCTCTAAGACAGGTACCATGGAGATTTATTGGATCCGTGAGCAAAACCAGCTGAAGTTTGTACAAACCCCGGACCCTGCAGTGAAATACAAGGACAGCAAAAATGAATTTGGTGTGCGGGAGGCCGAGTGGTATCTGTGCAGCCGCGACAGTAAAAAAGCCTGCCTGATGGAACCTTATTTATGGGAAATTACACCAGGCAATCAGGTGCTGTTAACTTCGCTGGTGTATCCGGTGGTGACTCAGGACCAGTTCAGAGGGGTCTCCGGAGTCGACTTAAACCTGCCTGTATTACAACAGTTATTGCAGGCTCAGGCCGATTTATTGTACGGCGGCAAAGCTCAGCTTTATCTGCTGAGCAAATATGGTTCAGTGGTCGCCAGTAACAGATTTCCCGACAAACTGGGCCAGTCTGTGAAAAGCCTGGACGCAGATTTAGCTGCCCATATACAGCAACAACCAAGCGGCGTCAGTTTATACAAAGATGCCATGCTGGTGACCCAGCCAATCAAACTTGATAGCACAGAGTCGGGCTGGAAAGTGGTGGTGGCTGTGCCGGAAGCGACAGCTTTAGCTATGGCCACTCAACTGGCGGAGCAACTCAATGCAGATTCTGCTCAAACTACGCAAAGTATGATTGGTTTGGGGGTAGTGTTGTTATTGGCTTTTGTGCTGTTGATGGCATTGGGCTTAAAAAGCGCCACAGCTCCTATTTTGCAGATGAGTGTACTGATGAAAGAACTGGCTGGCTCTGAGGGCGATTTAACCCGTCAGTTAAAACAAAGTCAGCATCAGGAGCTGAATGATATGGCTGATGGCTTTAACTTGTTTACTGCCAAATTGCGCTCGATGATCAATAACTTAAAAGAATCGTCCAGGTTGATGCAGCACCAGTCAGAGCGCATGGTAAAAACTACGGATCAAACCAACAATTCAGTCAGCATCCAGGCCAGCGAAATTCAGAATGTGGCTTCTGCTATGCATCAGATGTCAGCGACAGCCCATGAAGTAGCCAATCTGGCCAGCAGCACAGCTCAGGGGGCTCAGCAATCCCTGGAAGCTTTAACTTCGGCCAATCAGTTATTCCAGAATACAGTGGAAGCTTTTAAAGCTGTGTCTGTTGAATTTAATCACACCAGTCAGGGCGTCAATGAAGTAGCGCAAAGCAGCCAGAAAATTAACGGTATTATTGATGTGATTCAGGCGATAGCGGAGCAAACCAACTTACTGGCATTAAACGCTGCTATTGAAGCCGCACGGGCAGGGGAGCAAGGCCGTGGTTTTGCTGTGGTTGCAGATGAAGTGCGTTCACTGGCAGCCCGCACCCACAGCTCCACCGATGAAATTAAAAACCTGATCCATGCCTTGCAGCAACAAGTCTCTGCTGCCGTACAACAAATTCACACCAATACGGCAAAAGTCACCAGCACCTTGCAGGAAGCTGAAAGTTCCTATGAGAAGTTATCTATGGCCACTCAGGGCATTTCCAGCATAGCGGACAACGCCTTTCAGGTGGCTTCCGCAGCTGAAGAGCAAAATCAGGTCAGCGAAGAAATTAACCGTAATATCACAGCCATAGATGATGCAACTAAGGCATTGAATCAATTGGCAAAACAAAACCTGCTGATCAGCAAAGAAATTGACAGCATTACCGGAGCCATGGATGCTCAACTGGCGCAGCTGCGTTGTTAAGTTGAGGCAAAGCGAGTGAAGAAGTGGTTGTTTATGTTGTGTGCCCTGTCAGTTTATGCTCAGGCAGGGGCCGATACAGTACGACTGGCCAGTTTAGACTGGCCACCATACACCGGAGCTGCATTGCCGCATCAAGGCGAAACCTCAGTGCTTCTCCGGCAGGTCTTTAAGGCGATGCAACTGGACCTGCAGACGGAGTTTTTACCCTGGTCCAGAGCCATTCGCGAAAGTGAAAAACCAGGTGCTTTATATGCCGGTTATTTTCCTGAGTACCAAACTCAAAACACCAGCTTTATTTTGTCTGATAGCTTGGGCAGCAGCGAATTGGGTTTTGTGGAAGCTACAGCAAAACCTTTGGGTCAACTCAGTCTGGGGCTGCTGCCAGTATTACAGCTGGGGGTAGTACAAGACTATGTGAATTTAACACTGGTTGATCAGATGATTGCCCAAGGTCAATTGAGGCCACAACCGGCACTTTCTGATCGGCAAAATATTCTCAAAGTAGCATTAGGGCGGCTGGATTTAGCTGTGATAGACCGCAGAGTGTTGCTCTATTTGCTCGAGCATGATGCTGAAGTAAAACGGCTGGCCACAGGCAAAGTACAATTTAACGACAGTTTAACCGAACTGAAAAGTTTGCATCTGGCGCTTCGGCGTGAACCTGCTCATCAGCTATTAATAGAAAAATTTAATCAATATTTACAGAAGGTTAAAGCTGATTCTGTAGTAACGAATTAAGCTTGGTTGTTTCTGGAATAGCTATTGTTTGGCTGTACATATCCTGGCTGAATATTGTATTTTGGGTACTTAGTGATGCTGCTTTTATCAGGCAAGGGTAAGGCTTGGTAACAAAGCTCAGGAAAGGAATTCAACAATGTATAAAACATCAGGCTGGTTATGGCTGGAAGATCAAGGCCGTGATTTTCCGTTTTATAACGCTATACCTGTTAGCTTAACCTCAACCCAATGGCTGCTGCTGATATGTGCTGTGGCCGCTGGTTTTGTTGCTCTTATTGGGGTTGCCCCTTTATTTACCGCAGATGCGGCCGCTTTTATCCCTGCCATACTTTTTGTTTTTATTCCGCTGGGCGCTTTGTATGTGCTTAGCGGTCACCAGCGTCAAGCCTTGTTTTATAAGGTAGGATGGCGGGAACTGCGGCTCATGCTGGGTTTTGCTTTGTTAAATCTGCTGGTCACTTTTGCCGTCGCTCTTATTGTAGAAAATTTATGGACTACAGACTCTAACCCGGCCTTTGCGCAGCTCAAAGAGGCTTCTAATGATCAACTGGCATTGTTTTATCTGCGCACTTTTATCCAGTTGATTGGTGAAGAGCTATTTACTATTTTGCCTTTTCTGGCGTTGCTCTGGTTTTTTACCAGCTGTCTTCATTGGTCCAGAGGCCAGGCTATCTGGGCCGCCTGGATACTAACGGCGATTTTATTTGCCCTGATCCATTTGCCCACCTATCACTGGAACCTGTTGCAGTGTTTAGTCATTATTGGTTCAGCCCGTCTGGTGCTGACATTAGCCTATATCAAAACCAAAAACCTTTGGGTGTGCTCTGGCGCTCATATTATTAACGACTGGACGCTATTTACTCTGGCGATACTGGGGCAAAAGGCTGTCGTTTCCTGACTTGAGTTGAGATCCGTGTCAGTTAATGTTTGGCTAACTAGCTTCAGCTAATCAAAATGGAGAAGCCCATGGATATTGATGAAGATAAAATAGACGTACAAGGTATAGCTACCTGTGGCTGGAAAGC
>CBIMJC010000354.1:0-3946 GCA_966244125.1 uncultured Rheinheimera sp.
AGTAACTGCTCAAAACGAGCTATAGAAATGCCGGCCGCCACTGAGATAAAGAGTTTTTCCTGAGATTCAGGGGCCTGTTCTATGATCTGCTGGCAGACCTCTGCCATCATCTGAGGTTTTACCGCCAGTACTATCACATCGGCTTTAGTCACAGCTTCGATATTGTCTGTTGTGGTTTCAATCTGGTACTGGTCTTTTAAAACTTTTAATTTTTCTGCATTGCGGTTGGCGGCAATAATATTTTCAGCGGGATAACCCTGCTGAATCATGCCTCCGATAATACATTGCGCCATATTGCCGGCGCCGATAAATGCAACAGTATTGTCAATCATTAGAAGGGGTTCCCCTGGCTCCAAAAATGGCCGTGCCTAATCTTATCATAGTAGAACCAAAGCGCAGAGCCTCTTGCCAGTCATCTGACATGCCCATTGAAAGTTCTTTTGCATCAGGATGTTGCTGTTGCAATTGCAGTGACAGCTTTTGCATTTGCTCAAATGCTACCGCGCCTTTGCCTGGTTCCGGAATGGCCATCAAACCTTTCAGTTGCAGCTGAGGTAATTTAGCCACAGCTGCGGCCAGTGGTAATAAATCGTCAGGTTTTATGCCTGATTTGGACTCTTCAGCGCTGATATTGACCTGCAGCAATACCTGCAGCGGGGCTTTATCCTTCGGCCTTTGTGCTGATAAACGTTCGGCAATTTTTAGCCGGTCGATGCTGTGTACCCAGTCGGCATAAAGCGCTATGTCTTTGGTTTTATTTGATTGGATAGGGCCAATAAAATGCCATTCAATACCCTTAAGCTGATGCAGTTCTGTGGCTTTGCTGACCAGTTCCTGCACATAATTTTCACCAAAAGCACGCTGGCCTGCTGTAAACGCCTCGGCCACTGCTGCGGCGGCTTTGGTTTTACTGACGGCAATCAGGCGGCTTTGGTGGGTTAATTGCTGTTTTGTCTGAAATTCTGTGATGGCGTTGTAGGCTGATTTCAACGCTTCTGCTATGTTGTTTGTCATATCAACTCTGTTTTTAGCCCTTGCTTTGGAGTGCATTCCACCATGGATATTACCGAATTACTCGCCTTTAGTGTGCAACATAAAGCCTCTGACTTACATTTATCAGCCGGTGTGCCACCACTGATCCGGGTGGACGGTGACGTGCGGCGGTTAAATATTCCGGCTTTGGATCATAAAGCTGTGCACGCTTTGGTGTACGACATTATGAATGACCGTCAGCGGAAAGAATATGAAGAAAAGCTCGAATCCGATTTTTCTTTTGAAGTACCGGGGTTAGCGCGGTTTCGTGTTAATGCTTTTGTGCAAAACCGTGGTGCTGCGGCCGTATTCCGTACTATTCCAAGCGATGTATTAAGTCTGGAGGATTTACATGCGCCTGATGTATTTCGCTCTATTTCGGACAATCCCCGTGGTCTGGTGCTGGTGACAGGCCCTACAGGTTCAGGTAAGTCGACCACTCTGGCGGCTATGATTGACTACATCAACACCACCAAAAACCACCATATTCTGACGATAGAAGACCCTATTGAGTTTGTGCACCAGAATAAACTCAGTTTAATTAACCAGCGGGAAGTGCATCGTGATACCCATAGTTTCAGTAATGCATTACGCTCGGCATTGCGTGAAGACCCGGATGTGATACTGGTCGGTGAATTAAGGGATCTGGAAACCATTCGTCTGGCGATGACAGCGGCAGAAACCGGCCACTTGGTGTTTGGTACTTTGCACACCACTTCAGCACCCAAAACCATAGACAGGATCATTGACGTTTTCCCCGGTGAAGAAAAAGCCATGGTGCGTTCTATGTTGTCCGAGTCCTTAAGAGCTGTTATTTCCCAAACCCTACTGAAGAAAAACGGCGGTGGCCGGGTTGCAGCCCATGAAATTATGCTTGGGGTTCCGGCCATCCGAAACCTGATCCGTGAAGATAAAATTGCCCAGATGTACTCAGTGATCCAAACCGGCGCAGCCCATGGTATGCAAACTATGGATCAGTGCCTGATTAATCTGGTCAGCCGTGGGGTGATCAATCAAAAAGATGCCCTGGCGAAAGCTCAGGACAAAAACTCCTTTAACAGTATGGGCCGGATGGGGTAACAGTGATGACCTTAGTGGATTATTTACACAAAATGGTGGCGGCAGGTGCTTCGGATCTGTTTATCACCGCAGGTCTGGCAGCGTCCGCCAAAATTAATGGTGAAATGCAGCCGATAGCAGAGCAGGTGTTAAGCCCTGAACAGTCGCTGGCGCTGGTGTTATCGGCCATGACGCCAAAACAGCAAACCCAGTTTCAACAAGACAAAGAATGTAACTTCGCCATAGCCAACGATGCCGGACGTTTTCGGGTATCGGCGTTTTGGCAGCGCGATCAGGCCGGTATGGTGGTGCGCCGTATTGTTACGACCATTCCAAAAGCTGATGATTTGGGGCTGCCGCCTGTACTGAAAGAAATCATTATGTCCAAACGTGGACTGGTGCTGTTTGTCGGTGGCACAGGTGCCGGTAAATCAACCTCCTTGGCGGCGTTGTTGGGTTATCGCAATCAAAACGCCCGTGGCCATATTTTAACCATCGAAGATCCTATTGAATTTGTGCATGATCACCAAAAAAGCCTGGTGACGCAACGTGAAGTGGGGATAGATACCGAATCCTTTGAAGCGGCGCTGAAAAGCTCATTACGTCAGGCGCCGGATGTGATTCTGATCGGCGAAATTCGTAGCCAGGATACGATGGAATACGCCTTGTCTTTTGCCGAAACCGGCCATTTATGTATCGCCACTTTGCACGCCAACAACGCCAATCAGGGCATAGACCGTATTATGCATCTGGTACCCAAAGAAAAACACGGCAAGTTGCTGTTCGACTTATCCCTGAATTTACGCGCCATAGTGGCCCAGCAACTGGTGCCTACTGTGGATGGTAAAAAACGGGTCGCCGCTATTGAAGTACTGCTCAATTCGCCTCTTGTTGCTGATCTGATTAAACGCGGTGAGATAGGGGAAATCAAAGCTGTGATGAGTAAATCCAGAGAGCTTGGTATGCAAACCTTTGATCAGGCACTGTACGATTTATACAAAGCAGGCCAAATCAGCCATGCCGACGCTTTGCATTATGCTGATTCACCCAATGATTTACGTTTGATGATGAAATTGCAGGAAGGCACCACAGGGGCGGGCTTATTGTCCGGTGTGACTGTGGCGGGTTTAACGGATAATGATTAGGTCGTGATTCGTTGTAACTATTTTTGGCTTGTAGGGACGGGGTTTATCCCCGTCCGCTAGGCTGTTCAGATGCTTTGATAAAAACGCTTTCGCCGTTGGCGAGATACTTTCTTTTGCTTCGCCAAAAGAAAGTATCCAAAGAAAAGGCGACCCTGGCCGCTGCGAAAGCCCGCTCAAAAAAGTGCGTCCAAGGCGACTCGGCAACTCGTTCGTCGCTAACGCTCCTCGCTCAGACACTCCTCGTCTTAAAACCTTGGCCACCCATTTTTGAACGGCTTGCGGCTAAGGGGAGGGATATCTTTTATATCGCGATTGAAGACTGAGACCTAAAAAACCTAAGTCTTCAATTCATGATGTCTTTAACTATGTAATTAGTAAATTCCGCAGCACCTGTTAAATCTGGAAAAAGTGTTAAATCGTTAATGTTCATTTTATTCAGAGAGTCTAGTGCGAATATTCGGTCTGACGTCGGAATGAGTATTTTTGCAAGTACGATTATGTCGGATTTAACATTTTCTTGAACCCAATCTTCGATACATTGCATATTGGGTGCTCGCACAAATAATCCACGTTGCTGTAACAGTCTGGAGTTTTCATCTTGGTATGGCCTTAGATACTTTAATCTGTCTTCAATCGGGACAGACACTTTTGTTTTTGAATCTAAATTTTCTGTAAGTGCCCATACAACAAAATGATCAGTTAAATGTTGG
>CBIMJC010000355.1:0-3929 GCA_966244125.1 uncultured Rheinheimera sp.
AAACCAGAGCGGCTGGCAGTGCTGCTGCAGGATCACTTGATCTGTGAACTCAAAGCCGCACAAACCGCTATGTATCTGCTGCGCCGTTATGCCTGTGATAAAGACAGCTCTTTAACCTTACTGAACTGGCTGAAACCTTTTGAAGACTTCGCTTATCGGTTTGACGGAGATATTCAGAGCTTAAAACAAGCTGAAAAACTCAACAAAAGCATTATTGGCCGTTCTGACTTTGCCCATTCCGACCGTATTATCGACCGCATGGTGTTGTTAATACGCGAAGAATTGCATCATTTTTGTCAGGTGCTTGAAATTATGCACTCTCGTGGCATCCCTTACGAAAATATCAGCGCCAGCCGTTATGCCAAGACTCTGATCCAAAACTGCAAAACCCATGAGCCACAAATTCTGATTGATAAGCTGATTTGTGGTGCTTATATCGAAGCCCGCTCCTGTGAGCGTTTTGCCAGACTGGCTGAATTTGTGGATCCGGAGTTAGCCAGCTTTTACACCTCCTTGTTACGTTCAGAAGCCCGGCACTTTGCTGATTATCTTGAGCTGGCACAAGTGATATCCAAATCCGATATTACCGGGCGGGTGCGCTTTTTTGGCCAGCTGGAAGCAGACTTAATTACATCATCAGACCTGGACTTTAAATTCCATAGCGGCGCTCCTGTCACCGCAGTTTAACCCTCAGATTGCACCTTAAAACGCATGGTTCAGCAGGCCTGACACATGCGTTTTTTCCTCTTCAGAGATTTTCCGCCCTAAACTTGACGAACCAGCTTCTATTAGCCATAACAAAGGTAAGGGTTTGTTGTGTGGCCCTGCAATAGACAACGTAGTAGCCAAGGATAACAACTATGATTCTAAATCACTTATGGGGGCTGTATGCCCATCCCAAAGAAGAATGGCATACGATAGACGCACGTCACGAAAGTTTCAGATACAGTTTAATTCACATCCTGCTTGTCGCCTTAATTCCATCCATCTGCGCTTATTATTCGGCGGTGCATATCGGCTGGAGCATTGGCGTAGGTGAACCTATACGGTTAACAGCAGACAGCGCTTTAATGCTTTCTGTCGCCATGTACATTGCCCTGATAGGCGGCGTTTTTGCACTTGCCTATCTGGCGCATTGGATGGCTCATACCTTTGGTTCAGAACCCACTTATACCCAAACACTGGAGTTAGCCTCTTATACTTCAACACCGCTTTTTATGGTGGGTTTTGCGGCTTTGTACCCTGAGCTTTGGTTTGTAATGCTGGTGGGTTTAGCAGGCTTAACTTATTCGGTCTATTTGCTCTATGTAGGCGTGCCTATCCTGATGCATATCCCTGAGGAGAGAGGCTTTATTTACGCCAGTTCAGTGGTCACCACAGGCTTGATTCTGCTGGTCTGTGTGATGACAGCTACAGCTATTTTATGGAGCTCTGGTTTCGGCCCTGCGTTTACGCATTAGCTGCTTTTAGATACTCATTTTAGAAAACAAAAGGGGCCAGTTAGAACATGGCCCCTTTTTAATTTCACAGTATTGGCTCAGACCAATCAATTGCCTTCGTTATGCAATTCCAGGCTGGCTGACAATTCAGCTTCTTTTTTCTTTTTTGCCGCTTCGTTACGTTGTGCATCCAGACGATTCAGATAGGCCTGATCGATGTCATTCGTCACATAAACACCATCAAACACTGAGGTCTCGAAACGTTTCAGTTCCGGATTTTCTGAGCGTACAGCATCGACTAAGTCGTCCAGCGACTGGAAAATCAAACCATCAGCACCGATGATTTTGCAGATACTGTCCACATCATGGCCGTGTGCAATCAGCTCGTTGGCAGACGGCATATCAATACCGTAGACGTTCGGGAAACGAATTTCCGGAGCGGCAGAAGCGAAATACACTTTCTTCGCACCTGCTTCACGCGCCATATCAATGATTTGCTGTGAGGTTGTACCACGTACTATAGAGTCATCCACCAGCAAGACGTTTTTGCCTTTGAATTCCTGCCAAATCGCATTCAGTTTACGTTTGACTGACTTTTTACGCTCCCCTTGACCAGGCATTATAAAAGTCCGGCCAATGTAACGGTTTTTCACGTAACCCTGACGGTATGGCAGACCTAACTCATGCGCAATTTGCAAGGCGGCATCGTTACTGGTTTCAGGAATTGGAATGACCACATCAATGTCTAAATGCGCCCATTCTTTTTTGATTTTTTCGCCGAGTTTTTTACCCATAGCCACGCGGGAGGCATACACAGACACATTGTCTATGGTGGAATCCGGACGGGCGAAATACACATATTCAAAAATACATGGAGCATAACTTGGGTTTTCAGCACATTGCTGACTGAACAGCTCACCGTCTTCGGTGATATAGACAGCTTCACCCGGAGCCACATCACGCAGTACAGTAAAACCATCCGCATCTAAAGCCACGCTTTCAGAGGCGACCATATACTCAGTGCCAAGCGCAGTTTCACGTTTCCCCATCACTAAAGGACGGATACCGTTTGGATCACGAAAGGCAACTAAACCATGACCAATAACGACTGCCACGACCGCATAACCACCACGGATTTTGCGGTGTAAATTAGCAACAGCACGGAATATATGATCAGGGTTTACATGCATATCGGCATGAATATCCAGCTCATGGGCAAAAGCGTTTAACAGCGCTTCTGAGTCAGAATTGGTATTGACATGACGGCGGGCGGTACGGAATAACTCGTCTTTTAATTCTTCAGAGTTGGTCAGGTTGCCATTGTGCGCCAGGGCTATACCAAAAGGGCTATTGGTATAAAACGGCTGAGCTTCGGCCGTACTGGCAGAACCCGCTGTTGGGTAACGCACGTGGCCTATGCCCATATTGCCAGACAAACGCTGCATATGGCGGGCTTCAAATACGTCTTTCACTAAGCCATTGGCTTTGCGCAGGCGCAAGGTTTTGTTGTCTACTGTCACTATGCCGGCGGCATCCTGACCACGGTGCTGCAACACAGTTAAACCGTCGTACAACGCCTGATTGACCGGATACTTACCTACGATTCCAACAATACCACACATCGATTATTTCCTCGCCACGCTTAGGGTCGCTGCATAAAACTGGAATGGGTTTTGATGTACTCAAAAAACCATTCAATGATAAAACCAAACTCGGGTATTAACTTAGACGCCTGCCACCAGTCGCTTTGATCTGCGCCGGTAAATGCATCCAGAAAAAATAACAATGCGCTGACCACCAGTACCCCACGCAGAGCACCAAAAATCAGGCCAAGTAATCGGTCTGTGCCGGATAAACCTGTCGACTCAACCAAACGGCCAATCAGGTAATTAATAAGGGCACCAAGAATAAGAGTAGAAACAAAGAGTACAGCAATAGAAACTGCATTGCGCACCAGCGCGTCCTGCAATTCAGTGAAATAGGTTGCCAGATAGGGGTAATAATAACTGGCAACAAAAAAGGCCAGTATCCAGATAATCAGAGAAACCGCTTCTTTGGCAAATCCCCTGATAAGACTGATTACAGTCGACAGGCCGATAATTACCAGAATGGCATAATCAATCCAAACCATTTGCTACCAAAGGATGCTTAAGGACGGCGCGCATTCTACCAAAACACGCGCCTGAACACCTAATTATTTTCGATAGGCTTAAAGGCCGTCAGCTTCAGACCCGCAGTTCCGGTCAGTTGCTGCAGTTGAGGTAGTTTTTGTTCCAGACGCTCTTTTTTCAGTTCAGGACCAACCACCACACTCACCATAGACTGGCCCTGCGCATTGGTGGTTGAACGGGTAAAAGTGGTAAAACCAGCTTCTTTTAATTTGGCTAAACGAATTTCCTCTTCCGTAGACAGCAATGGCACCTTACCAATTTCACGCAGATACATCTGAATGGAATCCCCAGAGATATCCGATAAATCCATCGCGGCTTT
>CBIMJC010000356.1:0-3918 GCA_966244125.1 uncultured Rheinheimera sp.
GGTAAGAACAAAAGTGGTAATAAACAGCTGCAAATGTTCTGTCATGTGTTTTCCATCGGCTTTTTAGCCTGAAATAATGCGAACCGGTTCAAACGAAATTGGCCTGATTATAGGTGAAGAACATCGGGCTGACTATGGCAGTCCGGAGATAAAATTGAAAGGAATAACGACTTTGTCAGAAAATAATGCTCTAATTGCTGTTTCTGTCAGACTTGTTGCGGCAAAGCCAGAGGTTGGTGGATTTTTGCGCTGTGAATCAAGGTGTTGGCGAATAGTTTTTCTTTAAATGAAAAAAGAGTTTTAGGATTTTGTGACACAAAATCTAAACTGAGGATACGGGATACCTGCTGTGACCAAAGCTGTATTGATTATCACCAATATGGGGCCTAAAGCTTCTGCACCTTTTCTTGGGCAGTTTGTAAAAAATCAGGTACTGGCGCTAAAACAGAGTCAGGAACTGGCTTATTTTTACATGACCTGGAACAGTGATAGCCTGCTCAACCGCTTATTTAAGTATCCTGTGCTGTTTCTGCAGTTTTTCTGGTCGCATATTCTTAGTTTTAAACGCTATGACATTGTTCATGTGCACTTTTTTTATCCAACCATTTGGCTGGCTCTGGCCTATAAACTGCTTCGTAACCCCAGGGTAAAAATAGTGGTGACCTGCCATGGCAGTGACATTTATCTGTATCAGCCTTTTGGTCGCTTTTACCGCTGGTGCAGTGGTTTTGTGGACCAGTGGATTTTTACCAGCGAAAAGCTGAAAAACAAAGCCTTCACTACCGCACCCAAAGCACTGGTGTTGTCGGCTGGTATTGCTCAAACCTATGCGCAGACACAGCAGTTAAGCAAAGCTGAAAAAGACATTGATTTATTGTATGTAGGGGCTTTGGATCACAATAAGGGCATGGACAGGTTAATAGGCTTGCTGCCGGCCCTTGCAGACAAAAAAATTTGTGTCATTGGCAAAGGTCCTTTTCAGGCAACCTTTGAGCAGTTAAAAAATGACTATCCGAATTTGCAGCTTGAGGGCGGCCAGAATTCAGAGCAATTAAAAAGTTTTTATCAGCGCAGCCGGTGTTTTTTGAGTTTATCGCGTAATGAATCTTTTGGTCTGGTGATGACCGAAGCTATGGCTTGTTATACGCCTGTGATCGCCACTTTGACCGATGGTTCTGAAGAACAATTAGGGGCGGATTCATTCTGGGTGCTGGAGCAAAAAGACGAACAACTTTTACAACAAAACTTGCTTAAAAAAATTCAGCAGCTATTAAGTTTGTCAGACTCAGACTACACCGCATTGCAGCAATCCGGGCGTCAGCATGCCAATGCCTGTCTGGTGGACGATGTAGCGGCAAAAATTAAACAACTGTATCAGGCGTTATAAACGGTTTTTTCAAGGGTAAATACAACAATGGCAATACAACCTGAAGTGGTACCTGTAGGTGGCATAGGGGTCATGGCTTTTAGTGACATGAATGCGCTGGTGAATTACATCATTTCGGATGATGGTTCTGTTTTTGCTGGTTCTGCTGTTGCGATGAATCCTGAAAAGGTAATAGCTGCCAGTAAAAACCCGGAACTGATGACCATTCTGAATAAAGCAGATATCCGCTACGCCGACGGTATGGGTGTCGTGAAAGTGATGCGCAGGAAACTGGGGCGTAAAGTAGGACGTATCCCGGGCTGTGAATTGTGGCAGGCGTTGATGGCCAAAGCCGCAGTGACAAAAACTCCGGTGTTTTTAGTCGGCGCTAAACCTGCTGTGATGGCTGAAACTCTGGAAAAACTGACGGCTATGGGTGTGAATGTTGTGGACTCCCAGGACGGCTATTTTAAAGATGAGCAGGCTCTGATCAACCGTATTGCACAAAGCGGCGCACGGATAGTCACAGTGGCCATGGGTTCTCCTAAGCAGGAACTTTTTATCGGTAAGTGTCAGCAGCAATTACCTGATGCGTATTACATGGGAGTGGGCGGGACCTATGACGTATTCACCGGTCATGTCCAGCGCGCTCCGGCTTTGTGGTGTAAGTTACATTTAGAGTGGGCTTACCGTTTGTTATCGCAACCGTCCCGCATTGGCCGTCAAACCAATCTGCTGACTTACGCCTGGTTGTATTTGACCAACAAACTCTGATCACAACAATTAAAAAAACAGAGAGAACATTAGAGTGCAGCAACAGTCCGACTTACCTTTGATCAGCGTCTATATGCCCACTTTTAACAGAGTGGATATGGTACAACGTGCCATCAGTTCAGTACTGGCGCAGGATTACCCTCATTTCGAACTTTTGGTGGTGGATGATGCATCCACAGATGCAACCTGGGAGACGTTAAACCGGGTCTATGCCAATGAACCCCGGGTCCGTTTGTTCCGGCAAGACAAAGGGCAGGGCGCTTGTGCCGCCCGTAACCTGGCGATAGCAGAAGCCAAAGGTGAGTTTGTCACAGGCCTGGATGATGATGACGAATTTTTACCGAATCGTCTGAGTTCTTTGTATCAGGCCTATGATGACCAATATGCCTTTGTCTGTTCCAGCTATTTCTGGGATTACGGCACTATACGCAAGCAGCTCTATCCGGATTCTGCCATTGTCGGCTTAAAAGAGCTGTTGGACGTGCATTGCTTGTCTAATCAAGTGTTAGTGAAACGCAGCCGGATGCTGGCTCAGGGCGGTTTTGATATTCAGCTTGCCGCTTTTCAGGATTACGACATGTGGATCAGGCTGGTGGCAGCCTACGGTAAAGCTTTACGTTTGGCCGAAGCCACTTATGTCGTGCATGTTGGGCATGAGCTGGGGCGTATTACTACTTCACCTAAACGTCTGGCGGCACAAAGTTATTTTGTCGAAAAACATTTGCCTCTGATGAACGAGCGCAATAAACAGAACCAGAATTTTTATCGTCTGGTGATGGAGCAGCAGCAATTATCTTTTGGCCGCTTGTTGTTTTTCTGCCGCTATGGTCTGTGGTCAACTAAAATCCGTTATTACCTGAAACAAAAGCTGCAATGGGCTATTAAATTCCGCCAGCAGGTATTGAGTAAAGGCATTAAAGGATTGTTTTCAAAAAAATGAGTCAGGATCTGTCCGCACAAGCAAATTTTGTCAGTCTGAGCGTTGTGTTACTTCAACGTTTTTGGCTGTTGTTAACGGCTGCCGCCGTATTGGGAGCTGCAGCTTTGTATATCTGCCAGCTCAGTATGGCAGAGCGGTTTCAGTCCAGTGCTGTGGTGACACTGACGGATTGGCAAACCGAACGTCTGACGCTGAGGGACGATCCAAAGGATAAAAACCCCGCCAAGGTAGGTGGAGCTTCGGCTGATGAAATGTCTAAGGCTTTAGTCTGGTTAAAACAGCCGGATTTTTTTCAGTCCCTGCCGCGCACCGCTACTGCAGAGCAACTGAGTGTTGAACATAAAAGACGTGGCAATCTGGTGACGCTGAAATGGACCAGTGGTTCGGCGCAAAGTGCCGAAACTGAATTACTGTTGTTGATACAACAGTGGGATCAGCGCTGGCAGAAAGACTTTATTCAACAAAAACAACAGTTGCTATCGACCTTGCACCAGCTCGCCCAGACCGGGCCGGTGAAGCAACAGCAGGAGCAACTGCAGTTTGAACTGGATTATGCCAGGCAGGCTCAACCTTTTGCGCTGCAACTTTTACAAGCTCCGGACATCCCCACACAAAGCCAAAGCCCTGCCTTATGGCTGATGCTGCTTTGGGGCTCAGTGTTGGGTTTTAGCTGCGCTTTTATCCTGTTGATGTTATGTCGCCTTTAATTCGAGTGTCCGGTTACTTTCAGCAGGTGCAAGGCCTGGATAAACTGCTCCTTTTGCTTTGCAGCTGTTATTTGTTGGTAGACGCCTGTAACGGCTTCTTATTACAGCAGTTTGGCCGCAGCTTTGGGTTA
>CBIMJC010000357.1:0-3913 GCA_966244125.1 uncultured Rheinheimera sp.
CGTGGTGGTCATGAGCCGTCCAAGTTATACGCTGCCTTTAAAGCGGCGCAGGAAACCAAAGGTCGCCCAACTGTGATCCTGGCCAAAACTATTAAAGGTTATGGCATGGGTGAAGCGGCTGAAGGCAAAAACATTGCGCACCAGGTCAAGAAAATGGATATGACCCATGTGCTGCAAATCCGTAAGCGTCTGGGTCTGGAAGATTACATCAGCGAAGAAGATGTGCAGTCTCTGCCTTATATTCAACTGCCTGAAGGTTCGCCTGAACACCAGTACCTGCATGCCCGTCGTCATGCGTTAAATGGTTACACGCCAGTGCGTTTACCAAACTTCACTAAGGCGTTAACTCTGCCAGAGCTGAACGTGTTTGAGCCTCTTTTAGAAGAGCAAAAACGTGAAATTTCAACCACTATGGCTTTTGTACGTTCATTAAACGTACTGCTGAAAGATCCAAATATCGGTCAGCAAATTGTGCCTATTATTGCTGACGAGGCCCGTACTTTTGGTATGGAAGGTTTGTTCCGTCAGATAGGTATTTATAACCCGCGTGGCCAGACCTATACGCCGGAAGACCGCGCTGTAGTGTCATATTACAAAGAAGAAACTTCAGGTCAGGTATTGCAGGAAGGCATTAACGAGCTGGGCGCTATGGCGTCATGGGTAGCCGCTGCTACTTCTTACAGCACCAACGATCTGCCGATGATCCCGTTCTACATCTATTACTCCATGTTTGGTTTCCAGCGTGTCGGTGATATGGCCTGGTTGGCCGGTGATCAGCAAGCCCGTGGTTTCCTGTTAGGTGCTACTGCTGGCCGCACAACCTTAAACGGTGAAGGCTTACAGCACGAAGATGGTCACAGCCATATTCTGGCGGGCACAGTGCCAAACTGTATTTCCTATGACCCGACTTACTCTTACGAGCTGGCGGTGATTATTCAGGATGGTATCCGCCGTATGTACGGTGCTGAACAGGAAAATATTTACTACTACATCACAGTGATGAACGAAAACTACCATCACCCGGCCATGCCTGCTGGTGCTGAAGAAGGTATTCGTCGTGGTATCTATAAACTGGAAAGCCATGCTGGCGACAAAGCCAAAGTTCAGCTGTTAGGCAGCGGCACTATCATGAATGAAGTGCGTAAAGCGGCTGAAATTTTAAGTGAAGATTATGCTGTAGGTTCAGATGTGTTCTCTGTGACTTCATTTAACGAGCTGGCACGTGATGGTCAGGATTGCGAGCGCTACAACATGCTGCATCCTCTGGCTGAAGAAAAAGTGCCTTATATTGCCAAAGTGCTCGGCACAGCTCCTGCTATTGCAGCCACTGACTATATTAAAAACTATGCCGATCAGGTGCGCTCTTTTGTACCAGCGGTGTCTTATAAAGTTCTGGGTACAGATGGTTTTGGCCGTTCTGACAGCCGTGAAAATCTGCGTCGTCACTTCGAAGTGAACGCAGGTTACATAGTGCTGGCGTCCTTACGTGAACTGGCAAAACGTGGTGAAATCGACAAGCAGTTGGTGGCGGACGCCATTGCCCGCTTTGGTATCGACACCAATAAAACTAACCCACTGTACGCATAAGAGGATTTGTCATGACGATTGAAATTCATGTGCCGGACATAGGTGCGGATGAAGTTGAAGTCACCGAAGTACTGGTGAAAGTGGGCGACAAAGTCACGCTGGACCAGTCTTTATTATCGGTTGAAGGCGATAAGGCTTCTATGGAAGTGCCAGCAGCTCAGTCTGGTACTGTCAAAGAAATCAAAGTAAAAGCCGGCGATAAAGTAAAAACCGGCTCACTGATTATGGTGTTCGAAGCTGAAGGTGCTGCTGTTGCAGCGCCAGCAGCTGTGGCTCCAGCGCCTGTTGCAACACCAGCCCCGGTTACCGCTGCTCCGGCTGCTCCTGCAGCTGCACAGTTAAAAGAAGTTCAGGTGCCTGATATTGGTGGCGACGCTGTTGAAGTGACTGAAGTGATGGTCAAAGTCGGTGACTCTGTTGCCGCTGATCAGTCGCTGTTGTCCGTTGAAGGTGATAAAGCTTCAATGGAAGTACCAGCGCCATTTGCCGGTACTGTTAAAGACATCAAAGTGAAAGTAGGCGACAAAGTACAGACAGGCTCTTTAGTCTTTGTATTTGAAGTGGCAGGCAGTGCTCCATCAGCTTCTGCGGTAGCGGCTCCGGCTGCTGTTGCTGCGCCTGCTCCGGTAGAAGCTCCAGCTCCTGTTGCATCAGCTCCGGTTGCAGCACCATCTGCTTCAGCAAGCGAATTTACTGAGAATCAGGCTTATGCCCATGCCTCTCCTGTGGTTCGTCGTTTAGCCCGTGAGTTTGGTGTGGATTTAAGCAAGGTGACAGGCACAGCCCGTAAAGGCCGTGTGCAGCGCGAAGACGTACAAAATTATGTGAAAAACATTATTGCGCAAGTGGCATCAGGCAAAGGCAACGTCACCAGCAGTAGCAACAGTGTGGGTTTTGATTTAATCCCCTGGCCAAAAGTAGATTTCAGCAAGTTTGGTGCTGTGGAAGAAAAAGCTCTGTCCCGTATTCAGAAGCTGTCCGGTGCAAACCTGCACCGCAACTGGGTGCGTATTCCACACGTGACCCAGTACGATGAAGCTGATATCACCAGTTTGGAAGAGTTCCGCAAAGAGCAAAACGCATTGGCTGATAAAAAGAAAATGGGCGTGAAGTACACCCCATTGGTTTTTATCATGAAAGCTGTCGCCAAAGCTCTGGAAGAATTCCCAACCTTTAACAGTTCACTGTCTGAAGATGGCGGTAGCCTGATCCTGAAAAAATATGTGCATTTAGGCATAGCTGTTGATACGCCAAACGGTTTAGTGGTGCCTGTAGTGCGTGATGTGAATAAAAAAGGCATTGTTGAATTATCCCGTGAATTGCAGGACATTTCAGCCAAAGCCCGTGAAGGTAAACTGACGGCTGCTGATATGCAGGGCGGCTGTTTTACCATCTCCAGCTTAGGTGGGATAGGTGGCACGGCTTTTACACCTATTATCAACGCGCCTGAAGTGGCTATTTTGGGTGTATCCAAATCGGATATCAAACCTAAGTGGAATGGTAAAGAGTTTGAGCCACGCCTGATGGTGCCTTTGTCTGTCTCTTATGACCACAGAGTGATTGATGGTGCTTTAGCGGCGCGTTTTACCGCGACTCTTGCATCCTATTTAGCGGATATCCGCCAAATCATTATGTAAGACAAAACACGACTGAAAGTTGTCCTGTGTTCTGAAAAGATACGGGACATCTTTCAGGTAGGGTGATAAAATTCCGTCACTTTATTTCCTGGCCGCCGGCATCTATTGGCGGCTATCTTAGCAAAAGATAAAAAGGTAAAACGATGAGCAACGAAATCAAAACTCAAGTTGTGGTGTTAGGCGCCGGCCCTGGTGGATATTCTGCAGCATTCCGTGCAGCTGACTTAGGTCTGGATGTGACTTTGGTTGAAGCACGCAGCACACTTGGTGGTGTTTGTTTAAATGTTGGCTGTATCCCATCTAAAGCTTTATTACATGTAGCAAAAGTGATCGACGATGCCCGTGAAATGGCCTCTCACGGTGTGACTTTTGGTGCTCCACAAATCGATTTAGACAAGATCCGTGCCTGGAAAGACAAAGTTGTAGGTCAACTGACCAACGGCTTATCTGGCATGTCAAAAATGCGTAAAGTCAAAGTAGTGACTGGTTACGGCAAATTCACTGGCCCAAATACGCTGGTTGTGGGTGATACCACTATTACTTTTGACAACGCTATTATCGCTGCGGGTTCTGAGCCTGTGGCTCTGCCGTTTATTCCAAAAGATGATCCACGTGTGATAGATTCCACTGGTGCTCTGGAATTAAAAGATATCCCAGGCGAAATGCTGGTGTTAGGCGGCGGTATCATT
>CBIMJC010000358.1:0-3885 GCA_966244125.1 uncultured Rheinheimera sp.
TGTTACTGGAATACCTGGAAGAAATACCTGAAGCCAGTTTAGGTTTAACTTTGGCGGGTTGCCCGATGGAGATAGTCGAAGTGCAGGATAATATGATTAAAACAGTGCGGCTGATGCCACATTTGCAACAGAACTAATATATCCGCCGCACTTGAATGAACATTGGAGCCGGGCGCAGATAAACCTCGCCCCTACAATATCATCTTCCGATACAAGACTGGATTCAGTTACCCAAACAAGCCAAAAAACCAGCCGCTTTTAAATTCGTCCTCACAGCTTTGTAACTGACGCTGATACAGAGTGGCTCTTTGCTGCACCTTGCGGGAGGTTTCCATCAGCCAGCGTTTTTTGTAGTAACTTCCACGTTTATAGCCACCCCAGCCTTCGTGATAATTCAGATACTGAGCATAAGCATCCGACTTCGGCACTTTGTTAACACGGCTGCTTTTGTTGATATACCAGCCCATAAAGTCCAAAGCATCATCAAAGTTGGAACGGGCCGCAAAATAGCTGCCCGTTTCCCGGCCATAATCTTCCCAGGTTTCATCTTTCACCTGAGCATAACCATAAGCTGTACTGGCACGACCGACAGGAATAAAACCAAACCAATATTCCATAGGAGGCTGAGCATCGTGTTTAAAGCTGCTTTCCTGATACATCATCGCCATAGGAACATGAATGGGGACGTCCCATTTATCCCGCATATCGGCTGCAGCGTCATACCAGTCATCATGTTCGCGGAAAATTTCACATAAATTGGAGCTGTTTTTTGGTGGTGCAGTCGCACAACCTGTCAGCAATGAGGCCAGAGCTAAGAAGAGTAAAGTTTTTTTAATTTTTTTCATCAGAAGCTGAACTTTTTAAAATGCAACTCAGACTAACTGAATGAACGGATTCAACCAAGTTTTTGTTTTTCATCCCTGGATTATCCTTATCCTTAGTTTTCACGGTCAGCTTGCTGACCGTTTTTTTATGCCTGAATCCTACCACAGAAAAAAGCCGGGTTAATTGCCCGGCTTTGTCGTTACAAATCAGCAAAATACCGTTCGAGATACTGATCAAAACTCAGATCATCCGCCTGTTCAATCTTCTGCTGCTCCAGCAAAGACTGCTGCGCCATCTGCTCAAACTCCGCTTCGCTGTAGATCTGATAGTCCATGGCTGCCAGTTGTTGCCTGTACTGCTCCGCCAGAGCCAGGGCGTAGTAAGGACTATCCTGCTGCTGCGCTATTAAACGGCTGAGCAACTTGCCTGAGTAGGTTTGGTTTGGATCCAGCAGTCCCAGATAAAACTCTTTGATCACAGCTCTGTAGGCATCACCACCATGAGCTGCGTCCATCCAGTCGGCAATAGGCATCAAATCAGAAAACAGTTGTTCAGCCCAGTCCAGCATTAAACGCGGCTGGCCATTGTCATCCAGATCCAGATTTTGTCTGCGGCCTTCTGTCACTACTTTACGCAGATTCCGCTCTGTGACTGCTTGTTCTTCAGCCGATAAATCCGGGCTTTTCTCCAGTAAACAGTAGATTAAAAACAAATCGAGAAAGCGCATTTGTTCTGCATTAATACCCACAGCGCTGAATGGATTTACATCCAAAGCCCGAACTTCAATATACTCCACACCACGGCGTTTTAACGCGCAGGTTGGGCGTTCGCCACTTTGGGTGGTGCGTTTAGGCCGGATGGTCGAATAAAATTCGTTTTCGATTTGCAGAATATTACTGTTGAGCTGCTGGTACTTTCCATCCACTTTAACACCAATAGAAGCGTACTCAGCAGAAGGGGTCGAAATGGCCTGACGCAAGCCTTTGATATAATCTGGTAAATTGTTGTAGCTGATATTTAAGCTGGACTGAGCACTGTTGGTATAACCTAAATCACTCATCCGCAGCGACGTGGCATAAGGTAAATACAAAGACCCTTTGCCAAGACTCTGGAATTTATACTTAGGTTCGCGGCCTTGTAAAAACGAGCTGCACATAGCAGGCGATGCGCCAAATAAATACACTACCAGCCAGACAAATCTTTTGTAGTTTCGGATCAGATGCAGATATTGCGCAGAAATAAAATCCTGCAAATCCCCAGTATCGCCAAGTAATTGCTGATATTGCTGCCAGAACGCTTCCGGAATAGAGAAATTAAAATGCACCCCGCTGATGGCCTGCATCATGCTGCCATAACGATTTTTCAGGCCCTGGCGGTACACTGTTTTCATAGTGCCCACATTCGAACTGCCATATTGCGCCAGACGGATCTGGTCCTGATTCTCTATGTAACAAGGCATTGAACCTGCCCACAGCCGCTCTTCCCCTATATGGGATAAAGCAAACTTATGGATATCTGTCAGCTGTTTTAAGGTGATGTCGATATCGGTCTGAGCCGGCGTAATAAACTCCAGCAAAGACTCAGAAAAGTCTGTGGTAATTAAGGGGTGAGTTAAAGCCGAGCCCAAAGCTTTGGCATGGTCGCTTTGTGCCAGTTGACCATCGGGTTTGATCCGCAATGTCTCCCGCTCAATACCCCGTCTGATCCCTTTAATTGCAGTTTGAAATGACGTGGTGCCAAGCGCAGCCAGACGTTGTTCGAGGAAATGACTCACGCTGATCCCTTATTCTGATAAAAAAGCAGAGGTTAAAATGGGGCGATTTAAATTAAAAAACAAGAGCGGCCACAGATTAAGTTTCTCTGACACAACAAGACTGAACTATTTTACTCTTCTTCGGATCCTGCACCGCAGGCTAATCTGCTTTTTCGGGCCGCCTGCAGCACCACCACCCGCATAATATCTTTCCAGGACACTATGCCCAGGATCAGGTTGTCTTCGTCCGTCACCGGCAAACAACCTATATTGTGCTTCAGCAACAAAGCTGCGGCTTTGACCACAGGATAATCTTGCGGTACTGCAATCACAGGACTGCTCATCACATGTTTAATTTTACGGCTGGTGACAAAAATATCTAAGGTTTTTTCCGAAGCTGAGTCCATAACAGGCGCCAGGGCTTTGAAATAGTCCTTCACTGACACTATCCCAACCAAACGCCGCCCGGCGTCCAGCACTGGTACATGCTGATATTTTGACTGGTTATATATATCTTTTAATGCAGATAAACTCATTTCCGGGTCAACTGTCGTCAATTTTCTGGTCATAATGGCTGATACTTGCATAATGCTCCTACACTCGCTTATCTGACAGATCTTTGAAATAATGCCGCCGCTTTGATCCAGATTAACTGAATGATAAATAAAAAGGAAATATGCATGAACCGCCGCAACCAGCACCTAGTTGACCAGGAAGTTCAGTTCGACGCCGGACAAGAGTTAGTCTCCACTACAGATACACGGGGTGTCATCACCTATGCAAATGCCGCATTTTGTCAGGTGGCAGGTTACAGCGAAGATGAACTGGTGGGAAAAAACCACAATCTGGTGCGTCACCCTGATATGCCTGCTGCAGCTTTTGCCGACCTCTGGAGTCACTTAAAACAAGGTCAATCCTGGCGTGGCATGGTGAAAAATCGCTGTAAAGATGGCCGTTATTATTGGGTCGATGCCTTTGTCACCCCTATTTATCAGCAACAACAGTTGGTGGGTTATCAGTCAGTGCGGGTGAAAGCCAGTCCTGAGTTGATCCAAAAAGCTAATCGCTGCTATCAGGCCATTAATGCGGGCAAAGCTGTCAGCCAGTGGAATGCGAACTCGAATCTGCGTCGTCTGATAACGCTGTTGTGCAGTTTTATTCTGATAGCAGCAGGTGCGTTGCTGTGGTCACATGCTTTATGGCTGGCGTTACTGATCCCGGCTCTTTTCTTTGTGCTGATGTATGACGAATTGGTGGATATTCCGGCACAGCTGCATAAAATTCAGCAGGATTTCGATTCGGTATCC
>CBIMJC010000359.1:0-3870 GCA_966244125.1 uncultured Rheinheimera sp.
GAGCTGATGTCATTCACCAAAGCCACCACTAAAGCACCACTTTGTTTCGCCGCTCTGCCCTGCGCTAATAAATCTTCACTACGGCCTGATTGCGAAATTAACAGTACCAAAGCTTTGTTTAGCTTAAGCTGCCTTGAGAATAAACTGGCGACCGAAGGTGCAGCAGCAGCCACGACCAGGCCTAATTCCACCTCAATCAGGTAGCGGGCAAAAACACCGGCATGATCGGAAGTACCACGGCCGACCATATAAACAAAAGCCGGGTCAAAGGCTCTGATTTTTTCAGCCAATTGTTGATACAAAGCCTTGTTACACAAGTTTTGTTGTTCAATCCGTTGTCCGCTTTCTTTTGCCTCTTGGCGCATCAGGGTCATAGGGAGTTCTCCATAAAAAGCTGTCGGGCCAGCGCCACTGCACCAACCTCAGGTGGGCCCAGCACAGGACTGAGCTGTTGTTGTAAGTTCTGGGGTAATAAGTCAGCTAAAGCGCCAGCCAGCCCCCCTATCATGGCGATACGGGGGGCGCCGGTTTTCAGTAGCCGCTGTAATAACGCCTGAATGTATTCCAGACCTCGTCGGGTAATATCCTGCGCCGCAGCATCACCAAGCCGGTGATATTTCAGCACCTCAGGTGCAAGCCGGGCATAGTCCGTGGCTTTGTAGCCGATACAGCAGCTGATCAGCTCCGTATTGGTATGGACACCTAAAGTGCGGCAGATGCTTTGGGTCAGATCCGTCTGTTCAGTCAGCCCATCCAGGCTATCCAGAGTGGCACAAACCGCCTGCCAGCCGAACCAGGCACCACTGCTTCTGTCCCCCAGCGGAAACCCCTGAGCGCTGAACAGATATTGTTCGCCTTTTACAGTCGAAAAGGCTGCTGTGCCTGTGCCTGTAATTAAAATGGCACCATCCCGACCGGCATGAGCGCCGAGGCAGGCAATATGCAAGTCAGTGGTGATGGTCAGACTGGCAAAAGGATGAGCCCAATTTTGCATTTTTTTTTGCACAGGAGGCACATTCACCCCTGCTAAGCCCATCACCACATGGCAATGGCCCAAAGCCTGGTTGCTGAACCCCGCCTGTTGCAGCACCTGCTGACAAGCGAGCAGTATCGAATCTACTGCTAAAGCAAAATCTGTCGCCGGATTGGCAGGTCCTGTCACAGCTTCAGCCAATAAAGAACCACCGCTGCTTTCCAGTCTGGCTTTACATTTGGTGCCGCCACCATCCAGCCCAATAAAAAGTTGTTCGTGTTGCGTCACTGGGATCCCCTTTCAGGTCGTTTTTTGGGTAAACCAGGGGCACACCAGCGGCCAAAACCAGCTGGTCTGCCAGACCTGAATAGATTAAATTTTTACGAAAATTTTGCGCTGATACAGCCACCAGACCGGCAGATAACAGAGCACAAGAAAGGCGGCAATCCAGACGCCAACAGTAAAAAATTGATTCCAGCCCAAAGCCGCAGCCCATTGCTGATAAACACCATGCACAGACTGACCAGCCACCGGCACTTCCAACAGTTTTTCCAGCGCCACGTGCAGCACATAAGCCACTATAGCGTTAGCGCCAAAAATCAGCGGAATACGGCTCAGTTGCTGGTAGCCTTTAACATCGGACAACCAAATCAGCAGAGCCAACACCATACTTGCCATACCACTGGTCACCAGTACAAAAGAGCTGCTCCAGATCTGTTTAATCAAAGGGAAAAACAAACTCCAGAAGCAGCCGAGTAAAAAACTGCAAAAACCTAACACAAACAACGACATCACCAGCTGTGGCAACTGCTGTTTGTAGGCAAGCACAAGCCGTCCCATCAGTACACCAAATAAACCGCTGGCAATAGCAGGATAAGTACTCAGTATGCCTTCAGGATCCCAGCTGCCACGCCACAACATACCGGGTAAAAAGGCGCTGTCGAACCAGTTGATCAGGTTAGCGCCGCGCTCAAGTTGACCCGCCGCTAAACCTGGTGCCGGCACCAGCAAAATCAGCAGCCAGTAGCTGACCAGAATAAAGCCCATGATCTGCACCAGTCTTTTAGTGCTGCACTGCATGGCCAAAAAGGAGCACACCAGATAAACCACAGCAATACGTTGCAGCACCCCCAGAATGCGGATGTCGGCAAACTTCAGATACATCAGATTGACCACTATGCCTAAGCCAAACATGATCAATGTACGGCGCAGTACTTTAAGGCGCAGTGCTGATAATTCTTCAGCACTGCGCTGCACAGGCCGCATGCCAATGGCAATAGCCACACCAACAATGATCAGAAAAAATGGAAAAATAAAATCGGCGAAGGTGACCCCATCCCAATAGGCATGGGAAAACTCACCATAGGTATTGGGGCTATTGACCATAATCATCAGAATAATGGTCAGGCCCCTGAATAAATCTAATGCCAGTAAACGTTGTGCTTGCATAAAAAATTCCTGCTGTGCTGCCCTGAACGGGCGCACAGCGCTGGTTAACTAGTTACAGGTTTGACGGTGGTGCTTTGCTGGCGCTGACTAAGGCCTGTAAAGCGGCCACAGCGGCAAAAGTATCAGCAGGCTGGGCTGAAGCTGCTTTTAACGGCTGATCCAGCCAGGCTGCTTCAAACTCCACCAGTTGTTGTTCTACAGCTGCTTTATCCAAAGCTTTACCTTGCTGAGCGGCCTGGCGCTGCGCATCAAACATCAGCTCCCAACGGGGCAGATAAAAATCGGCATACATGCCCTGCCAGGCTTTGGAGGCATAATCTTTCAGCTTAAAACCGCCCCAACTAGTGACCTGGCGTCTGGCATTGCGCTCATACAAAGCCGCCAGCTCTGGAGTGTCGGCATAAGCCCGCGCTTCGTTCACCCAGCTATGTAAGCTTTCCTGCTGGCCTCCTATCAGTGCATCCACGCCCAGGATCAAGGTTTTGGCCTGCTGCCGCCAATCATCACCCTGCTTTATATCGCCCTGCTGATAAGCCAACATGCTGTGTTGCAGCAGCATATCTATATGCTGAGTCACGGCATGACGGGTCAGATCAATCAAATCGTATGTCAGTAAGTCACTGCGCTCGTTTTCAGGCAAAGCCACCAGTTCACGCAGCGCCTGATCCAACAAGGCCAGATTGCCCGGAGCTCCGGTATAACGCAGATAATCCAAAGAAGGCCGCTTAAACAGCAAATAAGCTCCGGCCGAACCTTCCCACCAGCGTGGTTCCCAGTATTTGGTGCTGTAGACCGCTTTGTACAACTTATTCCATGCCGACAATAAAGCCGGGCTTGCAGCGCCATAACGGGCTTTCAGGTAATGCTCTAACCAATAGCTGGTGGCTGTCGCCTGCCCTTGCCAGGCCAGGTCAAACATATATTCATAGGCCACTGAGCTGCTGTGAATACCTTCAGGGAACACACCGTACCCGGTCAGATTGCCTTTACCGGCATGATGCAAAGCGGTATCGACTTTTTCTTTGTAGTAATCAAAGTCGGCATACACTGGGTTACTGCCGCCGTAATTGTGGATAAAACCAAAAACCCAGTCTTTGTTGTAAAAACCTTTGGCTTTTTGCCAGACATCAAATCTGTCGTTGCCTATGTCGTGGATCATCAGCTTCTGATCCGGCACTTTACTTAAAAAGGCTTCAATGGATTTCAGATCCCAAAAATGCTGATCCGAACCAAACATCCAGCCTTGCATCACCCAGGTGGCATCAGGCACAGATTGCGCCAGCGACTGGTACAAGGCTTCGCCGTAGCCTGCCAAATCCTGATAGCGCTTATCTTTGGACACAGGAGGCAACATTTCATTAAAGGCGTCCAGCAGGTAATACTGCTGCTCGCCATATTCGGCGTTATACAGCTCAATAAAACGTTTGGCGACTTTGGCAAAAAGTGGA
>CBIMJC010000360.1:0-3844 GCA_966244125.1 uncultured Rheinheimera sp.
ACCAGTACATAAGCTAAAGCCGACAAGGTACAACCTACAATCAGGCTACCCAATAGAAAAGGTTTGCCTATGGTATCCAGACTATCGAGCAACCAGCTTAAACTGACCTGTGGTTCTACATGATGACCAGGATGGCCTAAAATCAAGGCCCCTAATTGATAGCAGATAAAAAATATCGGCCCCATAGTCAAAGGATTGGTTAACCAGACCAAAGCAGCTGATAAAGGTAAATTGACTCTGAATAAAATCGCCAAAGCGGCGGCTAACACCATCTGAAAAGGCATAGGAATTAAGGCGACAAACAATCCCACTGCAAAAGCACCACGGGCCGAGCGGCGGTTAAAGTGCCACAAATTGTTGTCATGCAACAAAGTGCCAAAGATCTTGAGCGACGGATGCTGCTTGATTTTTTCAGTATCTGGTAGATATTTCTTAATTAGATTCTTTGCCATTACAACTCATTAATGAAAAATTAACGTGAACCGTTTTTTCATCGGTGTGATCAGCGGATGCCTATTGTCATTATTTTCACCAATAGTGCCAGAGCTTTTGTGGCTTATTTTTTTGCTGTGTTTGACTTTGATCAGCATTTACTACCGTTTGTTATTTTTCACTGGTTTGTGTTGTGCTTTCAGCCTCTGGTTGTGGCAGGTGCAGCAGCATCAGTTGCATTCAGCAGCGTTAGTTAATTTGTCCGATCCATGGTTAAAAGGCCAAGTCGTCAGCATCAGACAACAGGATACGGACTTCAGCAGATTTTTATGGCAAATCAATGAAGGGCCACAACAAGGTTACTTAGTAAGACTACGCTGGCAGCAGGCGCCAGAGCTGTTAGGCCAGGGACAAGACTGGTGGCTTAAAGTCCGCTGTAAAGCCGTTCGGGCACCGGCCAATCCCGGTTCTGTCCATATCGAAGCCAATGCTTATGTGCTGGGTATTATTGGCAATTGTGTGGTGAAAGATGGGCTGTTAGTTCATGCAGACTGGGATCATCGTCAGCAGTTGTATCAGCGCCTGCAGCAAAAAATTGGCGACCTGCCTTCTTTTTCATTGATCACTGCTTTTACCTTAGGTGAGCGGCCTTTTAGCGACGAGTTGTGGTTAGGTTTACAAGCCACAGCTTTAGGGCATTTAATTTCGATATCCGGTTTTCATATTGGTCTGCTGTTTGGCTGGGTTTATGGCCTGATGCTGCTATTAGCCCGGCTTCATGTCAGGTTGTTATGGTGTCGGCGTCTTGCGCCTTTTGCAGCCTTCGCTGCGGCCTGGTATTACAGCTTGTTGGCCGGTTTTGCTATTCCTACAGTGCGGGCTTTGCTTTAGCTTTAGCTGTGTACTTGCTGCAACAGCACAGACGCTTAAGTTACAGCCAAAGCTGGATCTTAGTCTGTGGACTTTTGTTGTTGCTTAATCCCTTATGGGTCATGAGCATCAGTTTTTGGCTGACGCTTTATGCGGTGGCTTTGATTTTTTTATTTGTCTGGTGTTATCCGCTGACAGACCGCAGCCGATGGGGCCTTATCAAACAGGGGCTGAAATTTCAGGCGGTGATGACGCTTTTAATGAGTGCACCCACCTTGTTATTTTTTCACGGCATAGCTCCTTTGGCTTTGCTGTCGAATCTGATTTTTGTGCCCTGGTGCTCATTTTTAGTGATCCCTTATTTGCTGATCGCTTTGTTGCTGGAGCTGGTGTTGCCAGCAGACATGCTCTTGCACTGGCAACTGGCGGATCTGTTGTTATCACCTTTGCAGCAATGGCTGATAGCAGGAGCTTCTATGGATTACTGGTGGTTGCTGCCCGCTCAAACTGTGTTTTCTGCGTTTTGTATGGCCCTGTTATTGCTCGCCCTGTTTTTTCTGCCTGCTGTGATACCCAAACACAGAGTTATGCTGCTGTTACTGCCTTTTGTCGTTTTGTTATGGCCTAAAACGCCGCAGTGGCAATTGCATCTGATTGATGTGGGGCAAGGGACGGCTGTGCTGCTGCAAAAAGGTGACAGAGGACTGCTGTACGATGTGGGGCCTGTGTATGGCAGCTTTAATGCGACCGAAGCTTATGTGTTGCCTTATCTGCATTATCAGGGCATACGGCAACTGGATTATTTGGTGTTGAGCCATGCGGATACCGATCACACCGGTGCTTTTGCTGAAGTACTCAAGGCTTATCCGAAGGTGCAATTAATAGCCGACTTTGATACAGCTTTCCCGCAACAGCCTTGTATAGCTTTGCCTGCCTCTTATCTGGATGCAGAGCTCTGGGCCTTTCGAAGTTCAACCCAAAGTGGGGAAGGCAATAACAGCTCTTGTGTGCTGGCTATAACAACTGCCGGCTGGCAAACCCTGCTGACCGGCGATATAGGTCATAGTGTCGAAGCCGAATTATTAACTTTTCAGCCGGACTTAAAAACCGACCTGTTAGTGCTGGGCCATCATGGCAGTAAAAGCTCCAGTCAACTGGACTTCTTAAGTCACATTAAACCTTTGCTGGCGCTCAATAGTGCCGCCGCTAATAATGCCTATGGCCACCCCAGTGCAGAGGTGCTGGGGCGGCTGGCGCTGCTGCAAATCCCTCTGCTCAATACCGCAGAGCAGGGTGCTATCCGGATTGAAATGACTGAACAACAGCTCCATATCTGGCCCTACCGGCAGCAGCCTTTGCCATTTTGGCTGCAAAAGCAGTGAACAATTGCTGAAAGCGCCTGCACAACAAGGTAGAATGGCGGCGGTTTTCTTATTCTCTGGGGTTAAATTTGTCTTCACAAACAACGGGTTCAATTAGCACCTTTAAACGTCTGATGCGGTATTTAAAACCCTACAAAGCAGGTTTTGCGCTGGCGATGTTTGGTATGGCAGGTTACGCCTGTGTGGATATTTACTTTATTTCTCAGTTTTCCAGCTTTATTGACCGGGGTATCACACAAAAAGATACCGCCTATTTAGCCTGGGCTCCGGTTTTTGTCGTCGGCATGTTTTTCCTGCGTGGTGTGTTTCATTTTATCTCCAGCTACTGCCTGAACTGGGCTGGAACTCATATAGTCAAAGACTTACGCCAGCAACTGTTCCGTCAGATGATTGCTTTGCCTGTCAGTTACCATGACAAACATTCAACAGGTGAGCTGATTTCAAAAATTACCTACGATGCCGAACAAATTAAACAAGCGTCCAGCAAAGCCCTGGTGGTGCTTATTCACGAAGGTGTGTTTGTTTTAGGTTGCCTGGGCCTGATGTTTTATAACAGCTGGCAGCTGTCGTTGATTTTTTTGGTGATAGCCCCACTGATTGCTGTGATAGTAGCGCAGGTGTCGAAACGTTTTCGTAAAATCAGCAGCAATATGCAAAATGCGATGGGTGATGTCACCACCAGCTCGGAGCAAATGTTAAACGGCCATAAAGTGATTTTATCTTTTGGCGCTGGTGATTTAGAAAATAACAGATTTAAAGCGGTGAATAACCGCAACCGTCAGCTGGACGTTAAAATGGAAGCGACCCGCGCCATCAGCGTCTCGCTGATTCAGCTGATCGCCTCTTTTGCTTTGGCTTTTGTAATTTATCTGGCGAGCTTCCCCGCTATGCTGGACACATTAACCCCTGGCACCTTCAGTGAAATGATCACCGCCATGATGCTGCTGTTAAAACCTCTGAAACAGCTGACCACAGTCAATAGTGATTTTCAGCGCGGCATGGCTGCTGCGGCTAACGTGTTTAAGGTGCTGGATGAAAAGCCAGAACAGGACACTGGTACCATTGAACTGAAACAGGTGACAGGTGCCATTGAAATTAAAGACTTAAGCTTTCACTACCCGGGTCATGAAAAACAGGTGTTAAAGCAGATCAATATCAAA
>CBIMJC010000361.1:0-3835 GCA_966244125.1 uncultured Rheinheimera sp.
GCCTGTAGGCCGGGCGCACAGGTAAAAACTGGCCTTGTTGTAATGCAGCTCCTCCTATACCCCCGATTTTTTCCCGCAGCACAGTGCTGTTACTGCCAAAGTGTTTGGCTAACCTGAAACCTCCGGCAACCGCCAGATAACAACGTACACCTGACTTCGCAAAACCAAGTTCAATCACATCATCTTTTTTAATACGATGGCTTTGCCATAAGCTTTTGGGTTGGCCGTTTACCCTCAGTGGCATCTGCGCTCCTGTGACACAAAACACGCTGTCTGTTAAAGCCACCAGACTCAAACCACCGACAGAAACTTCTATCTGGCAGCTTGGATTTGGGTTTTGCAGTAACAGATCCGCACTACGGTAGCTGACTGCATCGGCTGGCCCGCCCTGAGTTAAGCCTAAATGGGCATAACCAAAGCGCCCCTGGTCCTGCAAAGTCGACAGCACGCCCGGCTTCAGCACCACAAAAGCAGACATCAGCTCAGCTCCTGCGGTAACTGGCCACCTAAAGTTAAAAACTCGTGTTGGTTTATTGATTGAAAACGTACTCTGTCGCCGACGGCAAAAGGCATCAGGGCGTCTGATGTTCCGGCACATTCTGGTGTAAATAAGGCGGTTGGACATAAGCCCAAAATATTCCAGCCCCCGGGTGATTCAGCCGGATAGACTGCAGTTTGCCTGTCCGCTATAGCCACAGCGCCTTTGGGAACTTTAGCTCTTGGCGTAGATAAGCGTGGTGTGGCAAGACGCTCATCCAGTTCACCCAAATAAGCAAAACCCGGAGCAAAACCTATGGCATAGACGCGATATTCGATGGCCTGATGTAAATCAATCACTTGTGTTGTGCTTAAACCCGCCCTTTTGGCCACAGCCTCCAAATCCCACGCGGTGTGATAATACACAGGCAATACCACTAACTGACCGGCTTGCTCCAACGCTGAGTGGCTTAAGCTCAGTTGCTGTTCCAGCAAGGTTTTGATCACCAGCGAGCCTTGATGATCAGGTTTTAATACAATCAATAAGGACGCATAAGAGGGTAATAATTCCTGCAGCTGTTCGCCCAGCAACAACCGGACTTGCTGCTGTAACTGCTGCAACTGGCTCAGATTTTTACCGCTGATCTGTGCAGGTAAATACAAAATCAGTGCGTTTTCTCCCGCCAGTTCCAGCTGGATCATCTGCGGTCCAGTAACTGACGAATGGATTTAACTAAAGCAACAGCCTCTGGATTATCACCATGCACACATAAAGTGTCAGCGCTAATCACGACGCTTTGTCCTGTGTCACTTTGTACCGAACCGCTTTGCAATAACTGCTGTACTTGCGCCAGTGCCGCCTGATGATCCAGCACACTGCCCGCCTGACTACGGGGTGTTAACGAGCCGTCATTTTTGTAACGTCTGTCGGCAAAAGCTTCAAACAATAATTCAAGCTGATAACTTTTGGCCAACTGCTTGTGCTCAGCCGCCGAAGCTGTCGCCAACAGCATCAGCTTTAAAGGTTTATGATAACTGGCCACCGCCTGCATCACAGTCTCCAGCAAGGCCGGATTTGCCATCATATCGTTATACAAAGCGCCATGAGGTTTGACATAACAAAGCTCCAGCCCAAGACTTTTCGCCACACCATCCACGGCCGCAATCTGGTACCACAGCAAATGCTTCAGCTCATCCGCCTGCATTTTGACAGAGCGGCGACCAAAACCCTGTTTGTCGTCATAGCTCGGGTGCGCGCCAATCTGCACCTGATGCTGTTTAGCTAAGCTTAAGGTCTGAACCAGTACAGTCGGATCGCCGGCATGAAAACCACAGGCAATATTGGCCTGATCAATCAGAGGCATCACTTGCGCATCCAGCCCCATGTGCCAGGCACCAAAACTTTCGCCTAAATCGCAATTTAATTTGATCCCGGATTTTATTAAAGCTTTCATTAAAAACTCGCTAAAGAGGAATTCAGCAGATCAGTCACCAACATATGACCTGGGCTGTGGGTGATACAAAATTCGGGTTTGGCCTGTTTCATCACAGCTTGTGGCGTGACACCACAGGCCCAGAACACCGGCACCTCATCAGGCTGGATAGTGACGGCCTCTCCATAATCCGGTGATCGGATATCAGAAATACCAATAGCAGCCGGATCGCCAAAATGCACCGGCGCACCATGCACAGCCGGAAATCGGCTACAAATTTGAATAGCCCGTATCGCATCAGCGGGTTTCATCGGTCTCATACTGACCACCATGTTGCCGGAAAAAGGCCCGGCGCTGACACAAGACAAAGCAGTGTTGTACATAGGGACATTTTTGCCTTCGCTGATATGGCGTATTTCCAACCCTGCCGCCACTAAGGCCTCTTCAAAAGAAAAAGAGCAGCCGATCAGAAAACTGACCAAATCATTGCGCCATACAGCACGGATCTCCTGCACTTCCTCAGACAACTGACCATGGCGGAACAGCCGATACGCAGGTAAGTCGGTGCGTAGATCAAGCTCCTGCCCTAATTCAGGCAATAAAAACTGACCGGGTTCAGTCACAGCGATCAGAGGACAAGCTTTGGGGTTGCGCTGGCAAAACAGCAAAAATTCCGCCGCCCAGCTTTGTGGCAGTATCGCCATATTACACTGCACATAACCCGGCGCTAAACCGCTGGTCTGGCTGGTGAACTGACCAGTTCTTATCTGCTGACGTAACTGATAAGGGCTAAGTATGTTCATAAGAAATGACTGAAAGCTGCTGACATCAGTCCATAGTAGCGGATTAATCTAATCTTCCCAAGTCTCTGTGACCAAAGCACAATTTGCCCCGACCAACACATAAAAATCGCCCGGGCCTGTGTTTTACATTCATGTAAAACATAAAAAAAGAGCACCGCAGTGCTCTTTTTTGTTTAATGGCTAAGCCTTATTTCGAGGTCAGCGGCTCGCCATAACTGGTCACGGCGGCTTTTCTGTTACGGCTGAATCTGGCTTTCACTTTACGTTTAAAGGTCTCCAGACTGTCGTAGAAAGTCGGTACCACCAACAAGGTCAGTACGGTCGAGGTGAGTACCCCACCTATCACTGAAATCCCCAGTGGTTTATAGAAAGCGGCGCCTTCGCCTATGCCAATAGCCACAGGCAACATACCGGCCACTAAAGCAAAAGTGGTCATCAGAATAGGACGTAAACGCTCGCGGCCAGCGGCAATTAATGCCTCTTCCAGCCCAAAACCTTCCTTTTCTTTTTTGCGGGCACAGTCAATCAGCAAAATACCGTTTTTCACTACTATACCCATCAGCATCACCACACCTATTAAACTCATCAGGTTTAAAGTGGCACCTGTCACCAGCAGGGACAACACCACACCAATCAGAGATAAAGGCAAGGACATCATGATAGACACAGGAGCCAGGAAGCTGTGGAACTGCACCACTAAAATCAGATACATCAGCATTACAGCCAAACCCAGGGCACCAAAAATACTGCCAAAGACTTCTTCCTGATCACGGCTCTGACCACCGGATACCACATCATAACCAGGTGGGAATGGGATAGTTTTCAGCAGTTTTTTCGCGTCAGCATCCACTTCACCAAAACTGCGGCCTTGCACGTTAGCGCCAACAGCCATCATACTTTCACGGTCTAAGTGCTCAATCACGGCTGGTCCTTTGCCTACTGTGACAGTGGCGATTTGCTCCAGTGGGATCATGGCGCCTGTGCGGTTAGATAACAGCGGCAGGCGTTCTAAATCCTGCACCGTCATCCGCTCTTCCGGTTTGATGCGGACATAAACGTTACGGGTTTCACCTGTTGGGTCTATCCAATCGCCAATCTCAGCGCCAGCAAAAGCCAGACGTA
>CBIMJC010000362.1:0-3825 GCA_966244125.1 uncultured Rheinheimera sp.
AAACCGGAGCCCAGCTGGTGGCCGAAGCCAAAACGAAAATTCAGGAACTGACAGTGCAGCAACTGGCTGCTTTATTACAAAGCAGTCAGGCCCGTATTATTGATGTGCGTGAACCTGCTGAATTTGCTGCTGGCCATATTCCTACTGCGGTCAATATGCCGCGTGGGGTGCTGGAAATGCAGTTGCCGCAGCATCCTGCAGTGGCAGAGCAGAAGGATGCGGTGTTGGCCTTAACTGAACTGGCCACTCAGCCTTTGTATTTAATTTGCCGCTCTGGTGCCCGTTCTGCTTTGGCTGTGGAGTCGCTGCAGCGTATGGGTTTTCGTGATTTATATTCAATAGCAGGTGGTATGCAAGCCTGGACTGACAGCGGTTTTCCTGTCCGGCAGTAAACTGCTGTCTGGCTACAGCCATAGACTTTAGTCGCAATACTCCGGGGATGGTTTGACACAGGCACGCATAACAGAAACACTGCCAGAATCAAAATGCCGCAGAGCCATAGACTCTGCTATGTTTTCTTCTGCCATTTTGTCTCTGGCCTTTGTCGAATGGGAAGTCGTTATGGAAAATGTACGTGCTGCAGTGGTGTTTGTTGGGGCTTGGCTGGCGGCGCAGCTGCTGTACCTGTGGCTGGACTTTAACAGTTGGCTTTTGGTGCTGTTGAATCTGTTGGCTGTTGCTGGTTTTTTGTTCTGGAGTAGCAGGAAACAACCAGAAGTTCAGGCTAAAGATGAATCCAATGCGCTGGCCGACAGTGCTCACCATATCACCGAAGCGACGTCCAAAATGGCGATAGGTGCAGCAGAGGTTTCCTTTTATATCGACGGGTTAATTAAAGACATCAAACACAGCAGCGACGACTGTGGCCAGATTGGCAGCGCTGCTACAGGCTTAGCCGATACCAGCGGCCAACTGACTGATAATCTGCAGCAAATCAGCCACAGCATTACTCATACGGCCAATGCGTGCAGCACTGCCGATCAGCGCTTGCAAAAAAGTGTAGATAATATCAATCAGTTAGCGAATGCCGTCAGTGATGCAGCGGCCCGGCTGGAGCAACTCAAAGGCAGTGCCGACGATATTCAGCGTATTACTGAAGTGATCACAGGTGTCGCCAATCAAACCAACTTATTGGCATTAAATGCGGCTATTGAAGCGGCCCGTGCCGGCGAACAAGGCCGTGGTTTTGCTGTAGTGGCGGATGAAGTGCGGGCTTTGGCAGGCAAAACCTCAGAAGCAACCAAAGACATCGCAAAAATGCTGGCTGATATTCGCAGCCAAAGTGAACAAACCGCTGCAGTGATGACTCAACTGGTGCAATTAAGTGGTGATGTGCAGCAGGAATTGCAGTCTGTGGCGGCAGGTTTTAATGGCATTAATACCGAAGTAGGGCAAGTGTCGGCTGCGCTGGAGCAAATAGAGCAGGTCAGTACCGGGTTGGAAAATACCAGCCAGCAATTGGGCCAGTCGATTCAGAGCATTAATCAAGCCTTGTCGGCGATAGAACATAAAGGCAGCACAGTGGCGGATCAGGCCATTGAATTGTCGGTAGAAACTGAAAGTATTTATCGCGAACTCAGTACAGTCACCAGCCAGAGTTTCTTTAACCCTGTACTGAAAGAAGCGCAGCAAGCCGCAGCTGCTATAGGGGCTTTATTTGAAAAAGCCCTCAGCGACGGCAAGCTGACAGAACAACAGTTATTTGCTGAGCAGTATCAGCCTATTGCTAATACTAATCCGCAAAAATTTCATACCTCTTATGACAGTTTTACCGACCAGTTTTTCCCTTTGATCCAGGAGCCTGTTTTGGAGCGTCATAGCAATGTGTTGTACGCCGGTGGTGTCGATCGCAAAGGTTATTTCCCGACTCATAATAAAAAATACAGTCAGGCCTTAACGGGGAATTATGAAAAAGATTTACTGCAAAACCGCACCAAACGTATCTTTAGCGACCGCACCGGCAGCCGTTGTGGCAGCAATACCCAACCTATGTTGCTGCAAACTTACAAACGGGACACAGGCGAAATTTTGCATGACTTATCAGTGCCTATTCTGGTCAAAGGCCGGCATTGGGGTGGGTTTAGAATAGGCTTTAAGCGGGTTTGATCTTAGGTATGAAAAAAGTACTGATAGTGACAGGTGGCAGTCGCGGTATTGGCGCTGCGACTGCAAAACTGGCTGCAGCTCAGGGCTATCTGGTTTGCGTTAATTATTTAACCAATCAACAGGCCGCTGAAGCAGTGTTGGCCGATATTCGCGCTGCAGGCGGCACAGCTGTTGCTATGCAGGCCGACCTTGCGGATGAAACTCAGATAGTGGCTTTGTTTCAGCGGGTGGATCGGGAATTGGGGCCTGTGACTGCACTGGTGAATAACGCCGGTATTTTGGAAAAGCAAAGCAGTCTGCTGGATATGGATCAAGGCCGTTTACAACGGGTATTGGCCGCCAATCTGATAGGGCCTATGTTGTGTGCCCGCGAGGCTGTAAAGCGGATGTCAGTAAAATTAGGCGGCAAAGGTGGCTCAATAGTCAATGTATCGTCCGTGGCTTCCCGTACTGGTTCACCCGGCGAATACATAGATTACGCTGCATCCAAAGGGGCTTTGGATAGTTTCACTTTGGGGTTGTCCAAAGAAGTCGCTGATCAGGGCATTCGGGTCAATTCTGTGAGACCAGGTTTTATTTACACAGATATCCATGCCAGCGGCGGTGAGCCTGGCCGGGTTGATCGCATCAAAGACGCCATTCCGATGAAAAGAGGTGGCCAGCCGGAAGAAGTTGCACAAGCGATTTTATGGCTGTTGTCCGATCAGGCGTCTTACGCCACAGGCACTTTTATTGATTTAGCGGGAGGAAGGTAAAGCTGATATAGAGTGAGCTTTACCTTGCTCCTGAAGTCAGTTAACCAATAAACCCAAGTCGTCTTAATGTCACCTGCTGTAACGCATCCTGTTGTTTGCAGTAGTCAGCAAAACCACGCAAATGAGCACTGTTATTATGCTGTTCCAATGCATACTCTGACGCCCAGATCTCCTGCATTAAAAACAATCCTGTGACTGTCTCGTCAGCAAATAACTCATACTGCTGACAGCCTTCTTCCTGTCGTGTCGGGTCAAGTAACTGCAATAAGGCTTGTTTAACTATCTGTTCTTTGCCGGGTTTGGCCTGAATTTCGGCCAGTAGATACAGCATCTTTGAGCTCCGTTTATACTGCGTGTTTGTCACTACAGCATAGAAGTACTGATTCAGCAGTAAAAGAGCTGATATCCCGAATCAGTTTCAAAAATTATTTGATAATAAACTCAGGACAAATACACATTATCCTGCTGCAGCCGCGATAAATGCACAAAGGCTTTGGGCGACTGGCCGTAGGTGCGCAAAAAAGCTCGGCGCATCCGTTCTTCGTCACCGAAACCTGTCAGGGTTGCAATACGGCTGATGGAAGAATGGCCTTGTTCTATCAAGGATTGGGCTGCTTCCAGCCTTAGTTTTTCTATAGCTTTGGCTGGGGCCATACCGGTTTGACTATGAAAAACCCTGCTGAAATGCCGTGGGCTCCAGTGCACATGTTCTGCTAAATCTTCCACTGATAAATCTTTATGCAGATTTTCTTTGGCAAATTGAAGTGCCTCTCTGACCCTGTCTGAACTGGGTTCCAGTTCTGCCATAGCCGAAAACTGCGACTGCCCGCCTGTCCGTCTATGATGCACCACCATCAGGCGCGCTATGCTTTTTGTTACTTCAGCGCCTAAGTCGGCCTCTACTAAAGCCAGGGCTAAGTCGATACAGGCAGTCACTCCGGCTGATGTCCAGATCTGGCCATCT
>CBIMJC010000363.1:0-3792 GCA_966244125.1 uncultured Rheinheimera sp.
ACAGGCGATTCTTCTGCCCAAGTAGAAGAAGTACAACAGCAATTGCAGTTTGATCAGGTGTTTAAAGGCTGCAGCCCTGAGCAGAAAGTGGACCATATCCGTCAGGCTGTGGCACAAGGCGATAAAGTTTTAATGTTAGGTGATGGCATTAACGACAGTCCTTGTTTTCATGCCGCCCACGTATCTGTGGCTCTGGATTCAGGTACGGATTTATCGAAAAATCAGGCCGATGTGGTATTACTGCACAATGATTTAAATTCAGTACAAGAACTGATTGAAGGCGCCGTATTTGCTCAGCGTATCGTCAAACAAAACCTGTGGTGGGCTGTAGGTTATAATCTGGTGATTATTCCTTTAGCCGTCGCTGGTTTTGTCTCACCTTATATCGCAGTCATTGGTATGTCGTTTAGTTCCATTTTGGTGGTGTCTAACTCACTGAGGTTACTTAAAGCATGAGTATTATTTATGTACTGATCCCCATTGCGATACTTTTTGTTTGTATCGGCCTTGGCATTTTTTTCTGGGCAGTGCGCAGCCGTCAGTTTGACGATTTAAACAAAGAAGGCATGAGCATTTTATTTGAGGAGGAAAAGAAATCAGTCTCCTCAAAAGAAAATCCTGAGAAACAACCTCCTCAATGAATCAGGAACTTGCACTGAATCTGCTGGCTGCGCTGAGTATCGGCTTTTTAGGCAGCAGTCATTGTTTGGTGATGTGCGGCGGTATCGCCAGCGCATTACAACTTTCCATGCCACAACTGAATCTGTTACAACAGCTGAAACTGCAGTTGATGCTTAGTCTGGGTCGTTTAACGACTTACAGTGTTTTAGGAGCATTAACAGGGGCCTTTGGCGCAGCAGTGTTGGTAAAACTGGGCATCAGTTTATTCTGGCTGAAGTTACTGGCCGGTCTGATGCTGCTCCTGATGGCTTTTTACGTCGCCCGTCTTTGGTTTGCCCTGACTCTGCTGGAAAAACTGGGATCAGCTTTATGGCGAAAAATTCAACCTTTCGCCAAAACCCTGTTACCTCTGGATAGCAGCACCAAAGCCTTAGCTTATGGTCTGTGTTGGGGCTTTTTACCTTGTGGCCTGGTGTACAGCAGCTTAGGCTGGAGTCTGGCCAGTGGCAGCGCCTGGCAAGGGGCATTATTGATGTCTGTTTTTGGCCTTGGCACTTTACCTGCTATGCTGGCGGTCGGCAGTTTTGCCCGCAGCCTGAGCCGATTTAAAAATAAAAACTGGGTCCGATCCAGCGCGGCTCTTCTGCTGGCCTTGTATGCACTTTACACTATAGCTATTGCAATAGCGCCGCGACTTTTCTAAGCTGGGAAAGTCGTCTTTAAGGAATATTTTATGTCCGGTTCAAATTTAAGTTGCCAACATTGCGGTTTTAGCCAGCTTTGCCTGCCTTTTACATTAAATAATGCCGAACTGGATACGCTGGACGATATCATTGAGCGTAAAAAGCCTCTGCACAAAGGTGACTTTTTAATTGAGGCCGGCACTGCCCTGCACTCTTTGTATGCTGTCCGTAGTGGGTCTTTCAAAACCTTTACCTTAACCGAAGCCGGTGAAGAGCAAATCACAGGCTTCCATTTACCAGGTGATGTCATAGGTTTTGATGCCATAGGTGAACAACAGCATCCAAGTTTTGCTCAGGCTTTGGAAACCGCCATGGTTTGCGAGATCCCATACAGCCAGATGGATCAACTGATGGGTGAGCTACCTAAATTGCGCCAACAGATGATGCGTCTGATGAGTCAGGATATCAGTGGTGACCAACAAATGTTGTTGTTGCTGAACCGCAAGAATGCCGAAGAGAAACTGGCAGCCTTTTTAACCAACTTGTCTCACCGCTTCGCCAGCAGGGGTTTTTCCAAAAAAGAGTTCCGTTTAAGTATGACCCGCGGCGAAATAGGTAACTATTTAGGCCTGACGGTTGAAACTATTAGCCGTTTATTAGGTCGATTCCATAAGGACGAATTAATACACGTGGACGGCAAGCTGATTTGTATCAGTAACCCGGACGCGTTAAGTAAACTGGCTGGTGGTTCTGCTATAGCTCGCTGATCAGTCTGATATACCCAAATTAATTGAAGTTGCAGTGCGGCGACAAGTGTTCGAGATCCCAGAGGCATAGTTGTCCTATGTGACTGGAGTGAGAACAGGCAGTCAACAAAGCTGCGGCTTCAGGTAAAAAGGGTATTATTGATCCAGCACAAGGACTTATCGGCCTACCTTCGCTACCTTGGCTACACTTACAGGGTAAGCCTTAGCTTAGCAGGAGTATGATATGACCTTATATCCAAAAGTACTGGTGGTACTCGACCCTTCAGTGGCGGAACAAAAAGCCCTGAGCCGGGCCGTAGAACTGGCCAAACTACAAGACTGCCAACTGACGGCTTTTTTGTCGATTTACGACTTTTCCTATGAAATGACCACTATGTTATCCGGCGAAGAGCGTGAGTCAATGCGTCAGGCCGTGATCAATGACAGAGAACTCTGGATCAGCGAACTTGTTGCAGAACACAGAGAACAGGGCCTGAAGATAGATATTCAGGTGGTCTGGCATAACAGGCCCTTTGAGGCCATAGTGCAGGCCGTACTTGAAAAAGAATACAGTCTGGTGATCAAAGGCACACACGACCACGACGTACTCAAATCGATGATTTTTACCCCAACTGACTGGCATATTTTGCGTAAATGCCCCTGCCCGGTCTTGCTGGTCAAAGACCACGAATGGCCTGAACATGGCAATATAGTTGCTGCGGTTAATGCCGGTAGTGAGCAGACGCACCACAGTTCGCTGAATCAGCGCATTATTCAGCAGTCCAAGCAGCTTGCAGCCCTGCTTAACAGCAAAGTGCAGCTGGTCAATGCCTTCCCCGGTACTCCTGTGAATATCGCCATTGAAATTCCTGAGTTTAATCCGCAGGAATACAATCAAACCATGAAAACTCACCATCTGGATGCGGTGCAAAAGCTGGCTTTGGAATTTGAACTGCCCTTAGTCCAGACTCATGTGCAGGAGGGCATGCCAGAAGATGTGATCCCTAAACTGGCACAAGAACTGGACGCTGAAATGGTGGTGATAGGCACTATAGGCCGCACTGGTTTATCCGCAGCCATTATCGGCAATACAGCAGAGCATGTAATAGACAGGCTGGATTGTGATGTGCTGGCGGTCAAACCAGCCGGTTTTATTTGTCCACTGGCAAAACATTAGATCCCTCAGCTTACAAAGCTGCAGCTTAAAGTACGATGGGGATACAAAGCTGGCGCGTAGTTGGTTATACTACGCGCCATTTTTCCCCGGGGTCGTTGTTTTATGTCACATGCAGCTGAAGCCAAAGCACAATATAACCTGAATAAATTACACAAGCGCCTGCGTCGTGGCGTTGGTCAGGCTATTGCCGACTTTAATATGATTGAAGATGGCGACAAGGTCATGGTGTGTTTGTCCGGTGGTAAGGACAGCTATACTTTGCTGGATATCCTGCTGAATTTACAACAATCAGCCCCTATTCAATTTTCGATCGTAGCGGTCAATCTCGATCAAAAACAACCGGGTTTTCCAGCCGATGTCCTGCCCGGTTATTTAACTCGTATTGGGGTAGATTTTCAGATAGTCACTGAAGATACCTACTCTATTGTCAAAGAAAAAATTCCGGAAGGCAAAACCACCTGCTCTTTGTGCTCACGCCTGCGCCGCGGCATTTTATACCGCACAGCCAAAGAGTTGGGTGCGACTAAAATTGCCCTGGGCCACCACCGTGACGACATGATTGAAA
>CBIMJC010000364.1:0-3792 GCA_966244125.1 uncultured Rheinheimera sp.
GTTCACCAACCGCCAGACGGCAGGCGCACACTTAACAGCGGGTGCCAAAAAAGTCATCATCTCTGCTCCGGCTAAAGATGTGGATGCCACTGTTGTTTATGGCGTAAACCATGATGTGATCACCAAAGACATGACCATCATTTCTAACGCCTCATGCACCACTAACTGTTTATCTCCAATCGCTAAACCATTAAATGATGCGTTAGGCATCGAATCAGGCTTAATGACCACAATTCACGCTTATACCAACGATCAGCGTTTAAGCGATGTGTATCACACTGACGTACGCCGTGCCCGTGCTGCCGCTATGTCAATGATCCCAACTCAGACCGGCGCTGCTGCAGCTGTAGGTCTGGTCGTACCTGAGCTCAAAGGCAAATTTGACGGTTTAGCAGTTCGTGTGCCTACACTGAACGTCTCTTTAGTGGATTTATCTTTTATTGCCGGCCGCAACACCACAGTCGAAGAAGTCAACGACATCATCCGTAAAGCTGCTGCTCAAAGTCCAATGAACCAGGTCTTGGCGGTGAACGACTTGCCACTGGTTTCTGTTGATTTTAACCACAACCCCATGTCTTCTATCTTTGATGCCAGTGAAACCCGCGTCAATGGTCGTCTGGTTAAAGTGATGGCCTGGTATGACAACGAGTGGGGTTTCAGTAACCGTATGCTGGACAACACTGTTGAGCTGATGAAGTTTTCAAAGTAAGTTATTCGCTCTGTACAGAGGCGGCTTTTTAGCCGCCTTTTCTTTCCGTTAAATTTGAGATGACCACATGAACCACAGCGCCATTACACTGCAAACCGGTTTTGCCCATCTAACAGACTTACCCTGTTATAAGCTGACTTGTGGCCAGGCCACTGCAGTGATCAGTAGTTATGGCGCTCACCTGCTGTCGTATAAGCCTGCGCCTAAAGTCGAAGTGATCTATTTGTCTCCTGACGCCGTCTGGCAAGAGAAGAGCCCGATTCGTGGTGGTGTGCCTGTGTGCTGGCCCTGGTTTGGACCTGCTGCTGCAGACTTGAACAGCACGATGCAAAAGTTACCTAATCATGGCATGGTGCGCACAGAACTCTGGCAGCTTGCAGAGCAGTCGGTTACAGAACAAGCTGTCAGTGTCGAATTACGTATAGAAAGCAAAACTTTGCCATACCTCAACGCACCTTCTTATTTAAGTTTGACCCTGCAGCTCACCGAAGAGGCTTTAACTCTGCGGCTAAACTCAGATCAGGGGGTACAGCAGGCTGCATTACATAGCTATTTTACCGTGGATTCTGTGCATCAGGTTTCAGTCAGCCCCTTGTCTGGAGATTATCTGGATAAGGTCAAAGCTGGTGAGCGCTGTGTACAACAACAGTCCGGGCTGAAGTTCACCGCAGAAGTTGACAGGGTTTATCTGGATACAGCTGCTGAGCTGACCTTAAAACAAGAAAAAAATACGGTGCAGATCACTCAGCAAGGCCATGATGCCAGTGTGTTGTGGAACCCATGGCAGGAAAAAGCGGCGGCATTAAAAGATTTACCTGATCAAGGCTATCTGGATTTTGTTTGCGTTGAAACCGCCCGGCTGAGTCTGACGGATACAGCGCCGTTGCAACTGGTTCAGCAAATCCGTTACTCAGGCCAGCTTGAATAAAAAGGCAGGAGTAATAATTTATCCCCTGCTGTGGCATGCTGCAAAATTAACTGCAATTGCCACTTCATCTTTGGCTGGCTGCAGGCTCCTAACACCATTTCGGCATGAAATACGTTGCTGCTCCCGGCTTCAGTGTTAAACAACAAAGGTATAGTGCCCATATTCATCGACAGCCCCGTCACTTGCGCCCTTTTAATCTGCCAGCCCTCAGCCAGACTGACTGACCAACTGAGAATTTCTTCAACAGGAGCATGCGCCGGACTTAAGCTGACGCTGGCCAGTTTATCCTGATGCAGTGTCAACACAGCAGGCTCCGGCTCTGACGTTTTATCGGAGCAGGCAACAACTAAGGGTATACATAAAGCCAAAACCAGCCATCTCATCTGAACATTTCCAAGCGGCGAAAGTCTGTTAGTGTACCTTCTCGCTGCGATGAAACGCAAAACACTGCCGCAATTGGTTATTTTGCGACCAGCAATATTGTTCTACATCATAAAAGCGGCTGTTTTGCCTATCTTTTTCAAGGCAAAACTCGTATTATTTCGCCCCAAAATGGTTAGGGGTTTAGTTGCTTTGCTTGTTTAGGGGGCTGCTACACTGTTAATCAACAATAAGAAGGGTCACCTTAGGGTGAATTTTTAATCACTAGCAATAAACTGCAGCGGAACTCAACATGAGCCAGACCAAATCGTTAAATGTTGACTACAACTATACCGTTGTCCGCCTTTTTGCCGTCACCACAGTGATGTGGGGTATTGTCGGTATGGGGTTGGGTGTATTACTTGCGGCGCAACTCTATTGGCCCGCACTTAATTTCGACACGGCATGGTTTACTTACAGTCGTCTTCGTCCTCTTCACACTAACGCAGTAATCTTCGCCTTTGGTACAAGTGCTCTGTTTGCCACATCTTATTATGTGGTGCAGCGTACCTGTCAGGTCAGGCTTTTTGCCGAGAAGCTTGCGATGTTTACTTTTATTGGCTGGCAAGCAGTCATTATTGCCGCGATTATCACCTTACCTCAGGGTATAGGTAACAGCAGTAAAGAATACGCCGAGCTGGAATGGCCAATTGACATTCTGATTGCAGTGGTCTGGATTTCGTACGCTATTGTGTTTTTCGGCACTTTAGTCAAACGTAACACCAGCCATATTTATGTAGCCAACTGGTTCTATGGTGGTTTTATCATCACAGTTGCGGCCCTGCATATAGTTAACAGCATGGCAGTACCTGTGTCTTTCACCAAGTCTTACTCCGTTTATGCTGGTGCAGTAGATGCGATGGTGCAGTGGTGGTACGGCCATAACGCTGTAGGTTTCTTATTAACAGCAGGCTTCCTGGGTATGATGTATTACTTCGTGCCAAAACAAGCTGGCCGTCCTGTGTACTCCTACCGCTTATCTGTGGTGCACTTCTGGGCTCTGATCGCTCTGTACATCTGGGCTGGTTCTCACCACTTACACTACACTGCTCTGCCAGACTGGACTCAGTCCGTTGGTATGGTGATGTCAGTGATCCTGTTTGTCCCAAGCTGGGGTGGCATGATCAACGGTATCATGACGTTATCCGGTGCCTGGCATAAACTGAAAACCGACCCTATCTTACGTTTCCTGATCGTGTCTCTGTCTTTCTACGGCATGTCAACCTTCGAAGGCCCGATGATGGCTATCAAGTCAGTAAACGCGCTGTCGCACTACACAGACTGGACTGTAGGTCATGTTCACTCTGGTGCTTTAGGTTGGGTTGCCATGGTGTCCATCGGCGCTATTTACCACCTGATCCCGAATATCTATAACCAGGGCCGGATGTACAGCATCAAGCTGATCAACACCCACTTCTGGTTACACACTATAGGCGTGGTTCTGTACATTGTGGCTATGTGGATCAGCGGCATTATGCAAGGCATGATGTGGCGTGCAGTCAACACTGACGGCACTCTGACCTACAGCTTTGTACAAAGCTTAGAAGCCTCTTACCCGTTCTACCTGATGCGTTTTATCGGTGGCTGTTTTGTCGTCGCTGGTATGCTGGTCATGGCGTATAACGTTGTGAAAACTATCAGAGCGAAAGATGGTGCTCTGGAACCAGTAGCTGAAGCAGCGTAAGGAGCTTATTGTGTCTAAGAACTATCATGAATTTTTTGAGAAAAGTGCAGG
>CBIMJC010000365.1:0-3741 GCA_966244125.1 uncultured Rheinheimera sp.
ATGCCGACAGCCTGTATCTGGAAATAGAAAAAGTCCGTTTTTCAGAACGTCTGACTATTATCAATGACATCGATGAAGCCGCGGATCAGGCCTTAGTGCCCAGTCTGATCCTGCAACCTTTGGTTGAAAATGCCATTAAGTATGCGGTTGCCAGCCAGACCTCCGGTGGCCGGATCATGATTACGGCACAAAAATTTGGACACGATTTACTGATGGAAGTGGCAGATGATGGGCCTGGAATGGTGATTTCCGATGGACTGCCAAAAGGGGAATCTGGTGGAGTAGGTTTAGTCAATACCAAAGAGCGATTAGCGGCTTTGTACGATCGCAATTTTTCTTTGGTCTTAACTCACAACCATCCACGGGGTTTGAAAGTAAATATCAGAATACCATTTGAAACAGAGAGTACAGATGAAACAAATGCTTAAGGTCATAGTGGTCGACGATGAACCGTTAGCCCGCCGCGGTATGTTGGTGCGTTTAGCTGACTTTCCTGAACTGGAGATAGTGGCAGAGTGCAGCAATGGTGAAGAAGCTGTGGCTGCCATTCGTGAGCATCAGCCCGATGCGGTGTTTTTAGATGTCGAAATGCCGGGGCTGGATGGTTTTGGTGTATTAAAACAACTGCAACATCAGCAGATTGAGTTGCCTTATGTGGTGTTTGTCACGGCCTATGATCACTATGCGTTAAATGCCTTTGAAGTGCAGGCGCTGGATTATGTGCTCAAGCCTGTGGAAAAAGAACGTTTAGCCGCAGCCGTCAGCAAGCTGACCAGAAACTTTGAAGCCAAAGACCATCAACGTCATAAAGGCCAACTGGCCGCCGTAGTGGCTCAGCTGACAGGTGAAAAAACCGATCAGATCTTACAACGTCTGGATCAGTCACAACCTGTGATGAACGAACGTTTCCCTGAAGCTATCAGCATTAAAGACAGTGGTGAAATTACCCGTGTCCCCGTCAGTGCTATCGACTGGGTGGATGCTGCAGGGGATTATATGTGTATTCATACCCGTGACGGCCAGACCCATATTTTGCGCCGCACTATGAAAGAGCTGGAGCAGGAGCTGGATCCGAAGTTATTTGTCCGGGTGCACCGCAGCGCTATAGTGAACGTCAATACCATTGCCAAACTGCAAATGCTGGCCAACGGTGAACATCAGCTGATGCTGACCAATGGGCAGGCGGTGAAAGTCAGCCGCAGCTACAAAGACCGTGTCAAAATGGTGTTTAATTCTTAAGTTCTGTCTGAAGAAAAGCCTCCGCAAGGAGGCTTTTTTGATCTAGTACTGTGCCACTTGCTGTTGCCAGCGTAACAAATAGCTGTCGACCTGCTTTTTCTTATCTCCGGTCAGAGCCAGAGGATACAAACCCGCCTGGCCGTTAATTTCACCTGCCATCACCAGATGAGCACCTTGCAACAGCTGCTCCACGGCGTAAGCGCCCAGTTTAGTACCAAGAATACGATCTGCACCAACAGGGCGGCCCCCGCGTTGAATATGGCCCAGGATAGAAGCCCGGCAGTCAATCCCTCTGTGTTCCAGATCTGCGGCTAAAGCGGATGCACCACCAGGGTACATAGTTTCAGCAAGCACAATAATGTAACTGCAGTTGCCCCTGTGCTTGCGGGCTTGTTCGACATGCCGGGCGATTTTGTCCAGATCAAGCTCACAAGCCAGTTCTGGGCAGATGATTTGTTCTGCGCCTGCGGCTATACCTGCAGCAACAGCTAAATAACCTGTGTGGCGTCCCATCACTTCCACTAAAAAAATCCGTTCAAAAGCATCTGCGGTATCACGGATTTTATCTATGGCATCCAATGCCGTATCCAAAGCCGTGGCAAAACCTATCGTAAAATCAGAGCCATCCACGTCATTGTCTATAGTGCCTGGAATGCCGACCAATTGGCCCTTGTAAAATCTGGACAATTCCACAGTGCCGCGAAAGCTGCCATCTCCACCTATCACCAGCAAAGCATCCAGCTTCAGGTCGTGCAGGTTCTGCGCTGCCTGCTGCAGTCCTGGTTCTGTGTGCATAGCGGCGCAGCGGGCGCTTTTTAACAAAGTACCGCCATTTTGGATGATGCCACTAACATGGTAAGGCAACAGGTGTTGGTATTGCAGCTCAAGAACGCCATTAAAACCGTACTGAAAACCTATCACTTCTAATTCATTGGCATGAGCCGTCAGCACCAGAGCCCGCAGGCAGGCATTCATTCCGGGGGCGTCGCCCCCTGAAGTTAAGACTCCGATCCGTTTCATTAGGTTGTCCACAAGTGTTTGTTGTGTCTTATCCTAGCCCAGTTACCGCATATTGCTTTGATCTGGGGCAACAGAGATATCAATTCCGGCTTATTTTTTCCGGTGCAGGTCGCTGTCCCCGGACAAAAGCACAGCTTCTGGCGGATAATGACGGCCTTAGAAAGGAGAGGGTATGCATCAGTCGTCTGGCCGGGTTGGTTTGGGTTTTAGTTTGGCTTTGTTGACAGCCGTATTGTGGGGCTTGTTACCTTTAGCGCTGAAATGGTTATTAAGTTCGATGTCAGCGGCAACCATTACCTGGATCCGTTTTTTGGTGGCAGCTGTGCTGGTAGGCCTGATCCTGCTTGCACGTCAGCAAATTCCATCGCTCAGAGGGCTGAATACAAAAAAGAAACTTTTGGTACTCACTGCCATTGCCGGTTTGTTGCTTAATTACATTTTATATCTGAAAGGTTTGTTTTTGCTGACAGCAGAAACAGCTCAGGTGCTGATCCAACTGGCACCATTTTTGATGATGTTAGGCGCCGTCTATTTGTTTAAAGAACGTTTGTTGTTGTGGCAAAAAATAGGAGCCTGGATGCTGGTATTCGGTCTACTACTGTTTTTTAACGACAGACTGGCCTTGTTACTGACACAGTTTAGCGCTGAAGGTATTGGTTTGCTGCTGGTGATAGCTGCTGCTGTAGCATGGGCTTGTTATGCTTTGGCACAAAAAGAGCTGCTGATGAGCTTTAACTCGCAGCAAATTATGTGGTTAATTTATATGGCCGGTGCTTTGTGTTTTCTGCCGGCCGCTGACCTGGCCCCTGTACCGGAGTTGTCAGTGTGGCAATGGGGGATGTTGCTGTTTTGTTGTCTGAATACCATTGTGGCTTACGGTGCTTTTGCAGAAGCCTTACAACACTGGCAAGCGGCCAATGTCAGCGCTGTGCTGGCTATTACGCCTTTACTGACTATAGGTTTTGCCCAGCTACTGGCTTATTTTTATCCGCAATTTCCCAGTGAATCACTGAATGTCTGGGCCTGGGTTGGTGCTTCGTTGGTGGTGATAGGGTCAATGTTAACGGCATTAGCGCCAATGCTAAGGGCCAGAGTCTAAGCTCTGGCCCTTTAAATTGCAGAACAATCAAATAGGTGGGGCAGAGACAAAACTCTGACCCCGTCTTAGTTGATTTGCACTATCTTACAGGTGTTTGACGCACCTACAGTTTCCATCATATCGCCGTAGGTCAAAATCACTAAATCACCGCTTTTTAAGTGAGCAATTTCCTGCACAGCTTCAATAGCAGCGGCCGATACTTTTTGCTGACCCGGAGTCTGAGTGCTGTCAAAAAACACCGGATACACGCCACGATAAAGCGCCATTTTGTTTAATGTCTTCTGGTGACGTGACAGGGCATAAATAGGCTGAGAAGAGGTAATACGTGACATCAGCTTGGCGGTGTAGCCAGATTCTGTCAGAGCAATAATAGCTTTAATGCC
>CBIMJC010000366.1:0-3736 GCA_966244125.1 uncultured Rheinheimera sp.
CCGCCAATAGGGGGAAGTATCTGGCCTTTACCGAAATGGAAAGTGCCCCGGTTCAGCATCTGAAAAAACTGGCTGAAAGTGGTGTCACTCATTTCCATATGTTGCCTGCGACCGATATGGCGACTGTGAATGAAGATGCCAGCAAAAGAGTGGAAATTACCGACACAGTCGGCAAGTTATGTGCTGTTAATGCAGCGGCTAAAGTCTGTGGCCAGGAAAACGCTGGCGCTGTTTTGCTGGATCTGTTGAAGTCCTATCAGCCGTCCGGTGAACGGGCGCAGCAGTTAGTGGCGGATATGCGGGCAACTGATGGTTTTAACTGGGGTTATGATCCTCATCACTTCAACGTACCTGAAGGCAGTTATGCGTCCAATGCTGAAGGCGTGACCCGTATCAAAGAAATGCGGGCTATGAATAAAGCCTTGCATGAGATAGGTCTGCGGGTGGTGCTGGATGTGGTGTACAACCACACCAATTCCTCTGCTGTGTTTGATAACTCAGTGTTTGACAAAATAGTGCCGGGTTATTTCCACAGATACAATGCAACAACAGGTGGCATAGAGCGTTCAACCTGCTGTGAAAATACCGCACTTGAACACAAAATGATGGATAAGTTTGTTAAAGACTCGCTGGTGTTACTGGCCCGTGAATACAGCTTTGACGGTTTCCGTTTTGACATTATGGGTCATCATCCGAAAGCCGCTATTTTAGCCGCCCGTGATGCAGTGCGTGCAGTAGACCCTGACACTTATTTCTATGGCGAAGGCTGGAATTTTGGTGAAGTGGCTGATGATCGTCTGTTTGAACAGGCGCGTCAGGCCAATATGGCTGGTACCGAAGTGGGCACTTTTAACGACCGTTTACGCGACAGTGTGCGCAGTGCCGCCTTATTTACCGACAAAGGTGAAGATGGTGAACGCCAGCAACAGAACTTTATTGAAATTGGTTTAGCAGGCACATTAAAAGACTTTGTGATCAAAGACTACAGAGGCAATACCGGAGTAGCTTCCAGTGTGATTTGGAACTCTCAGCCTGCAGGTTATGCCACAGATCCGGCTGATATTATCAACTATGTCTCCAAACATGATAACGAGGCTATTTGGGATAAATTGCAGCTGTAACTGCATCATGCCGGTGTGGATTTAAGTCTGGAAAATCGCGTGCGGGTGAACAGCATAGCTTTGGCTATCCCTTTGTTAAGTCAGGGTATTCCTTTCCTGCAAATGGGGGATGATTTATTACGCTCCAAGTCACTGGACCGTAACAGCTATGACGCCGGCGATTGGTTCAACTTTGTCGATTTCAGCAAAGAAAGCAATAACTGGAACGTAGGTTTGCCTCTGGCTCAGGACAATAGCGCAAACTGGGCAACCATAGCTGCAGTTGCAACCAAACCCAATACCAAAGCGGGCGCTGACGAGATCCATTTTTCCTCTGATGTCTTTAACGAATTTCTGCAAATTCGTAAAAGCAGTCCTTTGTTCCGTTTAACCACGGGGCAGGATGTGATGGATAGGGTTGGCTTCCACAATATAGGTAAAAATCTGACCGCTGGTCTGATTGTGATGAGCATAGACGATGGTACAGGCTTAACGGATCTTGACCCTGAACATGATGCTGTGGTTGTGGTGATCAACGGCACTTCAGAGCAGCAGTCGCACAAAGTCGCCACAGCCAAAGGATTTGTGTTGCACCCGGTGCAGCAAGGCTCTGCTGACAGCATGGTGCAGGACGCCAGCTTTGCCGAAGCTGCTGCAGATGGGACTTTCACTGTACCTGCCTATACAGCAGCAGTTTTTGTTAAACCTCAGAATGGCACTCAGGGCGAAGGCTTAAAAGCGGACGCTACTATGGGAGCTGCTGATATTCCGCCTTACGGTTTAACCACAGTCTATGTGCGCGGCGCGATGAATGGCTGGGGCGAAGTGGATGCGATGAGCTATGACGGCGATGGTATCTACAGCGTCAGTATCACTATTGCGGCCGGTGACTATGAATTCAAAGTGGCCTCTGCCGACTGGTCCACTGTTGATTTTGGTTCATCAGCACAGCAAGTCAGCTTAGGGACTGCTAAAACCTTAAGCCGTGGTGCTGCAAACCTGAAAATCAGCTTGCCTAAAACCTCGACTTATACCTTCACTGTGAATGCAGCAAACCCTGAAGCTCCGCAAATCACTGTGACTGAATATGTGCCTTATGGTGCAACCACAGTGTATTTGCGTGGCAGTATGAATGGCTGGAGCGAAAACAATGCGCTGCAATACGAAGGCGCTGGTTTGTATAGTGTGACCGTCAATCTGGCGGCGACGGATCATGAATTCAAAATAGCTTCAGCAGACTGGGCTACTGTTGATTTTGGTTCTGCTGATCAGACCGTCACGCTCGGGGCTGACAAAACCCTGAGCAGAGGTGCTTCTAATCTGAAACTGAATATAGCGGAACAGGCGGATTATAAAGTCAGCGTTAATGCGACAAACCCTGCAGCTCCGGTGTTAAAAGTGACCAAAGTGCAGTAAATCCTGCGCTGTATCTGAAGCCAAAAAGGCCGTGTTGATCACGGCCTTTTTTCTGGTTTTGTATTCACCCATACAAGCTATTTTGCCTTTTTAAACCGCTCTGATTTTTAACCTCGCTGTAACGTCTTGATTCCGCTTCTATTCAGCTTGTATTGCATACTGGCTTGCAAGCTGCCAGAACTCAGCTAACTTTGCATTAAATTGGAGCGCAGCTTTTGGTTCATGCTGACAAATAAATCAAGCGATCCAATGTCTTGTTTGCACCAATACAATGCAAAATTCCAACAATGCCCTGCAAAGGGGCATCAAGCCCGGAGGTGAATACGTATTCATGTTGAAGATTGGCGGCGATAAGTTTAACTAGTAGGGTCAGACTAGTATCGAACACCAGACAGGTATAAGTCTGAACCAGAAAAACAAACAAATCCGGGGATAAGGGCATGAATAAATTTAAGTTAAGCATACTCACTATGGCTATCGCTACAGCGGGCGTCAGCTCGTATAGCTACGCACAACAGGCCGAAGAAACCAAAAAGGCAGCACCTGCCAAAGAAGAACAAATTGAAGTGATAGGGGTCACTGGTTTCCGTGGCAGCTTACAAAAAGCTCAGGCTGTTAAAATGAGCGAAAACTCCATCGTTGAAGTCTTGTCAGCTGAAGACATTGGTAAGCTGCCGGACACCAGCGTGGCAGAATCTTTAGCACGTTTGCCTGGTTTAGCCGGCGAGCGTCGTAACGGTCGTACCAGCGGTTTGTCTGTGCGTGGTTTTAACGAAAACTACGTTGGCACTTCATTAAATGGCCGTGAATTATTAGGTATGGGTGACAACCGTGGTGTTGAGTATGACCTGTACCCATCTGAAATAGTTTCTACAGCAATGGTTTACAAAACTCCGGATGCAACGCTGATGGCGCAGGGCATTGGTGGTACTGTGGACCTGCAAACTGTGCGTCCTCTGACCGCAGAAGATACTTTTGTGGTGAACTTAAACTACGAGCAAAACGATCAGGAAGCCGGTAACCCGGATTTTGATGATCACGGCCATAAAGCCTCTATCAACTATGTTGATAAATTTGTGGATGACAAATTAGGTTTTGCGCTGGTGTTATCTTCTATCGAATCACCACGTCAGGAACAACAGTTCCGTGGCTGGGGTTATCCTGAAGCTGCTACTACTAAAGGTGCTCCGGGTGTGACTGTGCCGGATGACTCTTTTATA
>CBIMJC010000367.1:0-3729 GCA_966244125.1 uncultured Rheinheimera sp.
TCCCACCGCTGACCAAAAACAAAACAACAAGGCGGCTAATAAAAACTGTTACATCTAATCCCCTCAAAGTTAAACGACCCTAAATCTTTGAAACGACTCTAAATCATCGAAACGAATCTAAATCAGTGAAACGACGCTATATAAGCAACCAAAGCCAAAACCACACCAGCTATGGCTGTGGCATTGCCAAAATCCCTTCGGTTGGGCTGACGCCACAATAAATAAAAGCCCGACAAGGCAAACAACACACAAAATACAGCGGTAATATCAATCAGCCATTTCCAGCTGCTGCCGGCGTAACGGCCTTTATGTAAGTCATTGGCCAGGGCCAGATAACCAGCAAATTCTGTATCCAGTTCTGCGGTGCGCTCTGCTAAATCAATCACCACTGCGGCATAACCGGCAGGGCGTTTAAAATCTATTTCCAGCAGCTCGTCTTCAGGCGAAAAATTCAGGTTATAACCGCCTTGTAACTGCTGCTCCTGCTTTATCCAATCCACATACAAAGCCAGAGCTGCTTGTTGTTGATCCTCAGGCAGAGTTAACAGATCCGGTAATTGTTCCGGCAGCTCCAACTGCAGTTGCTGACTGGTTTTCCCCAGGCTACTGCTCAGTTCAGGGTGATTTAAAGTGATGCCTGTGATGGCAAAAAATAACAACAGCAACAAAACCAACATAGCGCTGTAGGTATGTAACCAACGCATCCACCGAGCTAAAGCTGAACTCTTCACAGTACCCCCTCAAAAACAGCTGCCATGCTACTGAGAATTGTTCTTATTTGCAAGGTTTTCACAAGATGCTGATTTAGTTGTTTATTGATTATTCCGGTTTTTGTGCCCAGCGGGCGACAATCGCTAGTGCAAATAGTTCGCAATTGCTATTGATCTTCTAATGAGAATCACTATCATTGTCGGCCATTGAAATTTATTAACTTATCTTTACAAATCGAGGTCAGATTTTATCCGCGTTGCGATGATCTGTTCGAACCACAGGAGTGTTTATGTTCAAGTCCCGCCCGGCCAAACTGGTGTTAGCCACCCAGCTTGCTTTAGGTTTGAGTGCTACAGTGCAGGCAGAAGATATGGCCGCTGACAAAGCTGAGCCTATAGAACGCATAGTAGTTACAGCCTCAGGTTTTGAACAAAAGCTGGTAGAGGCTCCTGCCAGTATTTCTGTGGTGACCTCAGCAGAGTTAAGCAGCCGTCCTTACACCACTTTATTGGATGCGGTGCGTGATCTGGAAGGTGTCGATATAGGTGAAACCCGCGACAAAACAGGTCAGGGCACTATCAGCATGCGGGGTATGGGCTCGGACTACACCCTTATTCTGGTCGATGGTAAACGTCAGAATAACCATGGTGATATTTACCCGAATAACTTTGGCGGCAACCAGTTTGGTCATATGCCGCCTTTAGACACAGTCGAGCGGATTGAAGTGATCCGTGGCCCTGCTTCTACTTTGTATGGTGCTGATGCTTTAGGTGGGGTGATTAACATCATCACTAAAAAAGTTGCAGCTGAATGGGAAGGTTCAGTCAGCCATAGCCGCACAGCACAAACAGATGACAGTTTTGGTGAAGAGATCACCACTGACTTTAACGTGATGGGCCCGCTGATCCCCGGCGTGCTGGGCATGTCCATTCGTGGCAGCGAATACAACCGTATGGCGTCCACTCCGCAATACGCCGATGTTGTTTATCCAAATGGTGAAGTCCGTAAGCGTTCTTTAGGTTTTGGTGCAGGCGGCAAAACTGTAGATAACGACAGCACAGTGTTAGGCGCTCGTCTGAGCTGGACACCAACCGCAAATCAGGCCATTTGGTTTGATATCGACACTTCGACACAGGAATACGATAACAGCCCGGTGATCAACGATGACGGCAGCCGCGAATACCCTGTAGGTACAGTGGATAATATCGACAGCATCTGGGCTGCCGGCAGCTTCTGTAAAGGTTTTGTCCCAACGACTGGCGGCAATCAACAGCAAAAATGCACGGCTGGCGGCGGAACCTGGACCCGTAGGGCTAACCCACAAGTCGGTTACAGCCCAACTCAGGAATTCAGCCGTGACACCTGGTCATTAAGCCATGAAGGCAAATGGGAACTGGGCAACAGTTTTGTGTCTTTATCTTATGTAGATACCCAAAACCACGGCCGTACTTTGCCTTTTACTCTGGCCGAACGGGCGCAGTTACTGACGATGATCGACGGCACCGGCCCCTACGCAGGCATGACGGTTGAACAGCGTAAAGCCATAGCAAAAGACACCTTCCTGCCGCGCGACAAACGTAAAATGGCCAGTAATCAATATACGCTCGATGCCAAAATGGATATGCCATTTGAACTGGCAGGTCAACACAAAGCAGTATTTGGCACGCAAGTGATCCGCGGTGAGCTGGAAGACGGTGTTTTTGGTATGGAAAGCGGCACGCCTGGTGGTGTGCAGGAACACAATATGTGGTCTGTGTTTGCTGAAGATACCTGGGATGCCACTCAGGAATTTGCCATCACTGCAGGTTTACGCCGTGATGATCACGAAATTTTTGGCAGTGAAATGAGTCCACGTTTGTATGGTGTGTATACATTAACAGAACAGTGGACTATCAAAGGTGGCGTCAGTACCGGCTTTAAAACACCAAAAACAACCCAGTTGTATGACGGTGTAGTTGGCTTTGGTGGTCAGGGCACCTCCCCTATGTTTGGTAACCCGGAGCTGGAACCTGAAACCAGTACTTCGACTGAAATTGCGGCCTATTGGGAGCATCCGGATCACCACAACTTCAATATCACCATTTTTAATAACGAATTTGACGACAAAATTGCGTCCCAGCCTTGTGGTGCTTCAACGGGACTGGTGTGTAGCAGTACTGGTCAATACGCTGATTTGGGTTATGCCACCAGCACTAAAACCGTCAATATCGACAGTGTGACTATTAAAGGTGCCGAAGTGGCAGGTCGTTGGCAGATCATCGACAGTATCGCTTTCCGTGCGAACTACACTTACACCGACAGCGAGCAAAAAAGTGGTGCTAATAAAGGCCAGCCTCTGACCAACACCGCCAAACATATGGCGAACCTGACGCTCGACTGGAATGCGACTGATGAATTAAAAGTATTTCTGACGTCCGAAATCCGTACTAAACGGTTCCGTTCATGGGACATAGTGAAAAACCAACCACTGCATTACAAAGCCTATGATGTTTATCACTTAGGGGCCAGTTATGCTGCCAGCGAGTCCGTTACTTTTACTGCGCGGATCAACAACTTATTTGATCAGGACTTCACTACCTACGATCTGGAATTTGTTGAATGTGACAGCGGTACCAGCTGTGTACTGGATCCAAATGGCGCAAATGGTTATCAGCCGAGCTACGTCGATCATTTCAACAACAAAGACAAAGCCCGTAACTTATGGATGAGTGTCAACGTTAGCTTCTAAGCCTGTTGTCAGTTGAACCTATAAAACCGCAGATTGATTCTGCGGTTTTTTTATAGCCATGCCAGTGCTTTGGTTGCGCTAACAATGCTACATTGGTGTTTGAGCGTGTTGACGTTTCAGGATTATTTTTGCAGCAGTCTGGCCGGTTTTCATGCAAGGCAGCACGAGCGCAGTGTAGTTATTCTACATAAGCGAGTGCTAACGCAGTAGAAAGGCCGGCCAGGCGCTGCCCTTCGGGTTCGTCTGGCGGCGCCCTGAACTTTGTCACTCGTCGCTCATTTAGAATAACT
>CBIMJC010000368.1:0-3726 GCA_966244125.1 uncultured Rheinheimera sp.
GCCCCCTTCCAGGGGGCCTAAAGCAAAGCCACCTCCTATGGAGGTGGATTTTTACACTTGTAAAATAAATGCGATTCAGGTTATATAAGGTGTTTTCAATATAGTGACAACAGGACGTTGAGATGTTACATCAGGGAAAGCTAAAAGATTGGAACCCACAGAAAGGTGATGGTTTTATTCAGCGGGACAAAGCCGGGCCAGATATTCGTATTCACCGCAGTGGTTTTCGAAAAAAACCTGAGCAGTTGCAGGACGGCGACAGCATTTTTTTCCAGATTGAAGTGGATGCCCAGGGCAAGCCAAAAGCTGTTGGGGCTTATAAAGCCGGACAGCATTTCGTTCCGGCACCGGCCATAGAAAAACCAGCCTTGCCTTCCTTGCCACTCCAACGCCTGTTATCAGTAGTGGTTAGTCTGTTTCTTCTGGCCTGGTTAGGTTACCAGTCCTTTTATTTGCTCAGTGCTGACAACCCTGGTGTTGCAGGGACTGCTGCAACTGAGGCGTCTGAACAGGTCAGGACTTCTGACGATCCGGTCTGGCCACCGCTCAGGGTGCAGCAAGGATTGCAATTTCAATGTGAAGGTAAACAACATTGCTCAGAAATGAGTTCCTGTGACGAAGCGGGGTTTTATTTAGAGAATTGCCCCGGAGTCTTGATTGACGGCGACCATGACGGTATCCCTTGCGAAAATCAGCTTTGCAAAAACAGATGGTTCTGAGACTCAGCTCAGAGCCTGACGTCTTTCGAAGAAGCTTTTGCTGTAGCCCACCGCAAAATAAATCATCAGGCTATGAAACACCATCACGGCGGCATAAGTTAAAGCCGCCTCTGTGAAATGTTGCACTGCAATAATACCAGCCGGACTGCTGAAGGTCAGCACCGCCTGAATGAGCGCGTCACTAAGGATCAGCGCATAAATCACTTTTTGGCTTTGTTCTGTAGTTAAAGCTGCTTTTTGTTTTTTACTGTACTGATACACCAGAAATACCGTCAGAGCCGGTAAAAGCAAAAGGTCCTGCACAAAACCTAATTTGATGGCTGAAAAGTAATTGGCTAAGGCTAATGCCAGTAACACCAGAATTTGAATAGCAAAAAAACGGCTGAGGATAAAAACCAACATAAAACCTACCTGCACTGAACAAAGAGTTTCAGCTTAAGTTATTCTCAGGCAATTGGCGCTTCGACTTAAGTCTAAGACGCTGCGGCCTCCTGTTCTGCTGTGCTGGTTGCTATCACGACCTGATTGCGGCCATTGTGTTTGGCCTGATACAAAGCCACGTCAGTGTTTTGCAACCAGCTTTCCCAATCAGCTTGCTGCTGCACTGTGGCTATGCCTATAGAGGTAGTCAAAGCTGAACCGTCTGGCAGACTTAGTTCCTGCCAGACAGCGTGGCGGATTTTTTCTGCCAGACGATGTAAATCGGCCAGTTGGATGTCATGGATCAACAACACAAACTCTTCGCCACCGAAGCGAAATACCAAGTCTTGCTGGCGGATCATTTGTTTTAGTAAAGGGACTAACTGGCTCAGAATTTGATCGCCGGCATGATGACCAAAGTTATCGTTAATGCGTTTGAAATGGTCCAGATCCAGTAACATCAGTCCGCTGGACAACCCCTTGTGCCTGAACTGTTCAATGGCATGGGTCAGTTCATCTGCTAAAGAATGTCGGTTGGCTGCCCCTGTCAGTGGATCTGTGGTGGCTAATCGCCTTAATTCCTTGCGCTGTAAATGAGTGCGGTACGCAAAAATATAAGCAAAGATGCTGGTAACTAAGGTAGTGGTAATAAAAGCCAGCAGTTGAAAGTTATTAGTGAAAATTGCAGATGGTCCGGAAAAATGCAGCGATACAATAGCGCTGACCATAAGTAACAGCAGCAACAGCGCTTTGATAGGGGCCACCAAAAAGAAAATAAACACCATCAGCGGATAAATCCAGAACAAAACGTCTTGCCCCAGCTTCATACAGACTAAGACTGCACCAAAACAAAATACGCTGGCCATTAAAAAGCCCGGCTTTTCCGTGTCGCCGGTGCGCCATGCTATCCAGACAGAAGCTGTGCTGACCGCTATCATCAGCGAGTCCACTATGGCCACCAGATAGCTTCCTGTAGCCAGCCGATACATTGCATAAGGCAGCAGAGTACAGCTGGCGATCAAACCCACCAGCGTAATCATTAAAAGATGGAAATCATGCTTCAGACGTTGTAACAAGCGCTGCCCCTGATTTTGTCATGTTGCAGTAAGGCCCTGATAGAAATGAGCTCTTAGATGTTGCTTCTTACTCTGACAAAGAAAGCAGACGAACACAACTCTATTGTTGTGTTCGTCTGCTGCACACTATTTAACCTGAAGTCGGGATAATGAGTGTCGAATGCTCTATATTTAACCATATAAATCAAATAGATAAGCCAATCTATTAAAGTGCCTTAAGTCTTTGCTGACTAAATGCGCAGATTTTTGCGAATATCAAGGCGCTTTGTCGTACGCCATAGCAAGCTATGGTTAGGCAAAGCAACGCAGAGAGGCGCGAAAAGATGCGCGTTCAGTGGCGCTGCTTATCTCGAGTTCAGGTTATTTAGTGTTTAAAGCGAGAGGCTAACTGCTGTAAAGCGTCCAGTTGTTGCACTATTAAGCCCTGAATACGTTCGTCTGTCAGTTTGTTGTCTGCATCGAAGGTATTGGCAAAAGCGTTACAGAATACTTCAGGTTTATTGACCAGATGCAAATCTAAAAACACGCAGACCTGACGCAAATGATATTGGGCTCTGGAGGTGCCCATGCCACCGCCTGAACCCAGAATAGCCGCGACTTTGCCAGCCATTAACGCGTTATTAGGTTCCCGCGACGCCCAGTCCAGCGCATTTTTCAGGGCAGGTGCTATAGAGTAATTGTATTCAGGACAGGCCAGTAACAAGGCATCTGCCTGAGCAAACTGAGCCAATAAACGTTCTACGGCTGCAGGCTTAGTGGTTAAATCCGAGTTGTAAAAAGGCACATCAGTCAAATCAGCCAGTTCAATCTGCATGCCTTCTGGTGCATGCGCTATCGCATACTCCAATAAAGCTTTGTTGGTTGACTTCGCCCTTAAACTGCCACACAGGGCCAGTACTTTTAGTCCGGACATTTACTTCTCCTTGCTATTGATGTCGAACTCTACACTAAATCTGAACTGGCTGAATAACAACCTGATTTTTAACTGGGGTTATAACCTGGGAGGAGCTTTATGCCCAGGGTCTTTGTGCGGGGGCCGGGTTTTTATGCCGGCGGTCTTTATTTACTCTGTGCTGTCCTGTCTTTAGCTGCTGTATCGGATGCTTCATCATCTGCAAAACGTTTTTCGGCTCTCAAGAGCAAATTTCGACTCAGCTGCCCTTGCATTAGTGCATAACTTTTATCTGATTGTTCATAAATATTCATTCGGCTGCCGATTTTTTCTCAGCTGTTTTGTTTGAAGTCGGGGAATTCAGAGCTTCGGATTATGCCTGAACTATGCACATTATGTTGTTCGCTTTTTCTGCATGGATATAGCTGTAACAGCTGATACCTGAGTTGGGTTTATTCTTATCATTTTGAATTTATTGATGTTTATTTTTTTTATGAAAAGTGCATATATGTAATGAGTTGTTAACCAACCCTATTATTCCGCCGTTTGTTTCAAATGAGGTTGAGGCCTGAACAGAGAGGTATAGGGTACTTTGGTGGACTTCAAGAGTTCACACTGA
>CBIMJC010000369.1:0-3694 GCA_966244125.1 uncultured Rheinheimera sp.
AATAAATTGGCTTCTTTTAAATACAGCTCCACAGTTTTAGAGCCAGGCGCTAAGGAGCTTTTCACCCATGGCTTACGGCTTAAACCTTTGGCCTTAGCATTACGCGCCAGTAAGCCAGCCGCTATCACGTTGCGTGGGTTACTGGTGTTGGTGCAGCTGGTAATAGCAGCGATAATCACAGCGCCGTCCGGCATTAAACCCGGCTCGTTTTCCACCACACCACTGATACCTTTAGCCGCTAAATCGCTGGTTGAGACCCGGGCATGAGGGTTGGAGGGACCTGCAATAGTGCGGCCTACACTGGATAAATCAAATCGTAATACCCGCTCATATTCGGCTGTTTTTAAACTGTCGGACCATAAACCTGCAGTTTTGGCATAGGTTTCCACCAGTTTAACCTGAGCCGGCTCGCGGCCTGTCAGACTCAAGTAGTCAAGCGTTTGTTGATCGATGGAGAACATAGCGGCTGTAGCGCCATACTCTGGCGTCATATTGGAGATGGTAGCCCGGTCGCCCAAACTTAAGCTGCTTGCTCCTTCACCAAAAAATTCCAGATAAGCCGACACCACTTTTTCTTTGCGTAAAAACTCAGTTAAAGCCAGCACTATGTCGGTGGCCATAATGCCGGGTTGGGCTTTGCCGGTCAGCTCAACGCCAATAATATCCGGCAGACGCATCCAGGAGGCCCGGCCTAACATTACACTTTCCGCTTCAAGCCCACCTACCCCAATGGCGATCACACCTAGCGCATCGACATGAGGGGTATGGCTGTCAGTTCCCACTAAGGTATCGGGAAAAGCAACGCCATCAATGGCGTGAATAACTGGTGACATCCGCTCCAGGTTGATCTGGTGCATAATGCCGTTGCCAGGTGGTATCACATCGACATTTTTAAAGGCTTTTTTGGTCCAGTTGATAAAGTGGAAACGATCGTCGTTGCGTCTGTCTTCAATAGCGCGGTTTTTCTCAAAGGCATCTTTTTCAAAACCCGCATGCTCAACCGCCAGGGAGTGATCGACAATCAGCTGAGTCGGCACTACAGGGTTGACTTTGGCCGGATCGCCGCCTTGCAAGGCTATCGCATCACGCAGGCCAGCTAAGTCGACTAAAGCGGTTTGACCTAAAATATCGTGACAGACCACACGGGCCGGAAACCAGGGGAAATCCAGATCCTGCTTGCGGTAAATCAGTTGTTTTAACGCATCAGTCAATAAAGCAGGATCACAGCGGCGTACTAAGTTTTCAGCATGCACCCGGGAGGTATAAGGCAATTTGGCATAAGAGCCGGGCTCAATCTCGTTACAAGCCGCTTCGGCATCAAAATAATCCAGGCTGGTGCCTGGTAAGTTTTTACGGTAGTTCGAATTCATGGCGTGGCCACTCAGTTAAATTGGTTGCTTCAGATCCTACAAAAGCCCTTCGCGGGCTTTTATACCTGTCGTACTTGAAGCCGCAGCTTTGTTGGTTTGCTCACTCACCCCAATCACATAGGACTACTATGTTCATGGGGATTCGTCGCTAACCGCCTCGCTGCAACTCCAATTACTTAAGGTATAGATAATGTGTTTTTTGCTTAACGGCTTGATAGTGGCTTAACACTACGTGGTTCCACACCTGTATATTCGGCACTTGGGCGGATAATACGGTTGTCCGCACGTTGCTCCATCACATGGGCAGCCCAGCCTGTTAAACGTGAACAGACGAAAATAGGCGTAAACAGCTTGGTTGGAATCCCCATATAGTTGTAAGCCGAGGCGTGGAAAAAGTCAGCGTTACAGAACAGTTTTTTCTCGCGCCACATGACGCTTTCACAGCGCACAGAGATGTCGTACAAGGACGTATTGCCGTTGGCCTTCGCCAGTTTTTCAGACCATTCTTTGATCACCGCATTACGGGGATCGGACTCTGCATAAATGGCATGGCCAAAGCCCATAATTTTTTCTTTACGCTCCAGCATGCCCAGCAATTTGCTTTCGGCATCATCCGGATTGTCCATCTTTTCAATCAGCTCCATTGCTGCTTCGTTGGCACCACCGTGCAGAGGGCCACGTAAGGAACCAATAGCGCCTGTGATGCACGAGTGCATATCACTTAAGGTTGACGCACAAACCCGGGCTGTGAAGGTAGAGGCGTTAAACTCATGCTCTGCATATAAAATCAGTGAAGAGTTCATCACATCTGTGTGCAGCTGAGTTGGTTTTTCACCATGCAAAGTCCAGAGGAACTGCTCAGCAATAGAGTCTGCCGCAGTTTCTACCTCAATACGTTGGCCCTTGTGGCTAAAGTTATACCAGTAGTTAATTAAACCAGGGAAAATCGCCAGTAAACGGTCTGTGGCGTCATGTTGCTGGGCAAAACTTTGTTCAGTTTCCAGGTTACCTAACATAGAACAACCTGTACGCATTACGTCCATCGGATGAGCAGAAGCAGGAATACGTTCCAGCACTTCTTTTAATGCCTGTGGCAGCTGACGCATCGCCTTTAAGCGTTTTTTGTAGGCAGCCAGTTCAGCTTCGTTCGGTAACTCGCCTTTTAAAATCAGGTGCGCGACTTCTTCAAATTCACAGTGAGCGGCTAAATCTTTGACGTCGTAACCACGGTAGGTCAAGCCTGAACCTGTTTTCCCTACTGTGGATAAAGCTGTTTTACCTGCGATTTGGCCACGTAAGCCTGCGCCTGATAATTCTTTTGCGTTCGCCATCTTGTCTCTCCGTTTTTAAATTGGTTCTGTTGATTTATTGAATGCTGCTTGGCTTATGGTTATTTTTTGTTTGCCCAACTTTTTATTTAGAGCTTTTGCCTACGGCAAATAATGCATCTAATTTCTGCTCATAACTGTGATAGTTCAGGAAGTCGTAAAGTTCAGCCCGGGTTTGCATGCTGTCGACTACGGCTTTTTGATCGCCATTGGCCAGAATAGACTCGTACACATTCAGTGCAGCTTTGTTCATAGCGCGGAAGGCACTTAACGGATACAACACCATATCCACACCAACAGCTGCCAGCTCTGCTTTGTTAAAGAGTGGTGTTTGGCCAAACTCAGTGATATTAGCAAGCACTGGTACTTTCAGTGCTTTGGTAAAAGCCTGATACTGTTCCAGCGTATAGACAGCTTCGGCAAAAATGGCGTCAGCGCCCGCCGCTTCACAAGCCAAAGCACGTTCAATAGCGGCTTCTAAACCCTGTTGTTGCAACGCATCGGTGCGCGCCATAATAAAAAAGTTCTCATCTGTTCTGGCATCCACGGACGCCTTAACGCGGTCAACCATTTCGTCCAAAGACACGATTTCTTTGTTTGGTCTGTGACCACAACGTTTTTGCGCTACCTGATCTTCAATATGAAAACCTGCAGCACCGGCTCTGGTCATGTCTTTGACAGTACGGGCAATATTAAAAGCTCCGCCCCAGCCTGTATCGGCATCCACCAGCAGTGGCAGTTCAGTAGCACCTGTAATACGGCGGATATCTTCACAGACATCGTTTAATGAGGTCATGCCTAAATCCGGCAAACCAAAAGAGGCATTGGCCACACCAGCCCCAGATAAATACAGGGCTTTATGACCCACACGTTCAGCCATCATGGCGGTGTAGGCGTTGATAGTGCCGACCAGCTGTAACGGAGTATTGTCTTTAATTGCCTGACGAAGCTTTGCGCCAGCGCTTTTTACATTAGCCATGTGAAGTCCCCTGTTGA
>CBIMJC010000370.1:0-3659 GCA_966244125.1 uncultured Rheinheimera sp.
GGTAATAGTACAGATACAGCGACAGTCTCCTTAAGTACAACGGAAGGCAATACCTTGACGGTAACAGTCACGCTCCCTTAGATAGTAGCCTCAAGCGGTAAACTAATCACCGCCTGAAAACCACAAACCAGACCTGAAGCTGCATAAAGGTTATGCAGCTTTAATGTTCCGCCGCAACTTTCCACTGCTCTTTTGGCAATACTTAAACCTAAACCCACACCTTCTTCTTTGCTCTGTCCACGGAAAAAGGGCGTAAAAAGTTGCGCCAAATCTTGTTGCGCCACGCCAGGCCCCTGATCGGAAATACAGATCTGCACCTGTTGCTCCTGCTGCTGCAGCTCAAGAGTGACCTGAGTGAAGGCCGGGGTAAATTTAATGGCATTGCGGATCAGGTTTTCCAGTGCCCGATACAACAAGTCCGGGTCGGCCTGCACCTGCACCGGGGTTTCGGCTTTAACCAGCAGTTGTTTTTGCTGCGACAAGGCCTCAAGCCTGCCATCTTCAGCCACAGATTCCAGCAGTTCCAGCAGCTCCACTTGCTGTAATTTCACCGCAGCAGCACCACTTTCCAGCCGTGAATAAGTCAGAATTTCTTCGACCAGAGCATTGAGTTTCTGGGTTTCGGCTTCGACTTTATCCAGCACCATAGCGCTTTCAGACGGCGTTTGCCGGGCCAGAGCCACCAGTATTTGTAAACGGGCTAAGGGTGAGCGAAACTCGTGGGAGACATCGTGCAATAAACGACGCTGGCCACTGATGGCTTGTTCAACACTTTTGGCCATCTCATTAAAACTGCGCGCCACAGCACCAAATTCATCCCGCCGCCCCGTGACTTTTGGACCCAGCTGCGTCAGCCACTGATCAGAAGCCAGCGACTGCAAAGCGCGTTTTAATTGCCGCACCGGCGAAGCAAAATACCAGGCCAGCCACAAACTGACGGATAAGCTGGTAAACAAGATAGCGGCCAGTAAAAATGCCGGATGAAACCAGATCGGTGGCATAGGTATAGTGGCTCTGACCGCCATGCCACGCATTTCTGGTGGCGGACCCTTGTCACCAAAACCAGTAGGGCCAAAAGGTTGCACTGCTTCAGCAGGAGGAGGACCATGGGGTCTGGCTGCTTGTGGATGTTGAAGATCAATACGTTGTGCCGGCACTGAACTGGTCGCCATCATGCCTCTGCCACTACGCAGCCATTCCAGTAAAAATTCGTGACGGGGCACGGCTAATAAAAACCAGCTGTGGCCTGTTTTGTCCTGCACTTTGTATTCAGACTGTTCCTGCAGTAATTCAGCCCAGTTTGGTGGCACATCACGCTGCAGATAATCTTCACCTTTCTCATTCAGCAGCAGGATTGTATCGCGGGACATGGGGTCATCTTCCCAGCGCTGCAATACTTCGCCGAGTAATTGAATGCCCCCTGAGTCCATCATTAGTTGGGCAGAACCCAACACCAGCCGTAGCTGCGGGCCTATCCAGACAGCTTTAGGCTGATCTTCTGCAGAGCGGCTGATTTGGTTGACAGTCCAGACTAAAGTGCCCGCCAGGATCAGCGCGCCCCAAAAGGCCAGTAAGAACTTCCAGAACACCTGACCCATAATTAATATCTGTGCATCAGTTGGTACCCTTTACCACGCACCGCTTCAATCCAGGCCTGATCGTCTTCTCTTTTCCCGAGTTTCTGGCGGATATTACTGATATGTACATCCAGACTGCGGTCGTATTGGGTTAAGGTTTTGCCCAAAGCCTGCAACGACAATTCGGCTTTACTGACCAGACGGCCCGCCTGACAGGCCAAGACCCACAACACGCTGAATTCTGCCCCTGTTAACTGAATTGGCTGACCATTGACCCAGGCTTTACGTGAACCAGGCTCTAAGGTTAAAGGCCCGACTTTGACTTCAACAGGTTCATCCTGCTGCTGTTGTACCCGACGTAAAATAGCGCGGATACGGGCCACTAACTCCCGGGGTAAACAAGGTTTGGCGACATAGTCGTCGGCCCCCAGCTCAAGGCCAAGCACTTTGTCTATATCATCCCCTTTGGCGGTTAACATAATGACAGGCAGGTTGGAATGCTGGCGGATTTGCCGCAATAAAGAGATACCGTCCAGACCCGGCATCATCACATCCAGCACCAGCAACTCATAATGACCTGAAATGGCTTGCCTCAACCCCAGTTGGCTGTCGTTGGCCACCTGCACTACAAAGCCCTCACGCTGTAAGTAAGTACTTAACATCGAGGTCAGTTCACGGTCATCATCAATCAACAGTAAAGGGTTCAAGGGCTGGCACTCCGGTTTTAACTGGCCGCAGTTTAACCTTAAGCTGCTCAGGAATAGAGCAGCTTTACATTTCTATACCCTTCGTACTTGAAGCTGCAGCTTTGTTGACTGCGAGCTCTCGCCCCAGTCACATAGGTTAACTATGCTCCCGGGGTCTCAAACTCTTGTCGCCTCACTGCAACTCCAATTACTTTGGGTAAATACTCTTCTTACTTATACTCAGACTGCAGTTTTTAGTTTAATCCGCAATAAGTAGCTGGAGGCTGTGATATACAAATAGTCTTTATCCAGACTTAAAGCCACATTAGCCGCCGCAACTCCGGTTTGAATAGTCCCCAGATGTTCGCCTTTGGCATTAAACACCAGCACTCCACCAGGGCCTGTCGCCAACAGGTGGCCTGAAGGCAATACCTTTAAGCCATCAGGTAAACCGGGTTTAGTATTCACCCAGGCTGTGGCATCAAAAAACAACTGCCCCTCACCTACAGTGCCATCAGCAGACAGAGGATATTTCCACCACTGCGCTGCCTGAGGGTCTGAGTTAGCAACATACAACCACTTTTCATCCGGTGATAAAGCCAGACCATTAGGCCGGGTCAGTTTATCGCTGATGAGCCTGACATCATCGCCTGTAAGCCAATACACCCCATTAAAGGCCAGCTGCTTTTGTTTGGAGTCATCGGCGTCTTTTAAGCCATAAGGTGGATCAGTAAAAAGGTAACTGCCATTACTGTGCTGCACCAGATCATTAGGGCTGTTAAACAACTTGCCCTGATACTGCGTAACAAGGCTTTGATACTCCGGGCCTTTTTCGCTGACTGACTTCAATACCGCTAAACGTCTGTCGCCATGTTGTGCCAAAACCAGCTGATCTTTCTGGTTAAAAATCAATCCATTAGAACCTTCTTTGATCGAAGGTTCATCGACAAAGCCTGTATGGCCTGAAGGGCTGAGATATAAAGTTAAACCGCTTTTGTCATTCCAGCGCCAGATTTTGTTTTCCGGTACATCAGAGAACAAGATATCGCCGGTTTTGGGTTCAGCCACAGGGCCTTCAGCCCAACGAAATCCTTCAGCCAGCAGTTCCAGCTGAGCATCCGCAGCAATCACCTGATTAAGTTCTGGTTTTAGTTGCTGGACCGGATTAGCCGGAATAGGAGATGGATTGGCAAAAGCCAAAGAAGAAACCAAAAACAGCAGCGCTACACTATGTTGCATCCTTGTCACCTTTGTTCTGTTGGATCTGAGCGTGTTAACGCTTCGAGATTAAGTTTTGTTCGCTCTGGCGTCGCTTTGAACGCGAAACGAGGAGCGAAGTTTAGTTATTCTAAATGAGCGACGAGTGACAAAGTTCAGGGCGCCGCCAGACGAACCC
>CBIMJC010000371.1:0-3646 GCA_966244125.1 uncultured Rheinheimera sp.
CGTCAGGAAGCCTGTGCGTTAATACTGCTGGATTTGGATAACTTCAAACAAACCAATGATAACTTTGGCCACCATGCAGGCGATGATGTGCTGATAGCTGTGGCGGAAGCTATGCGTCAGACTTTAAGAGCCAGCGACTGTTTATTCCGTTTTGGTGGTGATGAGTTTGCCATCTTATTGACAGCAGAGGATGCCTTGTCGGCTGAGTTGGTAGCGCATCGTCTGGTAAAAGCTATTAACCAGCATCATGTTTGTCATCAGTTTGAGGTGACAGCAAGTGCTGGCCTGGCTCATTTGGCAGCCAATCAAAAATCTGAGCTGTTATTCAGCCGGGCCGATGAGGCTTTATCTCAGGCGAAACAGGCAGGTAAAAACGCCGTCAAAGTGGCACTGCTGAATCAGGCCTGACCTAAGCAGGATTAAGTTTTAGTCGTCGTACATTGGGGCTAAAGGACAGAAGATCCAAAAGCCCTTTTTTTTGCCTGCTCGTTCAGTTTTTGCCAGTCGATACAAGCATTGGCTTGCTCTTGAGTTGCATTGGAGGCTAATCCCAACACGGCCACCACCTGATTATTTTGTACCAGCACAGGCAAGTGCCCACGTTGCCAGGGCGGAATGGCCCATAACTTCAGCCATTGTTTTAAGGCTTTGCTCTGACGCTCGCCTGCAGGTTTAAAAGGCAAACTAAAAAGCCCAAACACCAGATATAAAGGCTCGTCAGTTATCAGCACAGGTGTGCCTTTGTTTTCCCGGTTAAGGAGAAACTGACCAGCAGCAGTGTTCAGCTGCTGCATCGGCGTTAATTCAAGAAAAACTCCGGCATCCGGAGCCTCAACCTGCTGAGTGATATAAGCTTTGTCAGCAAAACGGCGGATTTGATAAGCATCCAGCTCCAGCAAAGGCTGAGCATCAGCTTTAGCTGCTATCAGTTCATTAAAAAAACGTTCCAGCCAGTCGGTTGATGGATTTAAAGCTTTTAAAGCCAACCAGCGCCGTACCAAAAGCTTTTGTGTAGGGAAGTCTTGCGCCATTAGCAGGTTTAAATCTAATTCAGCCCCATGCATTACAGTGGGTAATAGCCGATCAAGCTGTGTTTCAACAAACTGCTGTTGCTGCTGAATATGAGAAACAGAACGCAAGGCATTTTGCCGGAATGCCGGCCAGCGTTGTTGCAATAATGGAATGATCTCTAAACGTAAAAAGTTACGGTCAAATCTGCTGTCATTGTTACTTTCGTCTTCAATCCAGTCCAGCTGTTGCTGCTGAGCAAAAGCTTCCAGCTGTTCACGGCAAAAATCTAATAAAGGCCGCACTAACCAGCCCGCTGCAAAAGGTTGCAAAGCAGCAATACCGGATAAGCCTGCCGGACCTGCACCACGTTTTAATGCCAGCAATAAAGTTTCGAGTTGGTCATCGGCATGATGAGCCGTTAATAAAGCCGTCTGTGGGGTAGTGACAAAAGCAGCTAAAGCCGAATAACGGGCGGCCCGGGCCTGAGCTTCGATATTGGCGGCAGGGTTCAGCTGTACTTTTTGCACTTCAAAGGCAATGTTGCGCTTTTGGCATTGCTGAAGACAAAAGTCCGCCCACTGATCGGCATTGGCGCTTAAGCCATGATGGATATACACAGCCTTAAGCTTGATAGCACAGCTCCGAGTCAACTGATGGCAAAGCTGCAGCAACACCATGGAATCCAGACCACCGGATAAACCCAGCACCAGCTGGTTTAAACCCAACTGTTGGATATGCTGACGCAGTGATGCAGTGAACTCTGAACTCATTAAAACAAGCCCCTAAACAATCGTCGCAACAACGTTCCCGACAGTTGCGACATACCGTCCTTCCATGCACATAAAAACCGCCTTGCGGCGGCTTGTAGGGGCGGGGTTTATCCCCGCCCGTTACTCTTTATGCACGCAGGCCAGCTGCAGCTTCAGGTACGACGGCTATATCAGCAATAGCCAAAAGACATCAGGCGCTTATAGCGTCTGTCCAGTAAGTCTTCAAGGCTGAGTTTTTCCAGCTTGGCTAAATCACGTAACAGGGCCTGCTTTAAGCTTTGTGCCATTTGTTCGTGATTACGGTGCGCGCCACCTAAAGGTTCACTGACAATTTCGTCAATCAGATTCAGCTCTTTTAAGCGTGGAGCTGTAATGCCCATGGCATCGGCAGCGATCGGCGCTTTATCCGCGCTTTTCCATAAAATTGAAGCACAACCTTCAGGCGAAATCACCGAATAGGTGCTGTATTGCAGCATGTTGACCTGATCGCCAACACCTATAGCTAAAGCACCACCAGAACCACCCTCGCCTATCACAGTACAAAGCACCGGCACTTTCAGGCCAGCCATGACTTTCAGGTTACGGGCAATAGCTTCACTTTGGCCACGCTCTTCAGCACCAACACCAGGATAAGCACCAGGGGTGTCAATAAAGGTGATAATTGGCAAATTAAAACGTTCAGCCATTTCCATCATACGTAAGGCTTTGCGGTAACCTTCAGGTTTTGGCATACCAAAGTTACGTTTGATTTTCTCTGAGGTGTCGCGGCCTTTCTGATGACCAATCACCATCACAGTTTTGTCACCTAAACGGGCAGTACCACAGACGATAGCCGGATCGTTGGCAAAAGTGCGATCACCGGCAAACTCGTCAAAGTCAGTGAAAATATGTTTAATGTAATCCAGCGTGTAAGGACGCAACGGATGACGGGCTAATTGAGCAACCTGCCAGGCACCTAATTCTGCAAAAATCTTTTTGGTCAGAGTTAAGCTTTTTTCCTTCAGCTTGTTTACTTCTTCTTCAAGGCCGAGATCAAACTCGCCATTGCGGCTTACTTTGCGAAGTTCTTCTATTTTGGCTTCAAGTTCCGCAATCGGTTGCTCAAACTCTAAATAATTCAGCATCATCGACTGTCACTACCTAATTAATGAAAATCCAGTTGTATTGTTGCTAATTGTCGCAATTGATGCAACAAAGCATCGGTAGGAGTTACCCACCATTCGGTGCCCAATGCCATTGTGACTTGACCTTCGTCGCGCTGGTACACCAGCTTCACAGGCACTGTGCCTAATTTAAATTCGTGCATAGCTTGCTGCAGTTTTTGCAGATAATCCAGCCCCATTTGCTGTTGATGTACAGTTAAGGTCAGGGATTTTAAGCATTTTTCCCGCGCAGCTATGATATCCACTACTTCGCGGCCGGACATTGTAAGGCCGCCACTGAAATCATCAAAGCTGACCTGTCCGGACACCACCAATATTTTGTCTTTTTGCAGCAAATGCTCGAAGTTTTCAAACTGTTCGGGGAAAAAACGTACATCTAAGCGCGCAGATTTGTCATCTAAAGTGACAATAGCCCAACGTCTGCCCTTTTTATTGATCATAGTGCGCACAGACAAAACTAAACCTGCGGCATGCACCACCTGATCACGACGCCCCGGCTGCATATCCACTAAACGGCCAGAGCTGTAATGAGGTAACTCTTCCAGATAGCGGTTGATCGGATGGCCTGTCAGGTATAAACCTAAGGTTTCACGTTCCCCTTCCAGCCAGACTTCATCCGGCCAGATCGGCACTTGTTTAAAGGCGCTGGCGGCGTGTTCAGGCTCTGGTGCCATTAATCCAAACAAATCAGACTGGCCCATA
>CBIMJC010000372.1:0-3593 GCA_966244125.1 uncultured Rheinheimera sp.
AGCCGCGAATTGCTGCAGGAAATTCTGGAGCATGAAGAAGAGCATGTTGACTGGATTGACACTCAGCAACAACAAATTGCTTTGGTAGGTTTGGAAAATTACCTGCAAAGCCAAATGGGTTCAGGAGACTAACAATGAAAGGTAATACACAGGTTATAGCCGCCTTAAACGAGTTGCTGTCGAATGAACTCAGCGCTATGGATCAGTATTTTATCCACTCCCGTATGTATCATGACTGGGGTTTAAGCAAACTTTTTGAGCGTATTGATCACGAAGTGACGGATGAAAAAGCTCATGCGGCAGCTTTGATTGAACGTATTTTGTTTTTAGAAGGCACACCGGATCTATCCAAACGTGATCCACTGCAGGTGGGTACTGACGTGCCTTCAATGCTGCAAAACGATTTAAATGTCGAATATGCTGTCGGCGCTTTGCTGAAAAAGACCATAGCTTTGTCTGAATCTGTGCAGGATTACGTCACCCGCGATTTGCTGATGACTTTGCTGGACGACACGGAAAATGATCACGCCCATTGGCTGGAACAACAGCTGCGCCTGATCAAGCTGATTGGTTTACCCAACTACATTCAGTCGCAAATCTAAGGCTATTGTCTGTTCGTGAAAAAAGCACCTTCGGGTGCTTTTTTGCTTCTGGTAACCAGAAATTGGAGCGGGTGACGGGAATCGAACCCGCACATATACCCAAGTGACCTCAATATGCGAGTTTCAGAGCCGTTGGGCGCTTGCAATGCAAGGCAGCATGGCGAAGCAATGTCGACTACCTTGTGAGACAGGCTAACACCGCAGTGCAATCGCCCAGCGACTCCCGAAGGGCGGGGCTAAAAGCGCTTTATACCGCGTTAACTGTTGTTGCTTTAGACCCACTAAAGCTTCCAACAGCTGCCTTGCCTAAAGCGCTTTTATCTCCCGCTGAATTCTGCATCTTGAAGTTACTTGGGTATAACGCTTGGGAAGCTTTCATTCTGCCATTGAACTACACCCGCAGGCGTCTTAAAGTACAAAGCCCTGTGGATACTGTCAATCCAGCAAAAAAGGACACAAGTTGTGACTCCAGTACAAATTCAACGCTCTGCCGCCTGGCTGGCGGATTATCGTCGTCGTGGTGAAGCCGCGCCTTTATTACCGGCCGAATTGCGTCCCACTTCATTGGCGGAAGCTTTTGCGATTCAACAATGGCTTTTTATTGAATTGGATTGGCCTGTCATCGGCTGGAAAGCCGGACTGCCGGGACCGGATAAATGGGTATTGGCGCCTATAGCCACTATGCAGCAAGGTGAACTTTGCCAGTTTGAACAACAAGCAGAGCACTACAGTATTGAACCCGAACTGGCATTTTTGCTGGCGACTGATTTACCGGCCCGTAATCAACCTTATAGCGAAGCTGAGATCAAAGCGGCGGTTGCAGCCACCCATCTGGCGCTGGAACTGATTATCCGGCCTTATCAAGCCGATGCTGGTGCAGAGTTTTTCGATCAACTGGCGGCTGGTTTATTTAATCAGGGGTTATATATAGGCCCTGAGATTACATCCGACAGTATTCCACACCAATTTGAGCTGGTGCTGGACTATTCAGGGCAGCAACAGCAGTTGGCTGCTCAACATCCTAATGTGGACCCGCTATTGCCTTTGTATTGGCTGGTGAATCATTTAAGCGCTTTGGGTATTGGTTTAAAACAAGGCCAATGGGTGATCACCGGCTCTTATGCTGGTGTTATACAAGTCCCTGCGGATACACAAGTTCAGCTGCAGTTTGGCCAGGTTGGCCGCATCAACACCCTCTGCCGTCATCAGGCTGTGATAAGCTAATCGGCTGATTTTGTTATTTGTACTGGCATGGAGAACTCTGAATGGAATTTTTACCAGCCTGGCCCCTGACTATTACGCCGCTATCCTCCTTCGGTTTGTTGCTGTTGATTGGCAGTTTAGGTGGTTATCTGGCGCACCGTATTTCCTGGTTGCCCAGTATCACAGGTTTTATGCTGGTCGGGTTTTTGGTCGGGCCCAGTGGTTTAGGTTTGTTGACGGAGTCTGGGCTGAAAGACTCCCGTATTCTGATCGATATAGCGCTGGCATTGATTTTATACCGGCTGGGTTCGTCACTGGATTTACGTTTTTTACGCCAGTCACCGCGTTTGCTGGTGATAGCTCTGGTGGAAAGTAGTCTCACCTTTGCTGCCGTATTTAGTCTGTTATGGTTGTTTCAAATTCCGCTGGTGCTGGCGGCCTTAATTGCCGCTATTTTGGTGTCGTCTTCCCCTGCTGTGTTATTGCACGTTGCCCATGAGGTCGGAGCCAAAGGCCCGGTCACCGAAACGGCTAAGTCGCTGGTGGCTTTGAATAACCTGCTGTCTTTTCTGGCCTTTGCTTTTGTGGTGCCGGTATTACTGGTAGAGCAGGATGCCAGCTGGCAGCAAATTGTGCTGCAACCTTTGTATCTGCTGTTCGGTTCCGCCTTGTTGGGTGGTGTGATTGCCTATGGACTGCATTTTTTAACCAGCCGCACTCAAAGTGCGGTGCAATACAAACTGGCCTTAGTGGTTGGCGCTTTGATGTTGTGTCTGGGTTTGGCACAGCAATTAAAACTTTCTGCACTTTTTGCTCCTTTAGTGGTGGGCATAGTAGTGCGTAGTATGGAACGTGACGAAGTGGTGTCTGCGCTGGAGTTTGGCAGCGCCTTTGAGCTGTTTTTTATCGTGTTGTTTGTGTTTGCCGGTGCGAATTTGCATTTTGCCGAGCTGGTGGCTTTTGCCCCTGTCATTATGGCGCTGGTGGCGGTTCGTTGCGCCGCCAAGTGGTTTGGTGTCAGTGTCAGCTCTGTATTGTTAGGGCAAACAGTTCGAACCGGCGCCTCGTCTGGCTTGTTGTTGATCCCTATGGCGGGTCTGGCGATAGGGCTGGTGCAAAGTTCCGGCCAACTGGTGCCTGAACATGCGGCTGTGATCAGCGCTATAGTGCTTGGCGCTGTCACAGTGTTTGAAACCATAGGACCTCCTATAGCCTCTTATGCGTTCCGACTTGCTGGCGAAACCGAAGCTCAGGCATCGGCTGCTAAGACGGATAATCAGCCACAGCAGCCCTGGCAAGCCGATGGCACAGTCGCTGTGGATTTGTCTGCTTTGCATGCGCCAGAACCGACAGATGCGGAGCCTGCCACATCGTCTGAACCGAAACGATTTAAATTCTGGCGCTGGTGATTGAAAGTCTAATGCCAGCGACCACTTTGGATTAAGCCGTAAATTAAACCAAACAAACCTGCGCCATAACCAGCTGTCATACCCAGCAAGCACCAGAACGTATTTTTCCGCTTTACTCTGACCAGCTCTGCAGCATCCGGGTATTGCCGTTGCAGGCGTGGATTGATGATTTGCTGTACTCGCAGCTGGCTATAGATCAATCCTGCTATCAGGACGACAAAAGCTCCCAGCGGTGCCCAGGCTCCGCTGGTCAGCTCGTAGGCTGCAGTGAGTAAAAGTCCTGAAAACAAAACCCAGAGGATTGTTTGGGTGCGTAAGGTTTTTAATGCCGTTTTTTCATCTTCACTATCGGCTTTGTTCAGCACCGCCTTCATCCCTA
>CBIMJC010000373.1:0-3566 GCA_966244125.1 uncultured Rheinheimera sp.
CCAGTGCCAACAGGATGGCCACAAGGGAGACTGCAAAGACTGAAACACGGCCAACCAATACCTGTTGCTGATCCGTCGCGGCTTTGTGCAGGAAAGTTTTGTAGAAATCCTGAGTTAAAGCGCTGGAAGTCACCAATAACTGAGAAGAAACTGTGCTCATAATAGCGGCCAGTATGGCGGCCAGTAATAAACCACCGACAAAAGGATGAAACAACACCTGAGACAACAGAATAAAAATGGTTTCCGGATCGTCCAGTGGCATTTTTGTTTGCTGTACATAAGCAATACCAACAAATCCTATAGCCATGGCGCCTAAGATTGAAATGATCATCCAGGACATGCCGATACGGCGGGCAGATTTAAAATCTTCCACAGAACGAATTGCCATAAAACGCACAATAATATGAGGCTGACCAAAATAGCCCAGACCCCAGGCCAATAAAGAAATAATCCCCAGCACACTGGTACCTGTGAATAAATCCAGATGTTTAGGGTTTAGCTGTTCTATGGTGGTAAACATCTGAGCTGGCTGGTCTAAAGCGCCAAAAGCCACAACAGGCACCATCACCAGCGCGATAAACATAATCAAGCCTTGCACAAAATCTGTCATGCTGACGGCTAAAAAGCCACCCAACAAGGTATAGGCAATGACGACTCCAGCGGTCAGAAACAGACCAAATTCGTAATCCAGACCAAAGACTTCATCAAATAACTTACCGCCGGCAACCATGCCTGATGAGGTGTATAAGGTGAAGAATACGACGATGACCACGGCAGAGACCAAACGTAATAATCTGCTTGGATCAGCAAACCGATTTTCCAGATAGTCGGGCAGGGTAATGGAGTCTTTGGCTAATTCGGTATAGACCCGAAAACGTGGGGCCAGCAGCAGGTAGTTGAGATAGGCGCCAATGACTAAACCTACCCCAATCCAGATTTGAGAAATACCGGCCACGTACATAGCGCCAGGTACACCCATCAGTAACCAGCCACTCATATCCGAAGCTCCGGCGGACAAAGCCGTAACTGCAGGGCCTAACTTACGGCCTCCGAGCATATACTCAGATAAATTGCTGCTGGACTGACGGTAGGCATATAAACCTATCGCCAGCATAGAAAGAAAATAAATAGATAAAGCTAAAATGGTTCCCGTGGCCACTATGGTACTCCCAGAACTGTATTTTTATAGTTATAAAGCTGCCGCATGCTACCAATAGCCCTGGCGAACCGCCAGTTTTTTAAGGCAGACAAACAAAGCGCTGCTGCCAATCACGGCTGATTTTTATTCCGGGTACAGTTCCGGCAAAGCGGGTTTATCACCTGCCTTTTCCAGTGACAACTTTGACCAGCATACCCACAAGGCTTTGCCTTGCCAGCTTTGCTGCTGTTTTTGATAAAGCTGCTGGTTCAGCAATTGCAACTGCTCAGTAAAAGCCGCGTCTTTGCACCAAAGGCCTAATTCACTCAGTGATGCCGGTTGGTGGCCAAACTGTTGTTCTGCCCACAACTTCAGCCATTGCCGGGCTGCTGCAGCGTCATTGTTATGACAGGCGTTTTGCAGCTTTTTCGGATTGGCCCTGGCGCCAGCACCAGTCTGGGCTTTAACCACAGGGCGTTTTGCTGGCCTGAACCAGAGTAATAAAGATACAGAGCTTAACCAAAGCAGAGATAGCAGAGTACTGGTGTAGTTCCATTGCCATGGACTGGCTTGTGCTATGGTTGGAGTTTGATTTTGAGCTGCTGCTGTGACCACGGGCGAAGCTGGTTGCTGGGGCAGTTCAGGGTTCTGCTGCACTGTTAAACGCTTTTCCGGCAAAGTGGCATAATGCACTGAATTGGTTTTTTTATTCCACCAGGGCAGTTTCACCTCCGGCAATACCAGTTCTCCTGCTTTGTTGGCAACAACAGCCATGCTAAATACTTTTTGTGAGACCAGAGTGCCATTACGCTCAGCTTGTTTGGCCTGAGGTTGTTCTTTATAAAGTTTGACGCCATCAGGGGCATCCAGAGTTAAATCCGGCAGTTGATGTTCAGCGACATCCAGCGCTGTGATAGTAATAGTGCGGGTGACAGGTTCGCCTTGAGTCAGTTGATCCGTGGCTGGACTCCATTCTTCATTCAGGCTGACTAAATCTGCAATCAGCCAGTCGCCCGGAAAGTTATCAGGTTTAGCTGCGACCTGCAGAGTGATGTCGTTGGCTTTGGCGCTGACAGCTTTGGTTTGAGCAAAATAATCATAGCGACCAGAGTTTCGGTCAAGCATTTCGCCGCTGAGAGTTGAGCCTGGCAGCACAAAAGTGCCACTGCGTTCAGGAATAAGCCGGTACTGGCGGGTAAAAGTGCGGTAGCGTTCACCGTTAACGAGCTCTGTGCCTTCTTTGTCTTTGCCTAATTGTTCTATGCTCAGACCATCCACTTTCGGCTCACTCAGTGAACCGCGTTGCAAGTCGCCCTGGAAAAAAATTTTCACTTCCAGATAAGCCAGTTGCTGCACATAAAGTTGTGTGCTGTCGATACTGCTTTGCAAAAACAGCTGAGTATCCTCTGTGGTTTGAGTCTGAGTTGAGCCTTGTACTACTTCAACTTCGATAGGGGAGGAGGAGACGTTATCGATCTCAAACGCAGGAATAATAAAGGTACCAATTTGTTTGGCTTTGAGTAGTAAACGCCAGCTGGTGGTGCGGCTGGCTTTACCATTGACGATTTGCATTTGCTGACCCAGCGAAGGGCCCTGGACAATAAAATCTTTATCCAATACAGAAAAATCGGGCTGCGTAGCCACCTGATCATCAGCGACCAGTTCCAGCACCGCAGTTTCACCCAATAACAAAGGATTTTTATCCAGCGATACTTTTAATTCAGTCAAAGCCCACACCGGGCTACTGGCTATAAATAACAGGCATAACCACTGCTTTACCATTCTTCGACAACTCCGGCTGGTGGTTGGTCATAACGACGTTTTTGATATTCAATCGCCATCTTGCGGCGTAATAATAACGAAGGGTCATCCTGGACTTTGCGTAACAAATTATCCAGCTGCTGACTTTGTTCAGCATTGGCGTTAGGCCATGCTTGTGAAATAGCTTTTTGCTGCTGAGCTTCGTCGGGCTCTTTTAGTTCATTTGGCTGTTTGGCTGCCTGTTGTTGCTCTTGCTGTTTTTGCTGCTGTGTCTGACCCGGTGGCTGATCTTTTTGTGAAGCCGCATCATCTTTGCCTTCTTCTGCCGAGGGATCTGTCGAAGATTGTTGATCGGTGGGCTTTGACTGCTGCTTTGAATCTGAACTTTCTCCCTGTTGTCCTGACTGCTCACCGGATTGCTCATTTTGCTGCTGATCCTGCTGCTTGCCGTCTCCTTTTTGCTGCTGTTGCTGCTGTTCCAGCGCCTTTTTTACGGCTTCGATGTTTTGTTTCGCTTTATCAAGCTGCGGATTTTTTGCCAGAGCTTGTTCGTAGGCGTCTATCGCATCCTGATATTTTTGCTGTTGTGCCAGGCTATTCCCCAGATTGTACAGCGCATCTGCTGTATCCAACTGGCGATAGGATTGTTCCGCTGCAGCAAAATCCT
>CBIMJC010000374.1:0-3558 GCA_966244125.1 uncultured Rheinheimera sp.
GGCATTATTCAACTGGCAGCTAGTTTAGGTTTGCACACTGTGGCTGAAGGGGTGGAAGACAATCAAAGTCTGGCATTGTTGCAGCAAGCAGGTTGCAGCTGTGCTCAGGGCTATTTCTGGTCAAAAGCTGTATCAGCGCAGGAGTTTGAAAAGCTGCTGGCGCAATAAAAAAGGGCTAACCTGAGTTAGCCCTTAATGTTGGACTTTAGTGCAGAATGCTGCTGTCAGGCAGGTTTTACCTGATGATCTGCTTCATCGTCTTCGTCTTCTACCTTGTCATGGCTGTGATCTTTTGCGATCAGCATATAGACAGAAGGTAAAACAAAGAGTGTCATTAAAGTACCAATGGTCATCCCCAGCACTAAGACTATACCAATAGAGTTACGGGCCGCAGCACCAGCACCTTCGGCAAAAATCAGAGGGGTGTGACCGGCAATAGTGGCGATACTGGTCATCATCACGGGGCGTAAACGCAGCACTGAAGCTTCACGTATCGCATCCAGTTTGGATTTACCTTGTTCCTGCAGCTTGTTGGCAAATTCCACCACCAGAAGACCGTTACGCGCAATCAAACCTATCAGGGTGACTAAACCCACCTGCGAGTAGATGTTCAGCGTGCTGGTAAAACCGTCGGTAAAAAATGGCATAGGCGCAGGTATTTTCAGGAAGGTAAAGACCAGCGCACCAAACAGAGCCAGAGGCACTGAACCTAACAAAATGACGATAGGATCGCGGAAGCTGTTGTACTGAGCCGCCAGCACCAGGAAAATCATAGTCACAGCCAGAGTAAAAGCTGGCAGGAAGGTATTTCCCTCACGTTTTAACTGACGGGATTCGCCTGTGTAATCCACTGAATAACCACCCGGCAGTATCTTTTTCGCTTCGGTTTCCAGGAAGGTTAAGGTTTCATCCAGAGGTTTGATGGTCACGCCACTGATTTTCACCGCGTTTAACTGCTGCATACGGTTAATGCTGCGTGGCACTGTGCTGTGTGTCAGGCTGGCAATTTGATCAACCCGGATCATCTGGTCTTGTGGACCTTTGATATAGAGGTTAGTTAAATCGTCAGGAGTTAAACGTTCTATCCGTTTCACTTGCGGCACAACTTTGTAGCTTTGGCCTGCCATATTAAAGCGATTGACATAACCACCCCCCAACAAGGTGCCTAAGTCCTGCACTACATCCCGCATATTCAGACCTAAATCGGCCACTTTATCGCGGTCTATATTCAGCTGATATTCCGGCTGATCCACTTTCATATCAATGACCTGGAACGGGAATATGCCGCTTTCACGCATGACTTTTTCCAGTTGCAGCGCATAGTTGTAAATCTCTTCCGATTCAGCGGTGGAGGCAATGACAAACTCTACCGGGAACTGACCGCCACCGGGCAAAGAAGGTGGTGTGATAGGTAAAATCCGTACCCCTGAAATTTCGGCCAGTTTTTGCTGCACTTCCGGCATTATTTCAAATACTGTGCGTTCGCGCTCAGCCCAGGGTTTTGTCACCATGCCACCAAAACCACCGGTAGGAAAGGTGATCTGGAAGGTAAAGTCGGTTTCCGGCACAGACATAAAAGCTTCGTTGACGTATTTGCCGTAAAAAGACGACTGATCGACGGTCGCATTGGCAGGCGAGTCAACAATACCAAAAATAACCCCCTGATCTTCCACCGGAGCCAGCTCTTTGGGCGACATGCTGTACAAAGGCACACAAAGCAGAGTAATACCCAGCCAAAATAGATAAACACCGGATCTGTTCTGTAAACTGCTTTCCAGTTTACGGCTGTAAAAGTTCTGGAATCTGTTAAAAATACCATCCAATGGTGCTTTTAAGCTGGTATGAGGTTTTAACATACGGGACGCCATCATAGGCGACAGCGTAATGGCCACTATGGCAGATATAGCCACAGCACCTGCCAGCGTAATCGCAAATTCGCGGAACAAAGTACCAGTTAAACCCCCTTGTAAACCTATAGGCACGTATACCGAAATCAGCGTCACTGTCATCGCAATAATAGGACCACCTAATTCACGGGCTGCGACTAAGGCGGCTTTAAATGGCTTCAGGCCGTTTTGAATATGACGTTCAATGTTTTCCACCATGACGATGGCGTCATCCACCACCAGACCCACAGACAATACAATAGACAACAAGGTCAGCAGGTTTAACGAGAAGCCAAACAGCTTCATGATAAACATGGCACCAATCAGTGACAGCGGTATGGCGACAATAGGAATAAGCACTGAGCGACTAAAGCCTAAAAACAGGAAGATCACCACGACTATAATCAGTAATGTCTCTCCCAGCGTTTTGACCACGTCGTCTATCGCCGCTTCAATGTATTTGGTGGCGTCGTAAGACACTTCCCCCGTTAAACCACTGGGCAGTTCAGCTTTAATCAGTTCCATCTCTTTGGTGACAGCTTTAATCACGTCCAGCGAGTTGGCATTTGGTGCAACAAATACACCCATAAAGACGGCGGTTTCGCCTGAGTAGTTGACGTCCGTATTGTAGTCGTCTGCACCAAGCACAACGTCTGCCACATCAGACAAACGCACTATACCTTCGCTGTTCTGGCGAAGAATCATCCGCTTAAACTCGTCCACACCTTTCATATCGGTGTTAGCGCGCAAATTCACCTGAGTGTATGCACCCCGTGTCTGGCCTATGGTGGCCTGAATATTGTTGTCAGTCAGAGCCTTGCGAACGTCGGAAGCGGTAATACCTAAAGCCGCCATACGCTCTGGTTTTAACCAGACCCGCATAGCAAAGGTACGGCCACCCAAAATATCGGCTTTTTGCACACCACTGATAGCAATTAAACGGGGTTGTACAGAACGGCTTAAAAATTCAGTGATCTGGTTTTGTTCCAGAATATCAGAGCTGAAGCTTAAGTAAGCTGCGGCAAACTGACTGTCGGCCGCTTCTATAGCGATAGCCGGCACTTCGGCCTCTGGTGGCAAATCGCCACGCACCTGATTCACCTTGGCACTGATTTCCGTCATGGCTTTGAGCGGGTCATAGTTCAGGTGCAAATGGGCTGTGACTGTCGACACGCCCATAGTGCTTTGCGATTCGATGTAGTCGATACCACCGGCTGAGGCAATCGCCCTTTCAATCGGAGTGGTGATAAAACCACGGACTAAGTCAGCGTTAGCACCTATGTAAGCTGTAGTAATTTTGATCACAGCTATGTCTGAACGTGGGTACTGACGCACCGTCATATTGCTCATGGACTGGAAACCAGCCAGCAATATCAGCAGGCTGACCACTATGGCCAGCACAGGCTTTTTAATAAAAATATCGGTAAAATTCATAATCTGCTCATTGTTAATGGCTGTTGATAGATGAGTGTTAACCAGACATCACAAATCAGGTATCAGCTGGTGTTGGTGTGGTTTTAAATTCTGGTGGCTGAGTTTTGCTCAGCACCACAGCCTGACCATTAAACAGTTTAAATGCGCCTGCACTGACGATTTGCTCACCAGCTTTTAAGCCATCTAACACTTCCATAAAATCACCACGGGCTTTGCCTAAACGGACAAATTGCTGACG
>CBIMJC010000375.1:0-3536 GCA_966244125.1 uncultured Rheinheimera sp.
ACAGCGTTTCAACGTTTATCTTCAGGTTTCCGTATCAATAGTGCTGCAGATGATGCTGCAGGCTTACAAATCAGTAACCGTTTGACGGCTCAAATCCAGGGTCTGGATCAGGCAATAAGAAATGCAAACGATGGCATTTCATTATCTCAGGTTGCTGAAGGCGCGATGGATGAAATTACCAACGCCTTACAACGAATTCGTGTACTTGCAGTACAGTCACAAAATGGTATCAACAGTTCCAGTGACCGTATTGCACTGCAAAAAGAAGTATCGGCATTAAAGGCTGAAATCAGCCGGATTGCAGCAACAACTCAGTTTGGTGGTGTGAAGTTACTGGATGGTAAATATTCATCAACCTTCCTGGTAGGTGCAAACGCTGGCCAGACGATCAGCGTCAATATATCCAGAGCTGGTGGTGGTTTTGGTTCATCAGGTTTAGGTATTGCTGGCTTAAGTATCAGTAGTTTAGCTGGTGCATCCAGAGCACTTGCCAGTATTGACAGCGCTATTAACGTGATCGACTCAAAACGGGCAGACTTAGGTGCGATTCAAAACCGCTTCCAGTCAACTATCCGTAACTTATCGAACATTGTCGAAAATATTTCGGCAGCACGAAGCCGGATCAAAGATACCGACTTCGCCAAGGAGACAGCGGATTTAACCCGTGCGCAGATTCTGCAACAGGCCAGTACCACAATTCTGTCCCAGGCAAATCAAAGACCGCAGGCAGCACTGTCTTTGTTACAAGGTTAATTATTCAACAATAACTACTAGATATTGAATCGATCTTTAGTACGACTCCTGAGCTTTATGCTCTTTGGCCATACGGCGTTGCTGTATGGCCTTTTTTATTTGTTCCTTATAGTGGAATGTTTATTTTTAAATATTTAAAAAATAACTAAAGAAATAATATTGTTTGTCGATACAGTATATGAGTGGATTAGATTAAATATAAAATGACGTATCCACTTTTCATTTAATAAACGCTCAGGAGAAATGTTATGGCGTTATTTGTAAATACCAATGTCTCGGCGCTGAATGCGCAGAGGCAACTTATAAACTCGGGTAAAACCCTGGATACATCGTTTCAACGACTTTCGTCTGGTTTTCGCATCAACAGCGCAGCAGACGACGCGGCTGGTTTGCAGATCAGCAACCGCCTGACCGCCCAGATACAGGGCCTGGATCAGGCGATCCGAAACGCCAATGACGGCATTTCTTTATCCCAGGTGGCAGAAGGGGCCATGGATGAGATTACTAATGCGTTGCAGCGCATCAGGGTTTTGGCGGTGCAATCGCAGAACGGCATTAACAGTTCGGCAGACCGTGTAGCGCTGCAAAAAGAAGTTTCAGCGTTAAAGACTGAAATCAGCCGGATTTCGACAACCACCCAATTTGGTGGCGTGAAATTGTTAGACGGCACCTATTCATCGACTTTCCTGGTGGGCGCCAATGCAGGCCAGACCATCAGTGTGAATATCTCAAGAGCCGGTGGTGGTTTCGGAGCTTCAGGATTAGGCATAGCGGGCTTAAGTATCAGTAGCTTAGCCGGCGCATCCAGAGCTCTGGCACAAATCGATAGTGCAATTAACGTGATCGACTCCAAGCGGGCCGACCTGGGGGCGATTCAAAACCGCTTCCAGTCCACGATACGCAACTTATCGAACATTGTGGAAAACATCTCGGCGGCGAGAAGCCGGATTAAAGATACAGATTTTGCGAAAGAAACGGCAGAACTGACACGTTCGCAGATACTGCAACAGGCCAGTACCACCATCTTATCGCAGGCAAATCAAAGGCCTCAGGCTGCGTTGTCCCTGTTAGGAGGCTAACAGGACAACACCGGATTCCAGTAATCCACAGACAGAGGTTCTCCGGCAGGAAATGCAAAGGCAACTCCTGCGGATACAAAACGAACAGCACTGGTTCAGGAAGGCATTGGGCGCCTGAACCGTACGACTAACTTTATGGCACTGCTCTGACGCACCTATAGCGAGGAGCTCCTGCCAAAGGAAAAAAGGAAAGGCTTTATGGCTACTTATTTACTAACCGGAGGATGACACCATGTCATTATATGTCAATACCAACGTATCAGCGATCAATGCACAACGTCAGTTAATTACTTCTGGCACTTCATTGGATACGGCGTTTAAACGTTTATCATCAGGTTTTCGTATCAACAGCGCAGCTGATGATGCGGCGGGTTTACAGATCAGCAACCGTTTATCAAGCCAGATTAATGGTTTGAACCAGGCCATCAGCAATGCCAACGATGGTATTTCTCTGGCACAAACGGCTGAAGGTGCGATGGATGAGATTACCAACTCTCTGCAGCGTATCCGGGTACTGGCTGTACAGTCGCAAAATGGTATCAATAGTTCGGCAGACCGTGTTGCATTGCAAAAAGAAGTATCAGCGCTGAAAACGGAAATCAGCCGTATTGCAACAACAACTCAGTTTGGTGGCATTAAGCTGCTGGATGGTAAGTTCTCCGCCAAGTTTCTGGTTGGAGCCAATGCCGGACAAAATATCAGCGTGAACTTATCACGCACTGGTGGGGGTTTTGGTTCGTCAGGTTTGGGTATCAACAACTTGTCGATATCCAGCGTGGCAGGTGCTTCAAGAGCATTAGCTCAGATCGATAGTGCAATCAAAACTATCGATAGCACAAGAGCGGATCTGGGTGCATTACAAAACCGGTTCCAATCGACCATTCGTAACCTGAGTAACATAGTGGAAAACGTGTCAGCAGCGCGCAGCCGGATCAGAGATACTGATTTTGCTAAAGAAACCGCAGAGTTGACTCGTTCGCAGATCCTGCAACAGGCCAGTACTACTATCCTGTCTCAGGCGAATCAGCGTCCACAGGCTGCCTTGTCACTGTTAGGTTAATTTAAAAAGTAGCCTTAATGACATGGTAATAAAAACGGCCCTCACAAGGGGCCGTTTTTTTTTGCCTGCTTCTGCTAAAACGAAAAAACACACAGAATTTCTATTTATTTAAAAATAATTTTTAATGTAACTTTATGAAAAATAAAGAAAAGTGAAATTATTTGCCGCTTACTGGAAAAAAATTGCCTTTTTTCCCTAAAGTCCTGAAGTTGCTTGCCGATAGCTAGTTAAGCCAAATTGCAGTTTGGCGAGAATTGCGGGGTTCCGCTTAACAATAAAGGTTGTGCCAGGGTTTGCAGACCCAACGCAACTTTAAGGAGTGACTTATGGCTTTAGCAGTAAACACCAACGTATCCGCGTTAAACGCACAACGTCAGTTATTAACATCAGGTAACTCACTGGATACTTCATACAAGCGTTTGTCTTCTGGCTTCCGTATCAATGGCGCGGCTGACGATGCTGCAGGCTTACAAATCAGCAACCGTTTAACCAGCCAAATCAATGGCTTAAACCAAGCTATCAGTAACGCTAACGACGGTATTTCAGTAGCTCAGGTTGCTGAAGGTGCAATGGATGAAATTACAACTTCATTACAACGTATCCGCGTTCTGGCTGTACAATCCCAAAATGGTATTAACAACTCA
>CBIMJC010000376.1:0-3518 GCA_966244125.1 uncultured Rheinheimera sp.
GGCGTTAAAAACTGAAATCAGCCGTATTGCGACCAATACTCAGTTTGGTAGTATCGACCTGTTAAAAGGCGATTTCTCTGCTAAATTCCTGGTCGGTGCAAACGCTGGTCAAACTATCAGTATCAACCTGTCACGTACTGGTGGTGGTTACGGTACTTCAGGTTTAGGTTTACAGAATCTGTCAGTGTCTTCTGTTGGTGGTGCTTCAGCAGCTATCGCCAGCATCGACAGTGCGATCAAAACTATTGACTCAGCACGGGCAGATTTGGGTGCGCTGCAAAACCGCTTCCAGTCTACTATCCGTAACTTAAGCAACATCGTAGAGAACGTATCAGCGGCCCGCAGCCAGATCCGCGATACAGATTTTGCCAAAGAAACAGCTGAACTGACACGGGCACAGATATTGCAACAGGCCAGTACTACTATCCTGTCGCAAGCTAACACCAGACCTCAAACTGCACTATCCTTGTTAGGTTAATAGTGGCTTTTTAGGTTAAAAGTGCCGGAGGCGAAGACCAATGAAACTAAAGTCTTCGCCTTGTTTGCCGATACAGAGGTAGATGCAATGAGTTCAGTAATTACGGGTAATTTTGGTTACCAGCCAACAGCTCCCAAAGCTGCTGCAAATGTTGCAGTTGATCTGAACAAAGTAAAAAGTGCTCCAGAGGCGGCAACACCAGAATCCAAAGATAAAGTTGAGCAGGTACAAGCTCAGCCTGCTGTTACTGCGGATGAGTTAGGCGAAGCTGTCGAGAATATCAATCAGTTTGTCAATTCTCAGGGACGCACTTTAAATTTTTCGGTCGATGAAGAGTCCGGTAAACCAGTAGTGAAAGTGATTGATTTTGAAACCAAAGAAGTGATTCGGCAGATCCCGTCTGAAGAAGTACTGACTATGGCCAAGGCAATCAAAAAACTACAGGAAGATCTGGGTTCAGCGACAGGTTTGATGTTTGATAAAACGATATAAAGAGAGGATGAATCATGGCGATCCGGTCGTTAGGTGCAGCGTCAGGGCTTGATCTTGAAAGTCTGGTGACACAGTTAGTGACTGTGGAACGGAATACAAAAGAAACCCGTCTTGATGCGACAAAAAAGGAGCTGGATTCATCTCTTTCTGGTTTTGGCAAACTCAAATCAGCTTTAACTAAATTTAAAGACACGTTAACGGCTTTGGGAGACGATAAACTCAGAGCCCGTACCACCAGTATTAAACAACCCACAGATACAAAAACTTACCTGGAAGCCACATCCAGCAGTACAGCTGCGCCAGGTAATTTTGATATCAAAGTGAAATCGTTGGCCACAGGCAGCCGGATAGAAAGTGCGAATAATGCCTACAGCAGCTCATCAGCAGTGGTCAGTACCACAGCCGGTAAACTGACCTTTGAGGCCGACGGTAAAACCTTTGATGTAAACGTTAAAGCCAATATGACGCTGGATGAATTTCGTAAAGCGGTGAACAGCGCCGGTAGCAACTTTGGTGTCAGCGCCAATATAATTAATGCAGGCACTGGCATTGGCACTAAGTTGGTGTTGACATCCTCTGTCACTGGTAAAGACAATGAATTAAAAATCACAGGTGATAGTGCTGCACTGGACAGTCTCACCACTCAGGCCTTCGGCAGTACTGACGAAGAATCTGGTGGCCTTGATGTGGCTGTAGAAGCCGGTGATGCGGAAGTCGTGATCGATGGCATCAGCGTTTTCAGCAAAAACAACACCTTTAAAAATGCAATACAGGACACTGAGCTGACGGTCTCCGCTGTCACACCTGATGGTAACAATGCGACCCTGACTATTGAGACGGACAAAAAAGCTGCTGAAGATAAAATCAAAGCTTTTATGGATGCTTACAACAGTTTATTGACCGAAGTGAACACCTTAACGAAAAACCGTACTTTAGGAGATGATGGTAAAACTGTGGTCTCGGAAGGCGGAGCTTTAAGCAGCGACCCTATGGTGCGCAGTATTATGAGTCAGGTGACTAAAACTTTGGGCAGTGCTTTTTCATCCGGTGGCGCTGAACTGAATAACTTATATGCCTTGGGTATTACCTTTAATGACCAGGGCAAAATGGAAATCTCCAGTACCCGTTTATACGGTGCTGATTCTGGCCGTGAACGTTTTGATGATGCGCTGGAAAATAACTACGATAAAATTGCCGATTTGTTTGGTGCTACAGGTGGTATCACCAAGGAAATGGATAAAATCATTTCCCAGTTTACTGACCGCGATGGCTTATTAGTGAACAAAGAAACCTCACTGAAAGACCAATTGAAAAAAAATACTAAAGATCGTGAGGCTTTCGAACGATATATAGTGAGCTACGAAGAAACCTTGCGTCAGCGTTACGGAGCTTTGGATTCGACTTTAGGTCAATTACAAAGTACTTCCAGTTACCTGGTGCAGCAACTGGCAAACCTGCCACGTTATGGCAGTTAACAGGAGCTTGCTATGAGTTACGGTATTAAGGCCTACAAATCTGTAGGCATCAAAGATGATCTGGCAGTTGCCGACCCTCATCGCATTATTCAGTTATTAATGCAGGGTTCTTTAGAGAATATGGCTAAAGCCAAAGGGGCGATGGAGCGTAAGGATTTTGCTGAAAAATCCCGCACAGTGTCCAAAGCCATGAGCATTATTTCTGCCTTACAACATTCTCTGGATATGGAGGTAGGCGGCGAGGTGTCACAAAATCTCTGGTCCTTGTACGATTTTATGGTGAATCACCTGATGCAGGCTAGTCGGGAAAGTAACCCGGCGAAAGTCGATGATGTGATTGAAATTATGATCAAAATCAAATCGGGCTGGGACGCTATACCAGTGGAAGAGCGGCAAAAAGGCTTCCAGATGCTGGCGGAACGTCAGGGACAATCTGCGTTGGCCTCAGCTTAATGGCAGAGATTGTTAGCCTGTTACTGCAGAAACGCCAACAGATTAATGAACTGTTGGCGCTGCAAGACTATTCCACTGACGAATTCGCTTTGCATTGGCAGGAGTTTGACAAACTACTGCAGCAACTCTGTGAAAATCCTCAACAAACACCTGATTTACAAAGTATATTGGCAGATAACTTGCAGTGGGTTAGTCTTATCACTGAACAAGTCACTTCTGAAAGAAGTACTGTAGCTGCCAGAATGCTGCAATTACGCAAAGGCAAAAAGGCACATCAAAGCTACGGAGACAACAATTAAGCGGGTGCCAGGCCTTTATGCTGAAATATATTAACTATCAAATCCTCGATAACAACGACCAGCAAGAAGCCCTGGAAAAACAAGTCTCGCTCAGTATTGGTCGCAACATACGCCAGAATATTGACGCCTTCCGGCAACATATCCCCAGTTTAGTTGGTATCATTAATGACCACGAAGTGCAGCAGTACTCTTTGTTCTGCACTAAAGATGCCGAACTGAATATCGTCGATTTTGCCACAGGCCGGGTGTTTTATCAGAGCTCTGCAACACAGGAGGTGATGGCCGAAGTGCAGGATTATTATTCGCACGCGGCTTATTTCA
>CBIMJC010000377.1:0-3515 GCA_966244125.1 uncultured Rheinheimera sp.
ATTATCCGCACTATCAAAGATAACCATCAGTGTTTTGGCCACTATCACACTGCAGGTGTGCCGGGCCGTCATGAAATTGATGACTCGCAGGAGCTGAACTATGTCGCTATAGCTAAAGCTATTCGTGACATAGGTTTTACCGGTTATCTGGCGCAGGAATTTGTACCAACACCCAAAACTAAACAAGGCAGAGCGCAATCACTGGCTCAGGCTATCCGTATTTGTGACGTTTAAACCGGGACAAAGCGGCCTGACTGCTTTGCCAACCATAATGAAAACAGGGCATGTAGCCAAAGTCATTCAGAGATGACTGGTACAAAACCCGCCCAACAGGGGACAACAAGATGACAGTTGCGCAGAATCATTACGACGCCATAGTGGTCGGGTCTGGCATCAGCGGTGGCTGGGCCGCCAAAGAGCTGACCGAAAAAGGCCTGAAAGTTTTGTTATTGGAACGTGGCCGCGATATTGAACACATCAAAGACTACACCAACGCTTTTAAAGAAGCCTGGGACTACCCGCACCGCGACAAAGCCACAGTAAAAATGAAGGAACTGCATCCGGTGTTAAAGCGGGATTATCCGCTGAACGAAAGCACTTACGGCATGTGGGCCAGCGATCAGGATTCGCCTTATGTCGAGAAAAAGCGCTTCGACTGGTTCCGCGGTTATCATATGGGCGGGCGTTCTTTGTTATGGGGCCGCCAGAGTTACCGTTTAAACGAAGCTGATTTTGAAGCCAACTTAAAAGAAGGTATAGCGGTCGACTGGCCTATCCGGTACAAGGATCTGGCGCCCTGGTATGACTATGTCGAACGTTTTGCTGGTATTTCAGGCAACAGGGATGGTCTGGATGTATTACCTGACGGCCAGTACCTGCCAGCTTTTCCACTGAACATAGTGGAACAGTCTGTGTCTGATCGACTGAAAAAAGCTTTTGGTGGCACCAGACATTTAATCTGTGGCCGCACAGCCAATATTTCGCAGCCTAAACCTGAACAAAACCGCGTCAATTGCCAATACCGCAATAAATGCTGGTTAGGTTGTCCTTTTGGTGCTTATTTCAGTACTCAGTCTTCGACTTTGCCTGTGGCGATGAAAACCGGCAATTTAACAGTGCGGCCTTTTTCTATCGTTACTCAAGTGCTGTATGACAAAGACAAAAAACGCGCCCGTGGTGTCGAAGTGCTGGACAGCGAAACCATGCAAACCTACGAGTTCACCAGCAAAATAGTATTCCTGAATGCGTCCGCCTTTAACTCGACCTGGGTGCTGATGAATTCTGCTACGGATATCTGGGAAGGCGGTTTGGGCAGCAGCAGCGGTGAGCTGGGCCATAACGTGATGGACCACCACTTAAATGCCGGTGCTTACGGTGAAATTGAAGGTTTTGACGACAAATACTATTTTGGCCGTCGTCCTACAGGTTTTTATATCCCACGCTTCCGTAACTGGGGCGGCGATAAACGCGATTATTTACGTGGTTTTGGTTATCAGGGCGCCGCCAGTCATCAGGGTTGGCAGCGCAACGTGGCTGAAGTGGGTATAGGGGCCGATCTGAAAAACGCTTTAGCAGAACCAGGAATGTGGACCATAGGCATGAGTGGTTTTGGTGAAATTTTACCGGATCACAGCAATAAAATTTCGTTAGACCGCAGTGTCAAAGACAAGTGGGGTTTACCAGTGCTGGCGATGGACGCTGAGCTCAAAGCCAACGAAATCAAAATGCGCAAAGATATGATGCAGGATGGTATAGATATTCTTACCGCCGGCGGCGCGAAAAATGTCCGTGGTTTTAACGAAGAATGCCACCCGGGCAAAGGTATCCATGAAATGGGCACTGCCCGTATGGGCCGTGATCCTAAAACCTCGGTATTAAATGGCTTTAACCAGGTGTGGGATGCACCCAACGTCTTTATCACAGATGGTGCAGCTATGACGTCAGCCTCTTGTGTCAATCCGTCTTTAACCTATATGGCGCTGACAGCCCGTGCTGCGGCTTATGCAGTAGACGCGCTGAAAAAAGGAGACCTGTAATATGGACAGACGTGACCTTTTAAAAATGATAGCGGCCGCTACTGGCATGGCTATGGTTGGCGGTGATTTATGGGCCGCCGATCTGAAATCAGCAGATGCAGGTAAAGCGCTTTTTACGTCCTCTGATATCGCGTTTTTGGACGAAATCGCCGAAACCATTTTGCCAAAAACCAGCACACCGGGTGCTAAAGATGCTGGCTGTGGTGCTGTGATGGCGGTGATGGTGGCAGACTGTTATGAGCTGCAATACCAGACGGTATTTTTTGAAGGCTTAAAAACCATCAAAGCGCTGGCCAAAAAACAATTTGGCAAAGACTTTATGCAACTGACTGCAGCGCAGAAACATGAATTGTTATCGAAGCTGGATCAGGAAGCCAAACAAGCTTCAGGCCAAGCTTTACCGCATTATTTTACCTTGTTAAAACAGCTGACGCTGATGGTGTTTTTCACCTCAAAAGTGGGCGCGACTGAAGTGCTGCGTTATGTGGCAGTGCCTGGCCGTTATGATGGCAATATGCCGTATAAAAAAGGTGATCGCGCCTGGGCGACCTGAGCCACTTTCGCTGTTTCCTGTGTTCAATCAGGCGGCTTAGTCCGCCTTTTTCAAAGGTATATACGATGAATTATCTATGGATTGGTGTCGCTTTATCGTTAAGCGCAGCGGCTCAGGCCGCCACTGATATCAGCAAATTAACAGAAGCAGAACGTCATGCCTTAGCGGCTAAAACTGAAGTCTGGACTCCGGTCCCCCCTGTGGTTACTGCAGTGGAAGGTCAGGCACCTTCTGATGCGATACAACTGCTGGATAACAACTTATCGCAGTGGCAGTCGGTCAATACCGGCGCTGCAGCTCAGTGGATCATCAAAGACGGTGTGTTAACGGTAAAACCAGGTACGGGCGATATCCGCAGTAAAGAGTCATTTTGTGATATTCAGCTGCATCTGGAATGGCGTGTTGGCAAGGATCGGATGGATAAAGAAGGCCAGCTGCGTAACAACAGCGGTATTTTTTTACAGGAAATGTACGAAATTCAGATTTTAGATTCGTACCAGAATAAAACTTATCCGAATGGCCAGGCTGGTGCTGTGTATAAGCAGACTATTCCGCTGGTGAATGCAACCCGTCCGACAGGCGAGTGGCAGCAGTACGACATCATCTACAAAGCGCCACGTTTTGATGGTGAAAAACGTTTATCACCAGGTTATGTCACAGTGCTGCACAATGGGGTATTGCTGCAAAACCACACTGAAATTGCCGGTACTACCGAATGGATAGGTGCACCACAAGTCAAGGCCCATGGCTGCCTGCCACTGAAATTGCAGGATCACGGCGACAGCGTCAGTTTCCGCAATATCTGGGTGCGTAAGCTGTAACCTAATAATTCGGGTCAGAGCGAAGCTGGGGGTCAGGCCTTGGATCTTGAATTTATCAAATTCAAGATCCAAAGGCAGAACTACTTTTGGATCCTCGGTTTTTAT